>NZ_JCAFUM010000002.1:0-377083 GCF_059371335.1 Stenotrophomonas sp. YJH_SMC_6 | reverse complement strand
GTCTACGACGCCGCGCAGCGGCTGACGGACATCGCCGACAGCGCTGGCAACACCATCCACTACACGCTGGACAATGCCGGCAATCGCCTCAAGGAAGACACGCTCGATGCAGGCGGGACGCTGCGCCGTACCCTGGCACGGACGTTCAACACGCTCGGCCAGCTGACCGCACTGAAGGACGCGGGCAATCACGCCACCGGCTTTGCCTACGATGCCAACGGCAACCCGCAGACCGTGACCGACGCCCTGCAGCGCGTGACCAGCCAGCAGTACGATCCGCTCAACCGACTGGCGCAGACCCTGCAGGATGTCGGCGGCGTGGCGGCGGAGATCCGCAGCCAGTACAACGCGCTGGACCAGGTCACCCAGGTCACCGACCCGAAAGGCCTGCATACGACCTATGCCTACAACGGGTTCGGTGACCTGACTGGGCAGGTCAGCCCGGACAGTGGCGCCAGCAGCTTCACCGTGGACGCCGCCGGCAACCGCAAGACGGCCACCGATGCACGCGGCGTCACCGCCACCTATCACTACGATGCGCTCAACCGCCTGATCGGCATTGCCTATCCAGACCCCAATCTGGACGTGGGCTACAGCTATGACGTGGCACCGACTGCCTGTGCCACCGACGAGCGCTTTGCCAAGGGACGCCTGGGGCAGGTGCTGCATGCCAATGGCAGCACCCAGTACTGCCACGACCGCTTCGGCCAGGTCACCCGTAAAGTGCAGACGATCAATGGTGTCGCCAGCACGCTGCGCTACGCCTACAGCAAGTCGGGCCGTCTGACTGCGTTGACCTACCCCGACGGCAGCGTGGCCGACTACGTGCGTGATATCCAGGGCCGCATCAGCCAGATCGGCCTGACCCGGCCCGGCCAGGCGCGCCAGATCGTGGTGAACAACGTGACCTACGCGGCCTTCGGTCCGGCGACAGGCTGGACCTACGGCAATGGCCGCCAGCTGCAGCGTCCGTTGGACCTGGACTATCGACCGCAAGCGGTGCACGACCCGGCCGCGGGCGGCCTGTCGCTGGGCTACGGCTATGACCCGGTCGGTTCGATCACCGAGCTGAAGAACGGCACAGGCTCAACGGTACTCGCCAAGTACGCCTACGACGCGCTGGGTCGCCTGACCCAGACCCAGGACGGCGCGACTGGCACGCCGATTGAAACCTATGCGTATGACGCCACCGGCAATCGCACCGCGCTGACCACTTCGGCGGGCACTGCCAGCTACACCTATCCCGCAACCAGCCACCGGCTGACCGCCGTGGACGGCGAAGCGCGCAACCATGACGCGGCGGGCAACACCACCAGCATCGGCAGCAAGACGTTCACCTACAGCGATGCCAATCGCATGAACGCGGTGAAGCAGGGTAATGCCGCACTGGAGAGCTACGGTTACAACCATCGCGGCGAGCGCGTGCTGCGCAGCCCGGCCGGTGGCGCTGCTCAGATCACCCTGTATGACGAAGCAGGGCAATGGCTGGGCAACTACTCGGCCACGGGCCAGGCGCAGCGGCAGGCCATCTGGCTGGACAACTATCCGGTAGCGCTGATCAACATGCCGGCTACCGGCGTGCCGGAGCTGGCCTACGTCCAACCAGATCATCTGGGTACGCCGCGCGTGGTGGTCGACCCGGTGCGGAATGTCGCGATCTGGGAATGGAGCAACAAGAGCGAGGTATTCGGTAACCAGATTCCGAGTGCTGATCCGGATGGCGATGGTGTGGCGTTCGAGCTGGCACTGCGTTTCCCGGGCCAGCAGGCGACGGATGTGAGTGGGTTGTTCTATAACTACCAGCGTGAATACGACCCGGCGGTGGGGCGGTACTCGCAGAGTGATCCGATTGGGCTCGCAGCGGGGCCAAACACCTTTGGCTACGTGATGGGAAATCCGATGAGTTGGATTGACCCTGAGGGCTTGGAAGTACTTGTATGTAGTCAGCCGGCCTTTGGAGTATCCAACAATCCAATTGATCACCAATGGATTCGTACGGATACAGTTGAGGCAGGCATGGGTGGCACTCGTGGAAACGTACCTGGTAACGACAGTGGAGACATGCCAGGCGATCCCGTGCAGGTGACCAACCATGTCGGTCGTAGCAATGAGCCTGGAGCATTATGCAAAGTGGTTAAAAATGTCGACGAAGCGAGAGTCAATTCCCAGCTTCAGATAGGGAGATCACTTGGTAGGTGGGGGCCTACGAACCATTGCCAATCATTTGTAGCCAAGACACTTTGGAATGCTAGTACAGTCGAACTGCAGCAAGAGCAGAACAAACGATTGCTCAACTCGAAGGTTCCTGGGCTGAGGTAGGTATGAAGAGATACATGACATGCGTCCTGCTGGCGTTGCTTTCTTCGGCATGTGCGGATCAGAAGCAGGGCGCAACGACGAATTCGTTCGACGATGAGCGGATAGAATGTGTTGAGCCCGCTCGACTGAAGATCGAGCCGTGGGGAAAAGCGGGCTCTTTGAAGGGGTGCGAGATTGCTGATGGTCCATTTGTCGCCGCAGATGATGGGTATATTCGTATGCGTGGACAGTTTAAGAATGGGCATAAGGCCGGTGTGTGGCGATGGTACGACCGAAGTGGAAATGTCACTAAAGAAGTCAATTACTCACAGTAGTCTTTGCGGGGGAGGCTGGATGCAGTGTCCTGAAGGACATTCCGTGCCCAGATTCCTCACCCCCGACGAGGTCTCCCTCATCCACAGGCTGCTGCCCGAGACGACCGAGGTGTCCGAACGGTTGTTGAAGGATCTGGCGCTCGCCCAGGTGGAGGACGTGGAGGTCGTCGGATTCGGGGGCGTGGTGTTCCTGTCCAGCACGACCCAGGTCTTCGGAAGTGACATTGCCACGGCGATGCTTGCCGATGCCGACGGCGTGCCGGTGAGAGTCACCCTGTGCCTGGACAATCACGATCAGCTCTTCGAACTGGAGCTGTGGAAGGTGGACTTCTCACCGATCATCGGCGTCAATCTGAGGAGCGCTTTCAGCGAGCACTGACGCCTGCTGAAAGCGATCCAAGCTGAAGGGCGTTACGCATGCCCTTCACCCTTCGGGCTGCAACCGCCCCACCCCCTGCGCGCAAAGCGACTGGCAAGCCATGACCAATCTCTCCATCACCCGGTCGCCCAGGTACTGCCCGGGTTCGCCGTTCTGCCGGGTGCGTTCCGCCGCCAACCGCATTTCCAGCACCACCCGCAATCCATTCAACGCACAATCGGCATCGGCATCGGCATCGGCATCGGCATCGGCATCGGCATCGGCGCGGCGCGGCGAGAGCTTGGCAGCGAGCAGGCAGTTAAGCCGTCCGATGGTGATTGGCCCTTCGTCGATGGGCCTGCCGAACGGCTCAGCTCATCATTGACTCGCTTCAGTGGCCATACGGATTTCCTGAAGCGTCTTGAACCGGGGCATGGTGCGACTCTCTGGCCTGCTGCTGCCATCGGGATAGTAAAAGATGGTCTTGTTGCCTTCGCGCTTTACTTTGGGGCTCACTGAGTGAGTCAGGAATCCGGGATGATAGGCGGGTTCGAAGTGGATGACGCGCGCGTCAAGCGCGCGATATCTTATGAATGTGGGCTCGTCCGTGGTCAGGGTGATGATCTTTCGATGTCCGCCGATGAAATGTTCACTCAGCCACGGATAGTAGTCACGCTTTATTGACATGACACCGTCAGTGCTGACGTTGGGTTCGGCGTTGGGGGCACCATGTGCGGAACGGACCTCGTCAAACATTACAACGACGTCGCCGCCCATGCCCTGAATCACATCACCTCCAAATCTGGATGGATCTCCGTGCTCGACTCCAAAGGTTACGTTGCTGAGTTTCCAGCGGCACGCGCCGCCGCCATCGACTGCCATTGAGGCCTCGTAAACATTTGTTCCTGGGCGGCGCACGGGTCGAATCTCCAGTGGCGCATAGTTGTCTCGTGTACGTTTTCCCCAGTCCAGCATGGACCGGTACGTTGTGGTGCATCTCGTCGAGCGGTACATCACCCGCATATCTCGGGCCACAAGTTCCTCGGGCACCGTGACGGTCACCTTGACCGTGCCTAACTCCGGCTTGGGTGAAAGTGCTTGATTCCGGGTAAGGTGACAGCCGCTTAGAAGCAGGAGGCCGAGGATCGCTGCTTGTTTCGGAAGGCTCATCTGCCGGAGTCGGGACATGCGGCCCCCTTCTGAATGCTGACGATGCCATCGGTGTCCTCTTTCAAACAGAATGTGGCTTCATAGATGGCGGTGGGAAAGTACCAAAGATTCGGAATGTTCCGGCTTGCTTGGAAATAGTAGATTGTGTTCAATTTCAATTGAAAATTTTCCCTATTTTCTTTTGGCCCATCCCGCTCGTAGCCGTCTGGTATTGAGCCGTATGCAATGCAATTGCCAGGCTTTAGCTTCATTGGCTTGGCATCGTCCTTCAGGCGGATGGCCCAGCTTTCGGATTCGAGCGTGTAGTACTCCAGCAGTAGCAGGTTGGCCACTGGGAACGAACCCTTCGCTTTTTCCGGTATGCAGATCGCGGGTGTGCCATCCACAAGCCTGATATCTGCCTCTTCTCTGATCAGCTGGAACGCGTGCGCCATGTCTGGGGCCACGCAGCAACCGGCGGCCACGAGCAACGCCAAGGTGCTTTTGAAATTCTGCATTGGTTTCTGATGCCTCCGTCTGCACAGCTCTGAAAGTGCGAGTGATTCAATTGCCCTGATCACCCTTGCCAGCATGGTCGTGTGGTCAGACGGAAGGGGGCGCGCGCCAGTCTGGAGCGGCCGTCACAGGGCGAGTAAGGCGAAGGGCGTCGCATTTGTGCGGGCGAACGCCGGGGCGAAAAGGGGGCAAAGGCGACATCGATAGAGGCTACTGCTCACCCACCTGCAAGCGCCCCACCGCCTGCGCGCACAACGACTGGCAGGCCATGACCAACCCCTCCATCACCCGGTCGCCCACGTACTCTTCGGGTTCGCCATTCTGCCGGGTGCGTTCGGCCGCCAGCAGCATTTCCAGCACCACCCGCAACCCGCTCAACGCGCAATCGGCATCGGCCAGGGCCAGGCAGCGCCCGGGCAGCTGATGCCGCTCCGGCCACGGCTGCCCATCAGCCGCCGCACCGGAGCCGATGCGGTGGAGATTGGCAATGAAGGTGTTCCTGTCCACTGTTGGCGCAGCCTGTGGCGAACCGTCGTCGCCGGCGGTGCTGCGGTAGGCGTGCAGATGCGGGAAGTCCGATTCGTTCATGGCAAGGCTCCGTGCAGGGCAATCGGTAGCCGCCACCCATAAAAGTGGCGGGCGGTACGTGGTTCGAATCCGGGTTGGTCCCAAGCCGGTGGGCGCGAACGCCCCCACGCACCGCCCGCCATAGCCGGCAGACGGATTGCCAGCCGGCGCCACGGAATGTGGACGCCGACTGGCAAGCGCAATCACTCAGGACCAACTCGGGATTCGAAACCCGGCCACCCTTTTCCGGTGGCACGCCATCTGAGCCCGTGGCGCTGTGCAATGCCAATCAGAAGAGTTGCAAACATCACTCGATTGGAGACGCTTTCGGCATTCTCCCACGCTGTTAAGCACCGCCAGCGCTAGCTGGCGCGGCGGTCCGCCCGCACCGTGCAATCTGCGACAGGTGTCGAGGTTGGGGGGCGTTAGGGAACAAGGGGGGAGGGGCGATGACGACAGGCTCTGAAGGGAAGGGCCTGAGTCGAGCATGGCCCGCCTCTACAAGCGTCAAAGCGTGACGTGCGACTCGGGTTGACGTTCCCAGCCACCAAGCGCAGGCTTGTTCAGCACGTTTCCTAAACAGAAGGAGACTTATGACCGCGACCGCTTCGCTGCACCCCACCCCCGACACCCAGGGCCGTTCCCGCCTGTGGAGTGTGTTCTGGCTGCAGGGCGTCATTCCCAGCAACATTCTGTGGGCGGTGGCCCTCTGGGCCCTGGCCAACCAGCGCACCACGCTGCTGCTGGGGGTATTTGCCGTGCTGCTGCTTTATACCGGCTGGATCATCCCGGCGGTCTGGCGGGCGGCGCCCACCGCGCACAACCCCAACCTGGGTGTGGCGGCGCGCGGGTTGACCGTCGCCTGGGGGCTGAACACCGTGCTGGTGATCTTCTTCCTGACCCTGCAGCTGGTGGCTCAATAGAACTGAACGGGCTCGCCGCCACGGTCGAAGGCGGCGAAGCGGCCGATCTGACCGTCATGGATGGCGTTGACCATCAGCTTCAGCGGGCGCGCGGCTTCGTCGCTGTTGGGTGCGAAACCGCCTCTGCCATCCAGCGCCGCCACGAACACCAGGTCCCAGTCGATGCCGGTGGTGGTCGATTCGGTCGCCAGCGCCTGGAAGCTGGGCACCTCGGCTGGCAGCTTGTCCACGCACAGCACCGGCGACAGGGTGCCGCCCTCGCGGCGGTCATGCCGGTCGCGCTGGTCACCGGTGGGCGATTCGGGCAGCTCGGCGCGCACGAATACGAACAGCAGGCGTTGCGGTTCAGCCTGCTCGCCGGCGGCATGCAGCAGTTGCTGGAAATCGTTCATCATCATGAGGGTTGTCACACGCCCGCTGCACGGAAAGCCGCATGCTGCCACAACGCCTGCCGCGCGGGGCCGAACGCGATTGATTTAAGTCATGCCCATGGAACTGAAGGCCGCGTACTCTGGCAATCGTTCCAGCAGGCGAGGGTATCCGGGCCGTTCCGGGCACAGGCAAGACGGTGGAGCAACAAGGTGGACCAGCCATGAGCCAACTCACCGACGGTTTCGGACGCAGCTTTCCGTACCTGCGCCTGTCGTTGACCGAAGCCTGCAACTTCCGTTGCAGCTACTGCCTGCCCGACGGTTACCAGGCCGATGGCCGCCCGCGCTTCCTGCAGGTGGATGAAATCGCGAGGCTGGTGCGTGCGTTTGCCGCGCTGGGTATGAGCAAGATCCGCCTGACCGGCGGCGAGCCCAGCCTGCGCAAGGATCTGGACGAGATCATCGCCACCGTGGCGGCGGTGCCGGGCATCCGCAAGGTGGCCATCACCACCAATGGCACGTTGCTGCCGCGGCGCCTGCCGGGGTGGCACCGGGCCGGCCTGACTGCGCTGAACGTGAGCATGGACAGCCTGCAGCGCGAACGCTTCAAGACCATCACCGGGCACGACCGCCTGCCGGAGATCGAACAGGGCCTGGCCCTGGCGCAGGCGTTGGGCCTGCCGGCGATCAAGCTCAACGCGGTGCTGCTGCGTGGCCTGAACGATGACGAGTTGCCGCAGTGGATGGACTACCTGCGTGGCCGCCCCTTCAGCGTGCGCTTCATCGAACTGATGCGCACCGGCGACAACGAAGCCTATTTCCAGCGCCACCACCTGCGCGCCGACGTGGTGATCGAGCAGCTGCTGGCCGCTGGCTGGCACGAGCGTCCGCGCGCCGCCGACGCCGGCCCGGCGCGCGAGTTCGGCCACCCCGACCATCGCGGCAGCATCGGCATCATTGCCCCGTATTCGCGTGACTTCTGCAAGGGCTGCAACCGCCTGCGGGTGACCGCCAAGGGCGACTTGCGGCTGTGCCTGTTCGGCGAGTTCGGCGTACCGCTGCGCCCGCTGCTGCAGCGCGATGAGGACCACGACGCGCTGCTGGCACGCATCACCACACAGCTTGGCCTGAAAGCGGCCGGGCATGGACTGCACCAGGGCCAGACCGGGCTGACCCCGCACCTGGCCTCCATCGGAGGATGAGCAACACGATGAGTGGGGAATTGAATGCGGCCTTCCACATGGCCGATGTCCGTAACAAGCGCATCAGCCGCCGCCGTGCGGTGGCGGTGGGCGAGCTGCATGCCGGTCCAGTGGCCTATCCGCTGATCGTCGAGCGCCGCCTGCCCAAAGGCGATGCGCTGGTGATGGCCGAGATTGCCGGCCTGCAGGGCGCCAAGATGGCGTCGATGCTGATGCCGCTGTGCCATCCGCTGCCGCTGGAACTGGTGCAGGTGTTCTGCGCACCGGTGCCGGAGCGGCAGGCGATCCGCGTGTGGTGCGAGTGCGCCAGCGAGGCACGCACCGGCGTCGAGATGGAGGCGCTGGCTGGTGTCAACGCGGCGTTGCTGACCCTGTACGACCTGAGCAAGCCAGTGGAACCGGCACTGCGCATCGAAGGCATCCGCCTGCTGTTCAAGGAAGGCGGCAAGCGCGGGGTCTGGCTGCACCCGGATGGCATGGACGAGGCCGAGCGCGTGCGTTTCAACCCACGTGCACCTAAGGGGTTGGAGGGTGCGGCCTGCGCGGTGATTACGCTGAGCGATCGCGCCAGCGAAGGCACTTATGAGGATGTGTCCGGCCCGACCCTGGTGACCGGCCTGAGAAAGCTGGGTGGCGACGTAGTGGCCGCCGAAGTGCTGCCCGATGGCATCGAGCCGTTGGCGGGCCGCCTGCAGGCCTTGGCTGCCGAGGGCGTGCGCCTGTGCCTGTGTACCGGTGGTACCGGGCTGGGCCCGCGTGACCTGACCCCGGAGGCGCTGCGTTCCTTGAACGCGCGGCCCGTGCATGGCCTGGCGCAGATGGTGCGGGCCCTGAGTGCGCAGCACACGCCGATGGCCTGGCTGAGCCGCGCCGAGGTGGTACAGCTGGGCAACATGCTGGTGTTCGCATTGCCCGGCAGCCCGAAGGCGGCGGCGCAGTGCCTGGATATCCTGGCGCCGGTACTGGGCCATGCCCTGGCGATGGTCGAGGGGGATGGCCACTGATGATTGCCTACAGCGATGCCTTGCAGCACCTGCTGGACGCGGCCAAGCCGCTGCCGGCCGAGCATCTGCCGCTGCATGAGGCCGCGGGCCGCACGCTGGCCCGTGACATCCACAGCGCGCAGTCGCTGCCGCCGTTCGACAATTCGGCGATGGACGGCTTCGCGCTGCGCGCCAACGGCACGGCGTTCGAGGCCGGTACCGAATTTGCCGTGCAGGGTTGGCAGGCGGCCGGCGATGCTGGCGCCGAAGGCGGCGAGGGTGCCTGGGAAATCATGACCGGTGCGCGCATGCCGGTTGGGCTGGATACGGTGGTGCCGGTCGAGAATGTGGAGATCCTCGCCAGCGAGGACGGCCGCCCGGCCCGCATCGCCCTGAAGACATCGGTGAAGCCGGGCCAGAACGTGCGCCTGCGCGGCGAGGATGTGAGCGACGGCGAGCGCGTGCTGCGGGCCGGGCAGTTGCTGGACATCAACGCGCGCACCCTGCTGCATGCCATCGGCGTGGGCGAGGTGGCGGTGGTGGCACGGCCGAAGGCGGCGGTGATCGCCACCGGCAAGGAACTGGTGACCGAGGCGGCGCAGACGCTGGAATCCGGTCAGATCCGTGACAGCAACCGGCCGTACCTGGTCGGCCGCCTGCAGGCCGCCGGTGCCGAGGTGGTCTGGCAGGGCACGGTGGGCGACGACGTGGCCGCGTTCAACGCGGTACTGGATGCAGCGCTGGACGCGGGTGCGCAGCTGTTGATCAGCACCGGCGCGGTGTCGGCCGGCCGCTACGATTTCATTCCCGACGCGCTGCGCGGCCGGGGTGCGCGCATCGTGTTCCACAAGGTGGCGATCCGCCCCGGCAAGCCGCTGCTGTTTGCGGTGCTGCCCAATGGCGCGCTGTATTTCGGCCTGCCCGGCAACCCGGTGTCGGCTGCGGTGGGCCAGCGCTTCTTCGTTGAGCCGGTACTGCGCCGCCTGCTGGGGCTGGCGCCGGAGCTCATGTTGCAGCTGCCGCTGCAGGCCGACGTGCGCAAGCCGCCGGGCCTGCGCTTCCACGCGCGTGCGCGGGTGGAAATGGACGGACAGGGACGCCTGAGTGCGCGCGTGCTGTCCGGGCAGGAGTCGTTCCGTTTGATGTCCATGCTGCAGGCCAACGCCTGGGTGGTGCTGGAGGCCGAGGGAGACCTGGCCAGCGCTGGCACCTACGTGCGCGTGCAGGGCTGGGGTCACCACGAACCGGTGCAGCTGGTGAGCCAGGAGTCATGATGAAACAGGTGAATCTGCAGTTGTTCGGTGCGTTTTCCGATCTGGATGCCAGCCGCGAGATCGCCGTGGATGTGGCCGGTGGCACCGTGGCCGATCTGCGCCAGGCGCTGCGCGAGCTGCTGCCGCTGCGTTGGCCGGGTTTCCGTGCCGGCCTGCTGGACTACTCGGCGTTCGCCGACCAGCAACGCGTGCTGCGCGACCACGAGGCGCTGCCCGACGATGGCCGCGTGGCGATCCTGCCGCCGGTGAGCGGGGGCTGAGCGATGAGCGAGAAGATCATCGCGAAGGTGGTGGACCGCGCGCAGGCGGCAATCGATCCGGCCGAGGGCATCGCGGCGGTTTCCGATCCGGGCTTCGGCGGCATCGATGTGTTCATCGGCAAGGTGCGCGACGTCAACATCGGCCGGCTGGTGACCGGGATCACCTACGACCTGTTCGAGCCGCTGGTGCTGAACGAGTTCAAGCGCCTGGCCGCCGAGGTCGAGGCGGCGTTCGGTCCGAAGCTGAAGCTGTATGTGGCCCACGCCAAGGGCCGGTTGGGCATCGGCGATGTGGCGGTGGTGGTGGCCGCGGGCAGCCCGCACCGCGACGAAGCGTTCCGCGCGTGCCGGCAGTTGATCGAGGTGGTCAAGCACCAGTGCCCGATCTGGAAGCAGGAGCACTACGAGGACGGCGACAGCGAGTGGAGCGAGGGTTGCAGCCTGTGCCATGCGGACAGCGAACCCGCCCATGCCCATGATCATGCGCACGACCACGGGCATTGACCCCACCCTTCAGGGCGGCGCGGGGTTCAGTAGATCCACGCCATGCGTGGATGAGGCCTTTCCCGAGCACCCGGCCGGCGCAGCCACGCATGGCGTGGCTCTACGGCGATGAGCGTCAACGGCATCGTGCTGGCCGGCGGCCTGTCCACCCGGATGGGCCGCGACAAGGCGCTGCTGCCGTGGCAGGGGCGGACCTTGCTGGAACACATGCGGGGCCTGTTGATGCAGGCTGGCGCACGCGAGGTCTGGGTCAGCGGAAATTACCCGGCGTTCGGCGGCGTGCCGGACCGCGTGGCACGTTGCGGGCCGCTGGGCGGGCTCTACAGCGTGGCGATGCGCATGCCCGATGGCCCGGCCTGGGTGGTGCCGGTGGATACGCCGCTGCTGCCGCCGCGATTGCTGCAGCAATTGCGTGACGGCCATCGCGGTCCATGCACGATCTTTGCCGGCCATCCCCTGCCCATGCTGGTGGATATAGACGATGCTTGTCGCAACGTACTTGAATCGATGCTGGGCGACCCGGACGGTCCGCGCTCGCTGCAGGCCCTGCAGCGTCGTCTTGGCGTGAATTCCGTGGCGCTGGCGCCGGTTGACGAGGCCGGGCTGGTCAACTGCAATACCCCCGAACAATGGGAGGATGTTGCGTCATGAAAGTGCAGTTGCAGGACCAATCGGTACGGCTTCGCCTGGACGAGGCCGAGCTGGCGCGCCTGCTGGCCGGTGAAACGGTCGAGAACATGACCCGCTTCGGCGGTATCGAAGGCTGGGGCATGGCGGTGTCGCTGCATGGCGGCGATCAACCGGTACTGCTCGACGGAGGCACCTTCTGCCGCCTGGTACTGCCGCGCTCGGCCGTCGAGGCCTTGGCGGCGCGGCTGCCGTGCCGCGATGGCCTGCCATTCGACATTGCCCTGGAAGATGGAAGCCAGCTTCAGCTGCAGTTCGATGTGGACGTGCGCGACAGCGTGCGCCAGCGCGGGGTGACCCGCCGCAGCACCGCTTCATCGGTTTGACATTTGTCAGGGGCAGGGTGGAAACCGGCCCCTGATTGATCCAGATCAACCCCGTCGTTGTTGCTGCACGGCCTAATGGCTGCATGACGACGGGTCACAACTTGAAACGCAGTACCCACGTCATTCCACAGCCTTGGAGCCATGTATGACCGTCGGTAGCGATCCTGTTGTCCGCAGCACTGCCAGTCCCGGTCGCGTCATCAGCGACTGGACGCCGGAGGACCCGGGCTATTGGGAGCGCACCGGCAAGCGGGTCGCCACCCGCAATCTGGTCATCTCGATCCCCTCGCTGCTGCTGGCCTTCTCGGTCTGGGTGCTGTTCTCGGCGGTGTCGATCAGCCTGCCGAAGATCGGCTTCAACTTCAGCACCGACCAGCTGTTCTGGCTGGTGGCGCTGCCCAGCCTGTCCGGCGCGACCCTGCGCATCTTCTATTCGTTCGTGATCCCGATCTTCGGCGGCCGCCGCTGGACCGCGCTGTCCACCGCATCGCTGCTGGCGCCGACGCTTTGGCTCGGCTATGCGGTGCAGGACCCGGCCACGCCGTACTGGGTGTTCGTGGCCATCGCGATCCTGTGTGGTTTCGGCGGCGCGAACTTCTCGTCGTCGATGTCCAACATCTCCTTCTTCTACCCCAAGCAGAAGCAGGGCCTGGCGCTGGGCCTGAACGCCGGCCTGGGCAATGTGGGCGTGTCGGTGGCGCAGGCGGTGATTCCGCTGGTCATCACCGTGGGCGTATTCGGTGCGCTGGGTGGTGCACCGCAGCCCGCGGTGGAGGGTGGGGCACCGCTGTTCCTGCAGAACGCCGGTTTCATCTGGGTGCCGGCCATCGCGCTGTGCGCCATCGCGGCCTGGTTCGGCATGAACGACCTGACCAGCGCCCGCTCGTCGTTCTCCGAGCAGGCGGTGATCTTCCGCCGCAAGCACAACTGGCTGATGTGCTGGCTGTACATCGGCACCTTCGGTTCCTACATCGGTTTCTCGGCCGGCTTCCCGATGCTGGTGAAGAGCCAGTTCCCGGACGTGAACCCGCTGGCCTACGCCTTCATCGGCCCGCTGCTGGGCGCGCTGATGCGCTCGGTGGGTGGCAGCATGGCCGACCGCTGGGGTGGTGCACGCCTGACCTTCTGGGTGTTCGCGCTGATGATCGCGGCAGTGTTCGGCGTGCTGCACTTCCTGCCCAGCGATGGCCAGGGCGGCAACTTCTACGGCTTCCTGCTCAGCTTCATGGCGCTGTTCGTGCTCAGTGGCATCGGCAACGGCACCACCTTCCGCATGATCCCGGTGATTTTCCGCACCCTGCATGAGCGCTGGTCGGCCAACGACAACGCCGAGGGCAAGGCCACGGCCGCACACCAGGCCAGCATCGAGTCGGCCGCAGTGGTCGGTTTCTCCGGTGCGATCGGTGCCTACGGCGGTTTCTTCATTCCCAAGAGCTACGGCTCGTCCATTACGTTGACCGGCAGCCCCGACATGGCGCTGTACGGATTCGTTGTTTTCTATGTCACCTGCCTGGCCGTGACCTGGTGGTGGTACTACCGGCGCGGTGCCGAGACACCCTGCTGACGACATGAAAACGCACCGCAGCCAGATGACACACACAGCCACGATGCCGATGTCCGCAAAGGGAGATCCCCGATGAGTTATTTCCTCGATCGCTTGCAGTTCTTCAAGCGTGACCCCCAGACCTTTGCCGATGGCCATGGTTTTGCCAAGAGCGAGGGCCGCGACTGGGAAAACAGTTACCGCGCCCGCTGGCAGTACGACAAGATCGTACGATCCACCCACGGCGTGAACTGCACCGGCTCCTGCAGCTGGAAGATCTACGTCAAGAACGGCCTGGTCACCTGGGAAACCCAGCAGACCGACTACCCGCGCACACGCCCGGACCTGCCCAACCATGAACCACGTGGCTGCCCGCGTGGCGCCAGCTATTCCTGGTACCTGTACAGCGCCAACCGGCTGAAGTACCCGCTGATCCGCGGCACGCTGCTGCGCCTGTGGCGCGAAGCACGCAAGAGCAAGGCCCCGGTCGATGCCTGGGCCAGCATCGTGGAGGACAAGGAGAAGGCGCGTTCGTACAAGACCCGCCGCGGCATGGGTGGCTTCGTGCGCCTGCAGTGGGAAGAGGCCAACGAGATCATCGCCGCCTCCAACCTGTATACGGTGAAGCAGTACGGCCCGGACCGCGTGGTCGGGTTCTCGCCGATTCCGGCGATGTCGATGGTGTCCTACGCCGCCGGTGCGCGATATTTGTCGCTGCTGGGTGGCGCCTGCCTGTCCTTCTACGACTGGTACTGCGACCTGCCGCCGGCCTCGCCGCAGATCTGGGGCGAGCAGACCGACGTGCCCGAATCGGCCGACTGGTACAACAGTCGCTACATCATCGCCTGGGGCTCGAACGTGCCGCAGACGCGTACGCCCGATGCACATTTCTTCACCGAGGCGCGCTACAACGGCACCAAGACGGTGGCGATCTGCCCGGACTATTCCGAGCTGGCCAAGCTGACCGACCACTGGCTGCACCCCAAGCAGGGCACCGACGCGGCGCTGGCCTTTGCCTTCGGCCATGTGATCCTGCGCGAGTTCCATGTTGATTGGCCCTCGCAGTATTTCCAGGACTACTGCCGCCAGTACTCGGACATGCCGATGCTGGTGCGTCTGGAGCGTCGCGACGATGGCCGCCTGGTGGCGGGCCGCTTCCTGCGTGCCAGTGAGCTGGGCGGGCTGGGTGAAGCCAACAACCCGGACTGGAAGACCCTGGCCTACGACGAGAACAGCGGCCAGATCGTGGTGCCCAACGGCTCGATCGGTTTCCGCTGGGGCGAGAAGGGTCGTTGGAACATCGAAGAGAAGGCCAGCAATGGCGCCGATACGCGCCTGCGCCTGAGCTTGTCCGAGGCCAACGACGGCATCGAGGCAGTGAGCTTCCCGTACTTCGGTGGCATTGAAAGCGATGGCTGGACCGCTGCACCGGCCGAAGAAGTACTGGACCGCAACATTCCGGTGCGCCGACTGGCCACGGCCGATGGCGGCGAGACGCTGGTGGCCACGGTCTACGACCTGCTGCTGGCCCAGTACGGCGTGGACCGTGGCTTTGGCGGCGGCAACGTGGCATCGAGCTTCGATGACATGGTGCCGGGCACGCCGGCGTGGCAGGAACGCATCACCGGCGTGTCGCGCGCCGAGGTGATCGAGATCGCCCGCGAGTTCGCGCGTACCGCCGACAAGACCCACGGCCGATCGATGATCATCGTCGGCGCGGGCATGAACCACTGGTTCCACAACGACATGAACTACCGCGGCCTGATCAACATGCTGATCATGTGCGGCTGCGTGGGCCAGACCGGTGGCGGCTGGGCGCATTACGTGGGCCAGGAAAAGCTGCGCCCGCAGACCGGCTGGCAGCCGCTCGCATTCGGCCTGGACTGGAGCAAGCCGCCGCGCCACATGAACGGCACTTCGTTCTTCTACTTCAACACCGGGCAGTGGCGCTACGAGAAGCTGCAGGTGGACGAGCTGCTGTCGCCGCTGGCCGATGCGAGCAAGTACGGCGGCAGCCTGGCCGACCTGAACCTGCGCGCGGTGCGCATGGGCTGGCTGCCGAGCACCCCGCAGCTGGACCGCAACCCGCTGCAGCTGGTACGCGAGGCCGAAGCGGCCGGCGTGGCCCCGGCGGACTATGCGCTGGGCAAGTTCAAGGACGGCTCGCTGGACTTCGCCTTCGCCGACCCGGACGCCAGCCAGAACCACCCGCGCATGATGTTCATCTGGCGCTCGAACCTGCTGGGTTCCTCGGGCAAGGGCCACGAGTACATGCTGCGGCACCTGCTGGGTACGCGCCACGGGCTGCAGGGCAAGGACCTGGGCGAAATGGGCGCAGTGAAGCCGCAGGAGGTGAAGTGGCGCGACGAGGCGCCGGAAGGCAAGCTGGACCTGCTGGTCACGCTCGACTTCCGCATGTGCACCACCGCGCTGTACTCGGACATCGTGCTGCCGACGGCAACCTGGTACGAGAAGGACGACCTCAACACCTCGGACATGCACCCGTTCATCCACCCGCTGTCGAAGGCGGTGGACCCGGCCTGGGAATCGCGCAGTGACTGGGACATCTTCAAGGAGGTGGCCCGCACCGTGAGCGAGATGGCGCCGGGCGTGCTGGGTGTGGAGAAGGACCTGGTGCTGGTGCCGACCCTGCACGACACCCCCAACGAGCTGGGCATGCCGTTCGGCGTAGCCGACTGGAAGAAGGGCGAGTGCGAGGCCATTCCGGGCCAGACCATGCCGTCGATGACGGTGGTTGAGCGTGACTACCCGAACCTGTACCGCAAGTTCACCTCGCTCGGCCCACTGCTGGACAAGCAGGGCAATGGCGGCAAGGGCATGAGCTGGGACACGAAGCACGAGGTCGAGTTCCTCGGCAAGTTGAACCACACCGTGCACGAAGAAGGCGTAAGCCAGGGGCGCCCGGCCATCTCGACCGCGATCGACGCGGCCGAAGTGATCCTGCACCTGGCGCCGGAAACCAACGGCCACGTGGCGGTGAAGGCCTGGGAATCGCTGGGCACCTTCACCGGCCGCGAGCACACCCACCTGGCCGTGGGCAAGGAGCACGAGGCGATCCGCTTCCGTGACATCCAGGCACAGCCGCGCAAGATCATTTCCTCGCCGATCTGGTCGGGCCTGGAAGACGACAACGTCAGCTACAACGCCGGCTATACCAACGTGCACGAGCTGATTCCGTGGCGCACGGTGACCGGTCGCCAGCAGTTCTACCAGGACCACGAGTGGATGATCGACTTTGGCGAGGCCTTCATGAGCTACCGGCCGCCGGTCAACACGCGCACGGTGGAGCCGCTGCTGAACCAGCGCCCGAACGGCAACAAGGAGATCGTGCTGAACTGGATCACCCCGCACCAGAAGTGGGGCATCCACAGCACCTACAGCGACAACCTGATCATGCAGACACTGTCGCGCGGTGGCCCGATCGTGTGGATCAGCGAGGACGACGCGCGCAGCGCCGGCATCGTCGACAACGACTGGATCGAGCTGTTCAACGTCAACGGTGCGATTGCTGCGCGCGCGGTGGTCAGCCAGCGCGTGATGCCGGGCATGGCGATGATGTACCACGCCCAGGAACGCATCATCAACGTGCCGGGCTCGGAGATTTCCGGCACCCGCGGCGGCATCCACAACTCGGTGACCCGCATCGTGCTCAAGCCCACCCACATGATCGGTGGCTACGCGCAGCTGGCCTACGGCTTCAACTACTACGGCACCTGCGGAACCAACCGCGATGAGTTCGTGATCGTGCGCAAGATGGACAAGATCGATTGGTTGGACGATGAGCAGCCCGCTGGTGCTTCGGCATCGGCCAGCAAGGAGGTGGTGTGATGAAGGTCCGTGCACAGATCGCGATGGTGCTTAACCTGGACAAGTGCATCGGCTGCCATACCTGCTCGATCACCTGCAAGAACGTCTGGACTTCGCGCGAGGGCGTCGAGTACGCCTGGTTCAACAACGTGGAAACCAAGCCGGGCATCGGCTACCCGAAGGAATGGGAAAACCAGGAGAAGTGGAACGGTGGCTGGGTGCGCACCGGCAGCGGCAAGCTGGTGCCACGCGCGGGTGGCCGCTGGCGCATGCTGGCCAAGATCTTCGCCAACCCGGACCTGCCGCAGATCGACGACTACTACGAGCCGTTCGATTTCGACTACCAGAACCTGCACACCGCCAAGGACAGCCAGCACCAGCCCACCGCGCGGCCGCGTTCGCTGATCAGTGGCGAGCGCATGCAGAAGATCGAGTGGGGCCCGAACTGGGAGGAGATCCTCGGTTCGGAGTTCAGCAAGCGATCGCGCGACTACAACTTCGACCAGGTGCAGAAGGAGATCTACGGCGCCTTCGAGAAGACTTTCATGATGTACCTGCCGCGCCTGTGCGAGCACTGCCTGAACCCGGCGTGCGTGTCGGCGTGCCCCTCGGGCGCGATCTACAAGCGCGAGGAAGATGGCATCGTGCTGATCGACCAGGACAAGTGCCGCGGCTGGCGCATGTGCGTGTCGGCCTGCCCGTACAAGAAGATCTACTACAACTGGAAGAGCGGCAAGTCGGAGAAGTGCATCTTCTGCTACCCGCGCATCGAGATGGGTGAGCCGACCGTGTGCTCGGAAACCTGCGTGGGCCGCATCCGCTACCTGGGCGTGATGCTGTACGACGCCGACCGCATCGCCGAGGCCGCTTCGGTGGCCGCCGAGAAGGACCTGTACCAGGCCCACCTGGATATCTTCCTGGACCCGAACGATCCGGCGGTGATCGCCGCCGCGCGCAAGGAGGGCATCCCGGACAGCTGGCTGGAGTCTGCCAAGCAGTCGCCGGTGTACAAGCTGGCGATCGACTGGAAGCTGGCGCTGCCGCTGCACCCGGAATACCGCACGCTGCCGATGGTCTGGTACGTGCCGCCGCTGTCGCCGATCCAGTCTGCCGCCGAGCGTGGCCGCGTGGGCATGAGCGGGGAACTGCCGGACGTGGCGTCGCTGCGCATTCCGATGCGCTACCTGGCCAACCTGCTGACGGCCGGTGACGAGGCGCCGGTGGTACGCGCGCTGGAGCGGCTGATGGCGATGCGTGCCTGGCGCCGGGCCAGGAACGTGGACGGCGTGGAAGACACCTCGGTGCTGGAACAGACCGGGCTGAGCATCGCCCAGGTGGAGGAGATGTACCGCTACCTGGCCATCGCCAACTACGAGGACCGTTTCGTGATTCCGACCGGCCACCGCGAGTACGCCAACGACGCCTTCGGCGAGCGCGGCGGCTGCGGCTTCACCTTCGGCAACGGCTGCAATGGTGACAGCCCGGCCGACCTGTTCGGCCAGCGCAAGACCACCACCTTCGTGGTGGACAAGGGCCCGAACCACCGCCGCAAGGAGGTGGTGTGATGAGCGTGCTCAAGCTGGTCGGGGTATTGCTGGACTACCCCCGCGAAGAACTGTGGGAGCACGGCGAGGAACTGCTCGCCGCCTGTGACGACCCGGCGCTGAACGCCGCCCGCCGCCAGCAGCTGCGCAGCTTCGTGCAGCAGCTGCTGGCCACCGATGCGCTGGATGCGCAGGCGGCGTGGCTGGCCAGTTTCGACCGCGGCCGTTCGATGAGCCTGCTGCTGTTCGAACACATCCATGGCGAGTCGCGGGACCGTGGCCAGGCCATGGTCGATCTGGTCGAAACCTACCGCCGCAACGGCTTCGAACTGGATGCACGCGAGCTGCCGGATTACCTGCCGCTGCTGCTGGAGTTCCTGGCCCATCGCCCAGGCAGCGAGGCCCGCGAGTGGCTGCACCACATCGGCCATATCGCCGGGATGCTGGCGGCGCGTGCCGCCGAGCGGGAGCTGCCGCACCGGGTGCTGTTCGAGATCCTGGTCGAAGCCGGTGACGGCAAGGCCGATCTGCAGGCGCTGCGCCAGCGTGCCAGCGAGGAAGTCCGCGACGATACCGCCGAGGCCATGGACCGTTTGTGGGAGGAGGAGGCGGTGCGCTTCGGCGCCGAAGCTCCTGCCGAAGACTGCAAGCCGCCCGTGCGTTCGCCGGCCCGTCCTTCGCATCGAGAGGTCCAGCCATGAGTTACTCCCTGCATCAATTCGCCTTCCAGTACTACCCGTACATCGCCGTGGCGGTGCTGCTGATCGGCAGCTGGGCCCGCTATGACAGGGCCATGTATACCTGGCGCACCGGCTCCAGCCAGATGCTGTCGGACAAGGGCATGCGGATCGGCAGCAACTGCTTCCACATCGGCATCCTGGCCATCCTCGGTGGCCACCTGGTCGGCCTGCTGACCCCGCACGCGGTGTACGAGCACTTCATCACCTCCTCGCAGAAGCAGATGCTGGCGATGGTGGTCGGTGGTGTGTTCGGCGCACTGTGCTTCATCGGCATCAGCATCCTGCTGGTGCGCCGCCTGTTCAACGCGCGCGTGCGGGCCACCGGCAGCTTCGGTGACACCCTGGTGCTGGTGTTGCTGTTCGCCCAGCTGTGCCTGGGCCTGTACAGCATCCGCATCTCGTCCGGCCACCTGGACGGCGGGGTGATGGTGCAGCTGGCCGAGTGGGCACAGCACATCGTGACCTTCCGTGCCGGTGCCGCCGACTACATCGAGGGCGTCAGCTGGGTCTACAAGATGCATATCTTCCTGGGCCTGACCCTGTTCCTGATCGCGCCGTTCACGCGCCTGGTGCACGTGTGGAGCATTCCGATCAGCTACCTGTGGAGGCCGTACCAGGTGGTGCGCCGCCGCCAGGCCACGCTGCGCTACGGTCCGCGGGAGTAAGTCATGGGCAGCCTGCCGAAATTCCTGCCGATCACCGTGATCGACTCCGCTGCGCCGGTTCCCGCCGAGGCGCATTCGCACCACCATGACGCGGCAGCGCAGGGGCCGCGCTCGCTCGGGCAGCCGGCACCGTGCCGGCTGTTCGTGGACGAGACCGCGATCAGCGAGGCCGACATCGCCCGCGAGATGCAGCACCACCGGGCGATGCGCCCGGAGCAGTCTCGTGCCGAAGCGGCACGTGCACTGGTGGTGCGCGAGCTGCTGCGCCTGGAAGCGCAGCGGCTTGGGCTGCAGGCGCCGGAGGGCAACCGAGTAAGCGACGAGGAAGTGCTGATCCAACAGCTGCTGGAAGATGCGATCAAAGACCGCGTACCGAGTGATGAAGACTGCCGCCGGTACTTCGAGCAGAACCCGGAGCGCTTCCGCTCCCCCGACCGCGTGCGTCTGCGCCATATCCTGCTGGCCGCGCCGGCCGACGACGTGGCTGGGCGCTTCGCCGCACGTACCGAGGGCGAGCGGCTGGTCGGGCTGCTGAAAGAGTCGCCGCACCTGTTCGCCGATTTCGCCCTGCGCCATTCGCGTTGCCCATCCAGCAGCGAGGGCGGCGACCTGGGCTGGCTGCAGCGTGGGCAGACCACGCCGGAGTTCGACCGCCAGGTGTTCCGCCTGCGCGAGGGCCTGGCCGGTTTCCCGGTGGAATCGCGCTGGGGCTACCACGTGGTCTGCGTCGATGCACGCGAGGAAGGCCAGCCGCAGCCGTTCGAGGCGGTGCTGCCGCAGCTGCGTGACTACCTGGAGCTGCAGGTACGCCAGCGTGAAGTGCAGGCCTACCTGCTGCAGCTGCAGGAACGCTACCCGGTGCGCGGGCTGGATGAGATCGAAGCCGAAGCGGATATCGGCTGAACCCCCTTGAACGAGGAGAATTCATGAACCAGGCCCTTGCCCCCGCCAGTGCCGGGCAGCAGCAACGTGCGCTGTGGCTGAGCACGTTCGCCTTCACCGTGTGCTTTGCGGTGTGGATGATCTTTTCGATCATCGGCATCCAGATCAGTCAACAGCTCGGCTTGAATGACACCCAGTTCGGCCTGTTGATCGCCACGCCGGTGCTGACCGGTGCGGTCAGCCGGGTCTTCCTCGGCATATGGTCCGACCAGTTCGGTGGCCGCAAGGTGATGGTGCTGGTGATGCTGTGTGGCGCAGTGGCCACCTGGATGCTGACCTATGCCCAGACCTACACCCAGTTCCTGATTGCCGCGCTGTGCGTGGGTATCGCCGGCGGCAACTTCTCGGTGGGCGTGGCCTACGTCTCGAAGTGGTTCCCGGCCAGCAAGCAGGGCACCGCACTGGGCATCTTCGGTGCTGGCAACATCGGCTCGGCGGTGACCAAGCTGCTGGCGCCGCTGGTGATGGTGGCGGCCGGCTGGACCATGGTCGCCAAGGTCTGGGCCGTCGCGCTGGCCGTCACGGCGGTGCTGTTCTTCCTCTTCAGCAAGGAAGATCCGTCGCTGGAGCAGCGCCGTCGCGAAGGCGTGAAGCCGGTGCCGTTCGCCGAGCAGATGGCGCCACTGAAGAACCTGCAGGTGTGGCGGTTCTCGCTGTACTACTTCTTCGTGTTCGGTGGCTTCGTGGCGCTGGCGCTGTGGCTGCCGCACTACCTGGTGGGCGCCTATGGCATGGACGTGGGCCACGCCGGCATGCTGGCGGCGTGCTATTCGATCCCGGCCAGCCTGTTCCGCGTGGTCGGTGGCTGGATGTCGGACCGGATGGGGGCGCGCCGGATGATGTACTGGACCTTCGGCGTGTCGGCCATCTGCACCTTCCTGCTGGCCTACCCGGATACCGAGTATGTGGTGAAGGGCATCCATGGCCCGATCCACTTCCATCTGGCCATCGGCGTGGTGATGTTCACCGTGCTGGTGTTCGTGCTGGGCTTCTTCATGTCGCTGGGCAAGGCCGCGGTCTACAAGCACATCCCGGTGTACTACCCCAAGCACGTGGGTGCCGTGGGCGGCGTGGTTGGCATGATCGGTGGCCTGGGTGGCTTCATCCTGCCGATCGTGTTCGGTGCATTGAACGATGCGGTGGGCATCTGGAGCAGCTGCTTCATGCTGCTGTTCGTGCTGGTGGCCGCTGCACTGGCCTGGATGCACTTCGCGATCCGCCGTATGGAACGCCGCCACTTCCCGCAGATCGACCGCGAAACCGACCTGCCCGAAGCCATCGATGCGGCCGCCGCCGAGCGGGTGCGCGGTGGGTGAAGGTGTTTGCCGGCCAGCGGCCGGCACTACCAGGGCGGCGCGCCGTGCGTCCGTTGATCGTTCGCGCGGCGGGTGAAGGGTGCTGCCGGCCAGCGGCCGGCACTACCAAATGGTGGGTGAAGGGGTAGTGCCGGACGCTGGCCGGCAGCAACCGCCAGATGCGCCACGCTTGATTTCAATCAGGGCCACGCGAAGAGGAACGCCCGAAGATGTCTGCCATGAGCTTCCACGTTGACGAGAGCGAGGACACTGCGCTGCAGGCTGCATTGCTGCGGCAACCGCGGCACGTGCTGTTTCCGCCGGCTGACCAGTTCAGTACTGGTTTTGGCGAAAGCGGCTGGCGCGCTGCCATGCGCGCCAGCAATGAGCACCTGATCCCACGCGGCTTGACGCTCGGCTTCCAGGTCGGTCGTGGCGGGCGCGGTGTGCCGCCGCAGGCCTATCTGGACACCTTGCTGCTGGCGCTGCGGCTGCAGGCCGACGTGCTGGCCGAGGACCGTGAAGTGGTGGCGATGGTACTGCAGCTGGGGCTGGCCGAGACGTTGCCGCCGCCGCAGCTCGGCCAGCTGCTGGATGCGGTGCCGCAGCACCTGCGCACCGTGGCGCGGCCCCAGGTGGAGGTGCGGCTGGACGCAGGCAGCGCGCTGGCGCCGGCGCAGCTGCGTGCGGTGGGCTGCACCCGTTTGAACGTGATCGATCGCGCCGATGCACCGGGGCCGACCCTGCTGGCACAGGCGCGACAGGTGGGCTTCACCGCGCGCTACTACCAGTTGCGGGTACCCGGCAGCGAGGACGCTGGCTTCATTGAACGGCTGCACGAGGTGCTGGCCGAGGCACCGGAGCGCATCCTGCTGCCGGCGCCGTGTGCGCTGCCAGAATACCCCTCGGCCGTCCATTGGCTGCAGGCCTGGCGCCTGCTGCGCGCTGCGGGTTACGAACCGATTGGTGGCGATCACTATCAGCGCGGCGATCTGCCGAACCCGCACGGTCCGGGCGATGGCCAGCGCCATTGCGATCTTGCCAGCGTGCCACGCCGCGACCGCAGTGATTTCATCGGGCTTGGCCTGTCTGCCTGCAGCCAGATCGGCGAGGTGTTCTACCGGCTGGAGGACGAACTGGGCGAATGGCGTGCGCGGCTGCTGGCGGGTCACATGGGAGTCTCCGCCGGGCTGATCCTGTCCGAGGACGAGCGGTTGGTGGCCGAAGTGGCGCAGAGCATCGCCTGTGACCACGCCCTCGATGCGGCTGCCTTCGAGTGGCGCAACGATGAACCGTTCGAGGAATGTTTCGCCGAACAGCTGCCCGCGTTGTCGCCGCTGCTGGCACGCGGCTGGGCGCAGTGGGATGCGCGCGTGCTGCGCCTGGCCGAAGAAGGGCGCCTGCTGTGGCGTATGATGGCCGCATGCTTCCGGCCGGCGGCCGCCATCGCTTGAGTCTTGCCCCGATGTCTTCAATTCCGCCTTCGCAGGGCCGTCTCGGCCGGGCCACACCCAACCCCGCCGCCGCCGATGATGGCGACGCACTGCACTTCTGCAGCACCTGCGCGTTCTCCGACGCATGCATGTCGCAGGGTTACGACAAGACCGCACTGGGCGACCTGCACGTGCTGGTCGACCATGTCGGTCCGTTCCATGCAGGTGACTACATCTTCCGCGCCGGCGAATCGTTCGATTCGATTGCTGCAGTGCGCGCGGGCATGGTCAAGACCTTCGTCGATGACAGCCAGGGCAACGAGCAGGTGCTGGGCTTCAGCCTGCCGGGCGAAGTGATCGGCCTCAACGCGATCCACGGTTCGCGCTTCCCCTGCAATGCGGTGGCGCTGGACACCGTGCACCTGTGCCGCATCTCGTTCCCCAAGCTCAGCCTGTTGGCGACCCGCATGCCGGGGCTGCAGGCCAAGCTGTTCAGCCTGCTCAGTGCGGAGATCGGCAAGGTCGCGACCCTGGCCGCCAACCACCGTACCGAAGAACGCATGGCCGCGTTCCTGCTGGACATGTCCGAGCGCTACGCGCGGCGCGGTTTCTCCGCCACGCGCTTCAACCTGACGATGGCGCGTACCGAGATCGCCAATTACCTGCGGATGGCGCCGGAAACCGCCAGCCGCGTGCTGCGCCGCCTGAGCGATGATGGGATCATTGCGGTGAAGCAGCGCGAGATCCTGTTGCTGCAGCCCGAGCGCCTGGCAGCGCTGGCGGTGGCCGACGAATCCGATCCGAACTGAACCTGGCCGGGAGCCGACGATGAAGCGAGCTGGACTGTTGTTGCTGGGAATGCTGGCTGCAGTACCGGCCTGGGCGGCCGACCTGACGGTGTCGGCGGCTTCGAGCCTGACCGAGAGCTTCCGCGAGCTGGGCGCGGCGTATGAGAGGGCGCACCCGGGAACCAAGGTCGATTTCAACTTCGCCGCATCCGGCGTGTTGCTGCAGCAGATCAGCCGTGGCGCACCGGTGGATGTGTTCGCGTCGGCCGATGAAACCACGATGGACCAGGCCCAGCAGCAGGACCTGCTGGCGGCCGGTACCCGCGAGGTGTTCGCGGTGAACGCACTATGGGTGGTGGTGCCGCCGCAGGCCAAGGCTGCGCCGCGTACCTTGAAGGACCTGGCCGGTGCCGGTGTGCAGCGCGTTGCGCTGGGCAACCCGGACAGCGTGCCGGTTGGCCGCTATGCCAAGGGCGCGCTGGAAGCGGCGGGCCTGTGGCCGTCGGTGCAGGGCAGGATCATCACGACGCAGAACGTGCGCCAGTCGCTGGATTACGTGGCGCGCGGTGAAGTGGATGCGGGCTTCGTCTATGCCACAGATGCACAGGCGATGCCCGACCGGGTGCGCCGCGCCTTCGCGGTTCCGGTGGCGGGGCGCATTGCCTATCCGCTGGCGGTGACCAAGGCCAGCGCGCAGTCGGCCGAAGCCAGGCGCTTCACCGCCTTCGTGCGTTCGGCGCCGGGCCAGGCGATCCTGGCCAAGCACGGGTTCGGCAAGCCCTGACGCATGGATCTCGACTGGAGCGCACTGGGGTTGTCGCTGAAGGTGGCCGGCTGGGCCACCGCGATCAATCTGGTGCTGGGCGTGGCACTGGGCGCGCTGCTGGCGCGGCGGCGCTTTCCCGGCCGCGAGCTGCTGGATTCGCTGCTGACCCTGCCGATGGTGCTGCCACCGACGGTGCTGGGCTATTACCTGCTGGTGCTGATCGGCCGCAACGGCCCGATCGGCGCGTGGCTGCAGTCGTGGTTCGGCATCAACCTGGTGTTCACCTGGCAGGCCGCGGTGATCGCCGCGGCGGTGGCTTCGCTGCCGCTGGTGTTCAAGCCGGCACGCGCGGCGTTCGAAGAAGTGGACGGGCAGCTGGAGCAGGCCGCGCGCACGCTTGGAGTGTCCGAAGCAGCGGTGTTCTTCCGCGTCACGCTGCCGCTGGCGTGGCGCGGCATTCTTGCCGGCCTGCTGCTGGCCTTCGCACGCGCGATGGGTGAGTTTGGCGCGACATTGATGGTGGCCGGCAGCATTCCGGGACGCACGCAGACGCTGTCGATCGCCATCTACGAGGCGGTGCAGGCCGGCCAGGATGGCAAGGCCAATGCGCTGGTGATCCTGACTTCGGTGGTGTGCATCGTGATCCTGTTGCTGGCAGCGCGGCTGGTGGGCGGGCGTCGCCGGGAGCTGCGCGATGTGGCTTGACCTGCAGGTGCGGCGCCGCCTGCAGGCGGCCGGCCAGGATTTCGTGTTGGACGTATCGCTGCAGTGCACGCAGCGCCAGGTGGTGCTGTTCGGACCTTCAGGCGCCGGCAAGAGCCTGACCCTGAAGGCGGTGGCCGGGCTGCTGCGGCCGGGCCAGGGCCATGTGCGCCTGCAGGGGCAGACCCTGTTCGACGCGGCCACCGCTGTGGATCTGCCGCCGCAGCGCCGCCGGCTGGGCTACGTGTTCCAGGATTACGCGTTGTTCCCGCACCTGAGCGTGCGCCAGAACGTGGCGTTCGGGCTGCAGAAGGGCTGGTTGAATCCGCGGGTCGGCCAGCGTTTCGATGCGGTGGAGCAGTGGCTGCACGCATTCCGCATCGACACGGTGGGCGATCTGCTGCCGTCGCAGGTCTCCGGTGGCCAGCGCCAGCGCACTGCATTGGCGCGCGCCCTGGTGACGCAGCCGCAAGCGCTGCTGCTGGATGAGCCGTTCTCCGCACTGGACCATGACCTGCGCCAGCACCTGCGCCAGGAGCTGGAGACCGTGCTGGACAAGACCGGCATTCCGCTGCTGTTGATCAGCCACGATCCACAGGACGTGGCGATGTTCGGTCAGCAGGTGGCGCGCATGGTGGATGGTCGCATCGTCGGCGGTTGACCCGTGATGGACCCACCGGCGACGGTGGGTCACATCTGATGGTAGTGCCGGCCGCTGGCCGGCAACCAAGGGATACTGGGCAGCCGGCCAGCGGCCGGCTCTACCGTGATGCACGGGCGATGGTTGGCTACATATTCTGGTAATGCCGGCCAGCGGCCGGCTCTACCGTGATGCACAGGCGATGATTGGCTACATGTTCTGGTAGTGCCGGCCGCTGGCCGGCAACCAATGAGTACTGGGCAGCCGGCCAGCGGCCGGCTCTACCGGTCCAGGATTCGTGCAGTCCAGTGGTACCGATCAATACAGCTCACAGTGCGTGCGGCCTTCACCGCGCAGCGCGTCCCAGCGTCCCTCGCCGCCGATGGCATCGATGGCCTCGCGCACCGCGCTTTCCAGATGGCGCTTGTTGCCGCACAGGTACAGGTGCCCGCCGCGGGCCAGGACGTCGCGCACTTCGCTGGCGCGCTGCTGCAGCACATGCTGCACATAGATCTTTTCAGCGCCATCGCGCGAGAACGCGGTATGCAGGCCGGCCAGCACGCCACGCGCGTGCCAGTCCTGCAGCTGGTCGCGATACAGGTAATCGTGCTGGCGGTGCTTCTCGCCAAACACCAGGTGCACCTCGCGTTCGCAGCCGTTGGCCTGCAGCTCCTGCATCAGGCCCATCAGCGGTGCGATGCCGGTGCCGGTGCCGACCAGCAGCAGCGGCGCCTGGCCGGTATCGGGCAGGTGGAAGCCAGGGTTGGAGCGGCAGTACACACGGGCGTGCTCGCCGCCATGCAGCAGGCTGCCGGTGGCGGTGCCGAAGCGCTCGCGGCCGCGCAGGGGGTAGCGCACTTCGCGCACGCACAGGCTCAGCTGGTCGTCGCACGGGTGTGAGGCGATCGAATAGGCGCGCGGCAGCCGCGGTGAAAGCAGTTCGCGCAGCCGGGCCAGCGGCACGCTGTCCGGCGTGGCGTGGTCCTGCAGCACGTCCAGCAGGTCCAGGCCGTGCAGGTAGGCTTCCAGCTCGCGCTTCTGGCTGACCTTCAACAGGCCCTTCAGTACCTCGCTGCCGCCGAGCTTGGCCAGTTCGCGCAGCACGCCCTTGCTCAGCAGGCGCAGCTCGCGGTCGTGCAGGGCGGCCACGGCGGCGGTGTCGCCGTACCAGGTAGCCAATGCCTGCAGCAAGGCAGGGTCGTTCTCGGGTACCACGTGCAGGGTGTCCCCCGCGCGGTAGGCCATGCCACTGCCGGCAATGTCCAGTTGCAGGTGCCAGGCGGCCGGGTCGCTGCTGTTCAAGCGGCGGCGTTCGAGGATAGGAGCGGCAAACGCATTGTCTTCGCCATAGGCGGTGACCTGCAGGTGCAGGTGCTGGCCAGCGCTGAGGTCGCCATCCAACACCTGGCCGAGCACCGGCTGCCATTGCTGGAAGAACTGCTCGTAGCCCAGGTCGGCGTCCACCCGATGCAGCAGCGGCTGCGCCTGGCGCTCGCTCAGCGCGGCATCCAGCGCCTTGGTGAAGCCGCAGAAGCTCGGGTAGCCGGTATCACCGAGCCCGAACACTGCATAGCGCAGGCCGCTCAGCGTCGGGATCCGGCGCAGCGTTTCGAAGAACTGCTCGCCATTGGCTGGCGGCTCGCCGTCACCGAAGGAACTGGAGATCGCCAGCAGCACATCGCCTTGGCCGAGACTGGCTACGTCGATGTCGTTGAACGGGAGCACCTGCGGCCCATGCGGCTGCAGCTCCGCGCCCAGGCGCTGGGCCAGGGCGCGGGCGTTGCCCGACTCGGACGCGAAACCCACCAGCAGACGGCTGAAGGGCGTACTGGTCGGGAGAGCGTTCACGCGGCCTCGTAGAAGTCGTCGAACTTTTCCTTGCTGAACTCGACCAGGTCATAGTTCTGCATCAGGTCGTTCACCACGCGGCGGATGCTGATGTACGAAGTGATGTTGCCATCGGCGTCGAACAGCGGCTGCACGGTGGTGTCGACCACGTAGAGCACGCCGCCTTTGCCAAGGTTGGGCACGATGCCGGTCCAGGTTTTGCCGGCCTTGATCGTGTCCCACATGTCCTTGTAGACGGCCTTGGGCACGTCCGGGTGGCGCACGATGCTGTGCGGCTGGCCGATCAGTTCCTCGCGGGCGAAGCCGGTGAGCGTGCAGAACAGGTCATTGGCGTAGGTGATGTTGCCCTGCAGGTCGGTGGTGGAGATCACCATGACGTTCTGCATGGCGTTCAGCAGCTGGGCGTTGTCGGGGGTGTAGCTCATCGCAGGGTCCTTGTGGATGCCGGCCGCGCCGGCGTGTTCGGGTCCTGCATAGGAATACGCCCGCGCGGCGGCGGGCGGTTTGACATTGGTCAAGCGCGTAGCGCGAAGGCCTGCGACCGGGTGTCGCAGGGTGAGTCTCTTAAAGACCAATCCAGCTCGGCTCAGGCGGCACGTGGGATTGCCAACAGCCGGGCATGGGCTCGGCCCCATCGCAGGAGACACGGGCAGGAGGCGGGCGCATGTCATGTGTACTGAGCTCATGACGTGTTGTCACAAAGAAATCGCCATGGCTTCACGGTTGATTGATCGCATGCAGGGCTATTGTCGTCCTGAGCCTCTCGCTGACGTCCCCCACGTCCTGCGTCGACTTCCTTCCCACCATCAGCGCCCGTCCGGGCGCCGCTGGCGTCCGTCTGCCTGAAATACCCGAGAGACCCTCCCATGGCCCGCGCTGTCCAGTCCGCTTCATCTGTTGTGACCTCTCCCGGTTCGCTCGTGCCGATCGGCACCCGGCGTGGCCACTCGCAGCCACTGCAGCTGCCGGAGCTGGTACAGCGTGTGTTGTTCGTCGCGACCGAGATGGCCGACTTCATCAAGGCCGGGGGCCTGGGCGACGTGGCCGCAGCCCTGCCGCGTGCGGTACGCGGCGCCTGTGATTCGCGCGTGCTGCTGCCCGGCTACCCGGAGGTACTGCAGCGCCTGCCACAGCTGCAGCGGGTGGGACAGGTCAGCGCGAGGGCGGGCCTGCCTGCGTGCGGGATCGGCATGGCAGTGCAGGCAGACGGCCTTCCGATCTACGTGCTGCTCTCGCCAGAACTGTACGAGCGCGAAGGTTCGCCATACGTCGATGGGCAGGGCCAGGAGTGGAAGGACAACGCGGTTCGCTTCGCCACGCTCTCACACGCGGCGGCGGAGATTGCGGCCGGGCGTGCCGGGCTGGACTGGTCGCCGCAGCTGCTGCACCTGAATGACTGGCCTGTGGCCATGGCCGCAGCCTACGTGCGTTGGGACCGGACCACCGTGCCGACCCTGCTGACCATCCACAACCTGGCTTACCAGGGGCTGTTTCCGTATGCGCTTGCACCTGTGCTGGGCGTGCCGGTCGAACACCTGGATGAACTGCACTTCCATGGGCAGATGTCGTTCCTGCAGGGTGGCATCACCAATGCCACGCGGCTGAACACGGTCAGCCTGCGCTACGCGCAGCAGATCACCGCCCCGGATGACGGCTGCGGGCTGCATGACCTGTTGGCGCGCCGGGCGGCCGGCGGACACCTGAGTGGCATCGTCAACGGCATCGACGCCAGTTGGGATCCACGCCGCGACATCCACCTCAAGGCCCATTTCGGCATCGGCGAATGGACCGGGCGCGCCACCAATGCGCACGCGGTGCGCAGTGCATTCGGCCTGGCGCCCTCGGCCGGCCCGCTGTTCGCGGTGGTCTCCCGCCTGGTGCACCAGAAAGGCCTGGACATCACATGCGACGTGGCGCCGCAGATCGTGGCGGCCGGCGGCCAGCTGGTCATCATCGGTGGCGGCGAGCCGCAGGTGGAAGCGCAGGTGCAGGCGCTGGCCCGGCGCTACCCCGGACGGGTGGGCGCATTCATCGGCTTCGAAGAGGCGCTGGCCCGCCAGATGTTTGCCGGCGCCGACTTCCTGCTGATGCCTTCGCGTTTCGAACCCTGTGGGTTGAGCCAGATGTACGCGCAGCGCTTCGGCTGCCTGCCCATCGCACACGCGACCGGCGGGCTGGTCGATACCGTCGAGGATGGCGTGACCGGATTCCTGTTCCACGGCGCCAATGCCGATGGCCTGCGCCGCTGCGTGGAACGGGCGATGCGCACCTTCCGCCTGCCCGGCCTGCTGCAGGCCATGCGCCGCGCCGCCATGCTGCGGCCGGGTGGCTGGGACGCGGCCGGACGCGCGTATCTGGCCCTGTACCAGCAGACCTGCCAGGTGGCCGCATGAGCCACGACAGCCTGCAGCCGGTCGCCCTCGAGGACGACTCCATGGCAACTGCCGGACGGGAGGAGGGCGTGGTGGCTCCGGTCCTGGACGACCTGGTTCATGCACGGCCGGCCGATGCGTTTGCCTGGCTCGGGCCGCACCAACAGCCCGATGGCCAGCGCCAGCTGCGCGTTCTGGTGCCCCACGCGCGTCGCGTGGAGGTGATTGCGGGCCCGGAGCGGCGCTGGGATCTGCAACCGGGCCCCTTGCCCGGCCTGTTCGAAGGTGCAGCGGGTGAAGCGCCCGTGCCGCTGCTCGCCCTGCATTTCGAGCAGGGTGTGGAGCAGGTGCACGATGCCTATTCCTTCGGTCCGCTGCTGGATGAGGCGCTGCTGCAGCATTTCCATGCCGGTGATGCTGATGCAGCGCGGCAGTTGGGCGCGGTAGCGATGCAGGTACAGGGTATCGACGGCGTGCGCTTCGCGGTGTGGGCCCCCAACGCACGAAGGGTTGCCGTGGTCGGCGATTTCAACGGGTGGGATGGCCGGCGCCATCCGATGCGGCTGCGCCACACCGCTGGCGTGTGGGAGCTGTTCCTGCCTGGCGTGCAGGCCGGTGCCCGTTACAAGTTCCGCATTGTCGGCGCCGACGGCCGGGTGATGCCTGACAAGTTCGATCCGATGGCGCGCTGGGCCGAGCTGCCACCGGCGACCGCATCGCGGGTGCCTTCGGCTGTGCCGATGCAGTGGCACGATGACGCATGGTTGGCGGCCCGCCGCCAGGCCGGAACCCGCGCACCACTGTCGATCTACGAAGTGCATGCGGCCTCCTGGCAGCGCAGCGACGATGGTTCGCCGCTGGACTGGGATGCCTTGGCCGACCGGTTGATTCCGTACGTGGCAGGGCTTGGTTTCACCCACATCGAGCTGCTGCCGGTCAGCGAGCATCCCTTTGGCGGTTCCTGGGGCTATCAGCCACTGGGGATCTACGCGCCAACGGCGCGCCATGGCACGCCACAGGCGTTCGCGCGCTTCGTGGACCGCTGCCATCAGGCCGGCATCGGGGTGATCGTGGACTGGGTGAGCGCGCACTTCCCCAACGACGCGCATGGCCTGGCCGGGTTCGATGGGACCGCGCTGTACGAGCATGCCGACCCGCGTGAAGGGGTGCACGCCGACTGGGACACGCTGATCTACAACTATGGCCGCAACGAAGTGGCCGCCTACCTGATCGGCAGTGCATTGGAGTGGGTGGAGCGGTTCCACATCGACGGTCTGCGCGTGGATGCCGTGGCGTCCATGCTGTACCGGGATTACAGCCGTGCCGAGGGCCAGTGGATACCCAACGAGCAGGGCGGGCGCGAGAACCTGCAGGCGGTCGCGTTCCTGCGGCGGATGAACCAGACGCTGCGCGAGCGCTTTCCGGACGTGCTGGTGATCGCCGAGGAATCCACTGCATGGCCGGGGGTGACCGCGCCGGTGGAGCAGGGCGGGCTTGGTTTCACCCACAAATGGAACATGGGCTGGATGCACGACACCCTGCAGTACCTGGGGCGCGATCCGGTTCATCGCCAGCATCACCATAGTGAGATCAGCTTCGGCTTGGTCTACGCCTTCTCCGAACGGTTCGTGCTTCCGCTTTCGCATGACGAGGTGGTGCACGGCAAGGGAGCGCTGCTGGCCAAGATGGCGGGTGAGCCGGTGCAGCGGCTGGCCCAGCTCCGCGCGTACTACGGTTTCATGTGGGCGCACCCGGGCAGCAAACTGCTGTTCATGGGCGGCGAGTTCGGCCAGGGACAGGAGTGGTCGCACGATGCGGCACTGGACTGGGTACAGGCGGCCAGCAACGAGGGCCAGGGCCTGTCGCGCCTGGTGGGCGACCTCAATGCCGTGCTCCGCGCCGAACCTGCGTTGCACCGCGACGAACGCGACGAACGCGGTTTCGACTGGAGCGTGGCCGACGACAGCCGCAACAGCGTCTACGCCTTCATCCGCCGGGATCCGGCCGGTAGCGGCCGCACCCTTCTGGTAGTGAGCAACTTCACTCCGGTACGTCGCGACGGCTACCGGGTCGGCGTGCCGCAACCGGGGTGTTGGACCGAACGGCTCAACACCGACAGCGGTTACTACGGTGGCGGCAACGCGGGAAACCTCGGCGCAGTGCATACCGAGCCGCGGCCGATGCATGGTCACGCGCAGTCGCTGCGGCTGACCCTGCCGCCGCTGTCCACGCTGTATCTGCAGGTTGATGCATGACCGCAGTGGCGCCGCGCCTGGGCGCATGGCCGGTGGCCGGTGAAGGTGTCGAGTTCCGCGTGTGGGCACCGGACGCAGGCACCGTGGCGCTGTGCCTGCAGGGCGTGCTGCGGCCGATGCACCGCGACCCGGACGGCTGCCACTGGCTGCGGACACAGGCGTCGCATGGTGACCGCTACCGGTTCCGCCTGCCGTCCGGCCAGGACGTGCCCGACCCGGCCTCGCGCTGGCAACCGGACGGCGTCAATGGTGACAGCGCGGTGGTGCTTGGCACGGATGGAGCACATCCCACGTGGCAGGGGCATGCCTGGCAGGACCTGGTGATCTATGAAGTGCACATCGAGGCCGGCGGCGGGTTCGCGGCGTTGACCGCGCAGCTGCCGATGCTGGCGGCCTTGGGCATCACCGCCATTGAACTGATGCCGGTCGCGCAGTTTCCCGGTGGCCGCAACTGGGGCTACGACGGCGTGTTCCCGTATGCACCCGCGCTGGCCTATGGCGGTCCGTCCGCGCTGAAGGCCTTTGTCGACGCGGCGCACGATGCAGGGCTCTCGGTGCTGCTGGATGTGGTCTACAACCACTTCGGGCCGCAGGGGAACCGTCTGCGCGACTACGCGTGCGGGTTCTTCCGTGACGATCGCAGCACGCCGTGGGGCGAGGCCATCGACTTCCGCCAGCCCTGGGTGCGGCGCTTCTTCATCGACAATGCGCTGATGTGGCTGCGCGACTATGGCGTCGACGGACTGCGCCTGGATGCTGTGCACGCCATTGACGATGACCGGTTCCTGCAGCAGCTGGCCGATGAGGTACGCGCTGCGGTGCCGCAGGCGCACCTGGTGCTGGAGAACGAACGCAACCAGGCGCGTTGGCTGCGCGGCGCCTATCAGGGGCAGTGGAACGACGACTTCCACAACGCGCTGCATGTGATGCTGACCGGCGAGCAGGAAGGCTATTACGCGGCCTATGCCGGGCGCGCCGAAGCACTCCTGGCGCGCTGCCTGGCCGAGGGATTCGCCTGGCAGGGCGAACCGGACCTGCGCGGCGATCCCCGCGGCGAACCCAGCGCCGACCTGTCGCCCGCGCGTTTTGTGGTATTCGCGCAGAACCATGACCAGGTGGGCAACCGCGCTTTCGGCGAGCGCCTGTCGATGCTGACCGATCCTGCGCCGCTGCGCGCGGCGCTGGCCCTGACCCTGCTGACGCCGATGATCCCGCTGCTGTTCATGGGCGAACCGTGGCAGGCGCAATCGCCCTTCCTGTTCTTCACCGACTATGCGCCGCCGCTGGACGAGGCGGTGCGTGAAGGGCGTCGCCGTGAGTTCTCCGGTTTCAGTGCCTTTGCCGACGCCGCCGCGCGCGCGCGTATTCCGGACCCGAACGATGCGGCGACCCTGCAGGCGTCGTACACGCCGCCCGGCGATGATCCCTGGTCGCAGCACTGGCTGCGCTGCACGGGTGAGTTCCTCGGCCTGCGCAGGCGCTATCTGCAGCCTGGCCTGCTGCAGGCGCGGTCGCTGGGCGCGCGCGTGCTGGGCCAGGGCGCGGTGCAGGCGGGCTGGCAGTTGCCATCGGGCCAGTGGTGGATCGCGATCAACGTGGGTCCGTCGCCGGTGGCCCACGCGATGCCGGCCGGCGAGTGCGTCGTGGGGCCGGATGCGGCCGCGATGCTGCCGGCAGGCGGCGGTGCGCTTGCGCGCTGGATCGCCGCATGAATACGGATGCGGCGGTGCGGGAGGCGGCTCGCCGTGCGGGCCTGCTGGTCCGCTGGACCGACGTGGCCGGAGCAGAGCGCGAGGTTGCGCCCGACGTGCTGCGCGCCGTGCTGTCGGAGTTCGCGTGCGACGGTGCGCCGGTGGTCCACCCGTTGCTCACCGCCTGCTGTGGTCAGCTCCTGGCCATGCCTGAGGCAACGGGCGCGGCGTGCTGGGTGGACGAGCAGGGCACAGCGTTGCCTGCACGTGCGGATGCGCAAGGGCGCTGGCGGGTTCCGGATCAGCCAGGCTATTGGCAGTGGCGCCAGGGCGGGCAGCAACAGGCGGTTGCGGTGGCACCGCAGCGTGCCTGGTGGCCGCAGGGCCTGCTGCGCGGTTGGGGTCTGTCGGCGCAGGTCTACAGCCTGCGCGCGCCCGATGATGCCGGCATCGGTGACAGCGCCGGCTGTGCGCGGTGGCGCGAGCTGCTGCACCGTCACGGCGGCGATGCACTGGCGTTGAGTCCGCTGCACGCCGGCCTGCCACCGGGTCCGGGCTACAGTCCTTACTCGCCCAGCGACCGGCGCTGGCTTGACCCGCTGCAGGTGTCGCTGCCGCAGGTTTTGCCGGAGGCCGCCAGCAGCGTGTTGCGCGAGGACGAAGCACTGGCGATGGCCGTTGAAGCGGCTACCGCAGCACGCCGCATCGACTGGCCGCACTCGTCGGCAGTGAAGTGGCGCTGGCTGCGCCAAGGGCGCCAATGGCTGCGGCAGCAGGCGCCGGCACAGTACGAACAGTTGCAGACGTGGTGCGATGCGCAGGGCGAACCCCTGCTGCGGTATTGCGAGCACGCCGCTGACCGCTTCACTGGAAGCGCCGACGACCATGCGTTTGCGCAGTGGTTGGCGCGGCAAGGCTGGGCGCAGGTGCAGGCGGGACTGCGCAGCGACGGCGCGTCGATCGGACTGATCGCGGATCTGGCAGTGGGTTGTGCACCGCAGGGCGTCGAGGCCCGGACCGGCGGCGACCGTCTGCTGCAGAGCCTCGAGCTGGGCGCGCCGCCGGATGCGTTCAATCCGCTGGGCCAGGCCTGGGGTATCACCAGCTGGTCACCCTCTGCGTTGCAGCGCGAAGGGTTTGAACCGTTCATCCGCGTGTTGCGCGCCGTGATGGCGGGTCGCGGTGGATTGCGCATCGACCACATCCTGGGCCTGCAGCGGCTGTGGGTGCTGCCTCGTGGCGCAGGCGCCGGGCAGGGGGTGTACCTGCGCTATCCGTTCGATGATCTGATCAACCTGCTGGTGCTGGAATCGTGGCGCCATCGCTGCGTGCTGATCGGTGAGGACCTTGGGGTGGTTCCTCCGGGTATCCGCCAGCGACTGGCAGCCCGTGGCGTGCTGGGGCTTGAGGTGCTGCCGTTCGCCCGCAACGGTGAGCGCTTCCTGCCGGCGCCAAGGTGGCGCCGCGATGCGGTGGCCATGCCCTCCACCCATGATCTGCCGCCGCTGGCCGGCTGGCTGCGTGGGCGCGACCTGCGCTGGCGTGCACGCCTGGGTGAGCTGACCGAGCTTCCCGCGGCGCTGCACGCGCGTGCCAGCGAGGTACAGGCGCTGTCCGCAGTCGCCCTGGGCGAGGGCGCGACGCTGGAAGCGCGTGCGCTGTCACTGGTGGCGCACGCACCTTCACGGCTGGCGCTGCTCCCGCTGGAAGACGCGCTGGGCAGCCGCGCGCAGGTGAACCTGCCGGGTACCGTCAACGGTCACCCGAACTGGCGCCGACGCTTGCCGCTTGCGTGGGATCCGGACGCGGCCGACGCGCGCATTGCCCGGTTCAGCGCCACCCGACGCAAGGCGGGACGATGACCCGGTTGCGTGCCACCGCACGCCTGCAGCTGCATGCAGGCTTCAACTTCGATGCCGCTGCGGCGCAGCTGCGGTACTACGCCGCGCTGGGCGTCAGCCACCTTTACCTGTCGCCGATCAGCGCTGCGGTGCCAGGGTCCATGCATGGCTACGATGGCATCGACCCGGCCCGCATCAATCCGGAACTGGGCGGCGAAGATGCCTTCCAGCGATTGGCGACAGCGGCGCGCGCGCATGGCATGGGCCTGATCCTGGACATCGTACCCAACCATCTTGCGGCATCCCCGCAGACGCCCTGGTGGAGCGATGTGCTGCTGCACGGGTGCAGAAGTCCCCATGCCGGATGGTTCGACATTGACTGGGAGGCGCCGGGTTGCGAGGGCCGGCTCTGGCTGCCTGTGCTGGACCGGCCACTGCACGAGGCCGTGCGCGATGGCGTGTTGCGCGTAGCAGTGGACGATGAGCGGCCGATGCTGCGTCATCACGGGCTGGCATTGCCGTTGTCTCCGCGCAGCCATCCGCTGGCACCCGCGCAGTGGCCGGCATGGGCGGAACGCTGCAACCGCAGCGTCGAACGATTGCACACGCTGCTGCAGCGGCAGCACTACCGGCTGGCTTGGTGGCGCACGGCGGGCGATCAGGTGAACTACCGGCGCTTCTTCGACATCAACGAACTGGCTGCACTGCGGGTGGAGCGCGACGATGTGTTCGCGGCGGTGCATGTGCTGCCGTTGCGGCTGGTGCGTGAGGGGTGGGTTGACGGCCTGCGCATTGACCATGTGGATGGCCTGTCGTCACCCGGGCCGTACCTGCAACACCTGCGTGCGGCGCTCGACGCGGCCTGCGCGGCAGGCGGTCGCGACCCACAGGCAGTGAGCGTGCATGTGGAGAAGATACTGGCGGAGGACGAACAGCTGCCCGATGGCTGGGCCTGCGACGGCACGACGGGCTATGACTTCATGGACCAGGTTGGCGCGTGGCTGATTGATCCGGCAGCTGCACCCGCGCTCTCCCGCGCCTGGCAAGCGGCGAGTGGCGACGCGCGCAGCTTTGACGACTTGCAGCAGGATGCCCGCGGCATGCTGCTGCGCACGTCGCTTCACACCGACTTCCAGCGACTGCTGCGCAGCGCGCAGCGGGTGCTGCAGCCCCGGCTGGCCGAAGCCGATATCGGAGCCGCTGCGCTGGCCCGTGCATTGGCCGCGCTGCTGCGGCACTACCGTACCTACCGCCCCTATTCGCTGCAGGATGCAGGTGAACGGAAGGCCCTGGTGGACGCTGCCGTGGCAGCACGCGAGGCACTGGACGGTACGGCACACGCGGCACTGGATCTGCTGCTGCGGGCACTTCCCGGCGAGGCGGAGGCCGAGCGCGCGCTGCGGGTGAGATTCGGGCAATTGGCCGCGCCGTTGAATGCCAAGTCGGTGGAGGACACAGGCTTCTATCGTTACTTCAGGCTGCTGTCGCGCAACGAAGTCGGAAGTGATCCGCAGCGGCTGGGCATGGAGGGACGGGAGCTGCTGGAACACGCAGTGAGACGCCTGCAGCGCCATCCGCGGGCATTGCTTGCGCTGGCGACCCACGATCACAAGCGCGGGGCCGACAGCCGGGCGCGGCTGGCGGTTCTCAGCACCTGCACGGTCGAGTGGCGGGACGCCGTGCGGCGCTGGAGCCGGATGTCGACCCGCGCGGGCGCGCCGATGCCGTTGCCGGGTGCCGAGGCCTATGCGCTGTGGCAGGCGCTCGTGGCCGCGTGGCCGATGCACGGTAACCCGGGCGCCGACTTCGCATCGAGGATGGTGCAATGGCTGACCAAGGCGTTGCGCGAGGGCAAACGGGTCAGCAGCTGGTCCGATCCCAACGTGGCGGTGGAGGAGGCCGCCGCGCAGTGGCTGCACGCACTGCTGGATGGAGCGCCATTGCAGCCGGTGCGGGAGGCGCTGGCGACGTTCGTGGCGCGCATTGCGCCGGCCGGCGCCTGCAACGGCCTGGCACAGCTGTGCCTGCAGCACTGCCTGCCCGGCGTGCCCGACCTCTACCAGGGCGGAGAAGGCTGGGACCTGAGCCTGGTGGACCCGGACAACCGGCGTGCCGTGGACTATCCAGTGCGGCAGGCGTGGCTGCGCGATACGCGCGGTTGGCCCGCCCTGCTGGAGGACTGGCGGGACGGTGGCATCAAGGCATTTCTGCTCAGGCGCTTGCTGGAGTGCCGCCGCAGGCACCCGCAGCTGTTCCTGCACGGCCAACTGCAGGCGCTGTCCGCACCGGCCCGTTCGCCCTGGCTGGCATTCGCGCGCAGGCATCAGGCGCAGGTGCTGCTGGTGATCGTGCGGCGTGGTTCGCCCACCGCCGTGCCCGGGCCCAGCCTGCACGCAGCACACGACGTCGGCACTGGCGTGATGCTGCACGGGCTGCCGACAGGCCCCATGCGCAACCTGCTGGACGGGTGCATCGAACATTTCAAGGCAACCGAGGACGCGGCACGGCTTCTGGCTGGCAGCCCGTTGGCGGTATGGATCAACGAGGAGACGGACAGGAATGGACAGCAGGGAACGACGGCAGCGGATTGAGGCATTGGCCCACCAGATATGGGAAGCGGAAGGGCGGCCGGACGACCAGCAGCAGCGGCACTGGCACATGGCCGAGCGCCTGGTGGAAGCCGAGATTGCCGCTGCCCGCGACGAGGAGGGAACCGATGGCCAGCCGTAAGTGGACGCAGACCTCGCGGGTGCGCGAAGGCCGGCCGTTCCCGCTGGGGGCGACCTGGGACGGATTGGGTGTGAACTTCGCGCTGTACTCGCGGCACGCCACCCGGGTGGAACTCTGCCTGTTCGACGCGCGCAACCGTGAAGTCGAGCGTATCGCGCTGCCCGAGTACACCAACGAGATCTGGCACGGCTACCTGCCGGACGTGCGGCCCGGGCAACGTTACGGCTACCGGGTGCACGGCCCGTATGCCCCGGAAGAGGGCCATCGCTTCAATCCCAACAAGCTGCTGCTGGACCCCTACGCCAAGCAGATCGTCGGCGAACTGAAGTGGGCCCCACACCTGTTCGGCTACACCCTGGGTCACCGCGATGGCGATCTCAGTTTCGACCGCCGCGACAGCGCCAGTTACATGCCACGCTGTGCCGTGATCGATCCGGCTTTCAGCTGGGGCGTCGAGCGTGCACCTGCCACGCCCTGGGACCGGACCGTGATCTACGAAGCCCACGTGCGCGGACTGACCATGCAGCATCCCGACGTCCCGCAGGCCGAGCGCGGTACCTTCTCCGCGTTGCGGCACGATGCGGTGGTCGACCACCTCAGCCATCTGGGGGTGACCGCCATCGAGCTGCTGCCGGTGCATGCCTACGTGGATGACCAGCAGCTGCTCGAGCGCGGGCTGCGCAACTACTGGGGATACAACACCATCGGCTTCTTCGCGCCGCAGGCACGCTATCTGTCGCTGGGCACCGTGGCCGAGTTCAAGCAGATGGTCGCGCGCCTGCACAACGCGGGCATCGAGGTCATCCTGGACGTGGTCTACAACCACACGGCCGAAGGCAACGAGCTGGGCCCTACGCTGTCGTTCAAGGGCATCGACAACGCCAGCTACTACCGTTTGGCCGATGATCGCCGCTATTACATCAACGATACGGGTACCGGCAATACGTTCGACCTGACCAATGCCGGTGCGCTGCGCATGGTCATGGACTCCCTGCGCTACTGGGTGACCGAGATGCGGGTGGATGGGTTCCGCTTCGACCTGGCAACCATCCTCGGCCGCGAACGGCATGGCTTCGACGCCTCGGGCAGCTTCCTCGATGCGGTACGCCAGGACCCGATCCTGAGCCAGGTGAAACTGATTGCCGAGCCATGGGACATCGGCCCGGGCGGCTACCAGCTGGGCCAGTTTCCGCCGGGCTGGGCCGAGTGGAACGACCGCTTCCGCGACACGGTGCGCGCGCTGTGGCGTGGCGATGGCGGGCAGCTGGCAGAGTTTGCCACGCGCTTCACCGGCTCGGCCGACCTGTTCGAACACCACGGCAGGCGACCGTCGGCCAGCATCAATCTGGTGACGGCGCATGATGGATTCACCCTGCACGATCTGGTCAGCTACAACGATCGCCACAACGAGGCCAACGGCGAGGACAACCGTGACGGCCACTCACACAACCTTTCCAGCAACCACGGCGTGGAGGGAGACACCGATGATGCGGCGATCCTTTCGTTGCGTGCGCGGCAGATGCGCAACCTGCTGGCCACGCTGCTGCTGGCGCAGGGGACGCCGATGCTGCTGGCAGGCGATGAGTTCGGCCATTCGCAGCAGGGCAACAACAACGCCTACTGCCAGGACAATCCACTGAGCTGGATCGACTGGGAGCGCGCAGCATTGCCGGCTGCACAGGCGCAGGTGGCGTTCGTGCGGCGGGCGCTGTCGCTGCGCCGGCGCTACGGCCTGCTGCGCCGGAACCGGTTCCTGCGCGGCGAGTACGATGAGGCGCTGGGCCTGCGCGATATCGACTGGCGGCATCCCGATGGTCGCGGCATGGAGGAAGCGGACTGGCATGACGCAGGGCTGCGTGCGCTGGCGATCGTGCTGGACGGTCGCAGCCCGGACAGTGGCCTGCGCGAGCCCGGGCGGCATGTCAGCCTGGCCCTGCTGTTGAACGCCGGGGAGCAGCCGCAGCGGTTCTGTGTGTCAGACGACGCCCTGTCGTTCCGGCGCGTACTCCTGCAGACCGACGAAACGCCGTTGGAGGCGGATGAGGAAGGCGCCTGGACGCTGCCGCCGCGCAGCCTGTGCCTGCTGGCGGCAAGCAGCAGCGCGTGATTGCACTGCTGCGCCACTACGGACCGCCGGGCATTGCCCGGCGGACCGGTAGCTACCCCATCAGATAGCGCAACACACCCGCCGAGACCACGCCGATCAGCACGGTCGGCAGCATCGACAGCCGCGTGGCGGCCAGCAGGGTGATCGCCAGCGCGGCCAGGTCGGCCGGCTTGTCGGCCACGAAGTCCGGGGCGATCACCGAGATCAGCACGCAGCCCGGCGCGGCTTCCATCACCGTCACTGCGCGTTTGCTCAGTGTGCGGTTGCGCAGCGCGAGGAAGCCGACGATGCGGGTCAGGTAGGTGGCGGCGGCCATCAGCACGATGGTCAGTACCGAGGTCCAGTGGATCAGGCCATTGAAGATCATGCTGCGTCCTCCGCCAGCAGCCAGGCTGCGGCCAGGCCGGCCAGTGCGCCGCTGGCCACGTACCACGCACCTGGCACCAGCAGGTAGGTAGCAGCGGCTACAGCCAGGCTGACCAGCCACGGTCGCGCGGCCTTCATGCCCTGCCACATGCCGCGCAGCAGCGCCAGGAATACGGCGGGGAAGGCCATGTCGAAACCATAGGCGTGGATGTCGCCCAGCATCGGGCCAACGATCGCGCCGAGCGTGGTGCAGGCCACCCAGACCGTGTACAGGCCTGCCGATACGCCCAGGTAGTAGGCCAGGCTGAAGCCAAGCGCGCGTCTGCGCGCATCGGCCACGCCCATCGCCCAGCTTTCGTCGCACATGAAGAACAGCGCCGGCAGCACCCGGCGGCGCGGCAGGTGCTGCAGCAGCGGGGCCAGGCTGGCGCCCATCAGCAGGTGACGGCTGTTGACCAGCGCGGTGATGGCCACGATCAGTGCAATGTGCGGTGGCGAGGTCCACAGTTCGACGGCGGCGAACTCCGAGCCGCCAGCGAAGTTGAGGCCGGTCATCAGCGGTACTTCCAGTGCGCTCAGGCCCTTCTGGGCCGCCTGCGCACCGAGCACCAGGGCGAACGGAATGAAGCCGATCATCACCGGCACGGCAGCGCGCAGGCCGCGCAGGAACTCGGCACGCGGCGCGGTATCGCAGGTATCGGGCAGGGGGAGGGTGGTACGGGCGTCCATCGAACGGCACAACAAGGTGGGGGTGGCCCATGCTAGCGGTCCAATCGCGAAATCGGGTTGCGTTGATACCACTTGATTCTGGATGATTGATATTTCATGCGGCCAAAAGTGAAAGGGGTGAAATTCCATGCAGTACCAGCTGGACAACCTCGATCGGCGCATCCTCGACGCCCTGCAGCGCGACGGCCGCCTGCAGAACCTGGAGCTGGCTCGCCAGGTCGGGCTGTCGCCGTCGGCCTGCCTGCGCCGGGTGCGTCTGCTGGAGGAGGGCGGCTACATCGACCGCTATGTGGCCTTGTTGAACGAGGCCAAGGTGGGCCGTGGCTTCACGGTGTTCGTGCGGGTGTGGCTGCGCGGGCAGGACGAGGACACCACCAATCATTTCATCAACAGCATCAAGTCGTTCCCGGAAGTGCTTGAATGCCATCTGATGGCCGGTGACTGCGATTTCCTGTTGCGGGTGGCGGTGGCCGACCTGGATGCCTACCGGCAGTTCCAGATGCAGCACCTGAACCGGATTGCCGGGGTGCAGAACACCAAGACCGAGATTCCGATGCAGCGGATCAAGCAGACGACCCAGCTGCCGCTTTGAGGGATGGGGTTTGCGGCCGGGTTGCACCCGGCACCCGCGGGTAGTGCCGGCCGCTGGCCGGCAACCTCAGAAGCAACAGCAACAGCAACAGCAACAGCAACAGCAACAGCAACAGCAACAGCAACAGCGGGCCTGCTGAGGGATGGCGGGGTGGGTCCGGTTGCGGGGGACGCTGCAAGTACGTCCATGTAAGCTCGGTCGCGGCTTGCTCGTGTGCGCTGTCCTGCGCACACGGCAAGACCGGGGTTGGGCGTCCTGCCCAACCCGCCCGAGGCATGCCTCGGGCCCATGCGGCTCACGCCCCCGCAACCGGACCCACCCCGCCTTCGACAGATTTCCACGATCTGCCGGAACGGCATGAGCTGCTCCTGGTGGGTGTCGACCTTGGTCGACACGTTTGGGTCGGTACGGGGTCGGATCCCGTTGCTGCGCAACGGGCTCTGACCCTGTGAGCAAATGAACAGGTCTGTTCGATTCATTGATTCCTGATGCGTGACTGGCTTTACGGAGCCTGGCTCGATGCCAGGCCGTGGGCGGCGGTCATCGCAATGACATGTGGCGCCGGTACGGTTTGAGCCCGCTTGCGGGTCGCGCGCGGGCCGGGGTTCCGGTGGTGGCGCGCGTCCACTGCAGCTGCTGTCGCTGCCGAGGGTCATGTGTTCTACGTCAGGGGGCTGAATGGACACCATGCGGTCAGAATCTGGAAGGTGGCCATCGCCGCATGGCTGCTGCTGTCCTTTGCCGCTGCCGCGCAGGACGCTGTTCATGCCTACGACATCCCTGCGCAGCCGCTGGAACAGGCGGTCGAGCGCTTCAGCGTCATCAGTGGGTGGTCAGTGATGTACCCGGGTGACCTGGCCGCCGGCCGCAGCAGCCATGCGCTGCGCGGCAGCCTGGCGCCGCTGCCTGCCTTGCAGGTGCTGTTGCAGGACTCCGGTATCGAGGCCGAGGTGATCGGCGAGCAGCGCGTGGTGCTGCGCCGGGGCGCGCCCTCGGCAGCCGAACCCGGTGTTGGCGCCGAACTTCCCGAGGCCGAGCGTCGGCGTCGCTACGGCGGCCTGCAGCAGCGGCTGCGTGCGGCGTTCTGTGACGACCCGGAGATCGCGCCCGGCCGCTATGCCGCGACGCTGCGCTTCCGCATCGACGGCGCGGGCCAGGTGAGCGAGCCCGAGCTGCTGTCAGGCAGTGGCAGCGCCCGCCGCGATGCGCGCCTGCTGCAGGCACTGCAGGGCCTGGTGCTGGCGCCCGATGCCGCTGCGCTGCCGCAGCCGGTGACGCTGCAGATCCGTCCTTCCGGCACCGACCACGACTGTGGCCGGCGCGCGCCCCTTCCATGACTTCAAGGATTCGAACATGAGCAACGGTACGGCTGGGGCAGTTGACCTGATGGACCACCTTCTGGGTGCCTACGATGAGCTGAAGCGCCGGCTGGTGCGCAAGCTGGGCTCGGAGGAGCTGGCCGGCGACGCGCTGCAGGACACGTGGATGCGCCTGAGCGCGCGGCGTGACCGCCTGGATGCCGTGCAGAACCCCGCGGCCTACCTGCTGCGCATGGCGATGAATACCGTGATCGACCGCCAACGTGCTGACCACCGCCTGCTGAGCCTGGAGGAGGTGGATACGCTGATGGACATGGCCGACCCTGCACCCGGCCCGGCGCAGGCGGCCGAACTGGACTTCGCGCTGGAAGACATGGTCGGCCTGCTGCAGCGCATGCCCGAGCGCCGTCGCCGCATCCTGCTGGCGATCCGCGTCGATGGCCTGCAGCAGCGTGACGTGGCCGATCGCCTCGGTGTGTCGCTGCGGCTGGTGCAGCGTGAGCTGAAGGCGGCCCAGGACTACCTGGCCGAGCGCAGCGGGCAGGGGCGCCAGGTGCGGTTCTGAACGGCGGCATCCGTCTACACTTTGACGCCGAGCAGAACCCCGCAGCGTGCGGGTCCGGCATGAGCCCCCATGGATCCTGACGATCGCCCGCAACGCCCGCTGGATGCCGTCGAGCGTCAGGCGCACGCGTGGGTGGTGCGGCTGACCTCGGGCGAGGCGACCGCCGCCGACGGGCGCAGGTTCCGTGCGTGGTGCGAGTCGGATCCGCGTCATCGTGAGGCGTTCGGCCGTGCGCGCCGGCAATGGGAGCAGGTACGCCTGGCCGGCGAGCAGCTGCCCGCCGCCGCGCGCCAACCGGTGGCGCCGACGCCGGCCCAGCGCTGGAGCCGGCGCGCCTTCCTGGGCGCGGCGATTGCCGCCCCGGCCAGCCTGGTGGTGGTGGCGGCAATCCGCCCGCCGCTGGGGCTGTGGCCTTCGGTGACGGCGATGACGGCTGATTTCCACACCGGCACCGGTGAACGTCTGCAGATCGCACCCTTGCCACAGCTGAAGATCGAACTGGATACGCAGAGCAGCCTGCGCCGCCGCGCCGACGCGCAGGGCGAAGGCTTCGAGCTGGTGCAGGGCCAGGCCGCGATCGAGACCCTGGCCGGCCTGCGCCTGGCGTTGTTCGCGGGCCCGGGTTGCGTGATTGCCGATGAAGGCGCGGTGCGCCTGGATGTGCGCAACACCCACGGCCAGGTACGGGTGACCTGCCTGCAGGGCAGCGCCCGCATCGAGCATCCGCAGGGCCGGCTGCAGCTGCAGGCGGGTCAGCAGACCCAGTACGACGAGCGCCTCAGTGGCGTGGTGGCCGAAGCCGTGGCTTCTGAAGTGAGCGCCTGGACCGAAGGCATGCTGGTGTTCCGCCGCGCACCGCTGCGCGAGGTGGTGGACGAGATCAACCGTTATCGTCGTGGCAAGGTTCTGTTGGGTGAATCGGCGTTGGCGCGCGCGCCGGTCAGCGGTCGCTTCCGTATTGATGATCCGGACGCGGCACTGGAGCAGCTGCGACTGACGATGTCGCTGGATCTGCGTCGCTTTCCGGGTGGCATTGCCGTCCTTGGATAGATGAAGACGCTGGCCGTGCGCGCCGCGCAGGGCTGTTGCAAGCGAGGAGAGGCCAAGGATGCGCAACGAGACCATCGGTGTGCTGGATCTGCGTCGCAATCTGTCGGCGCTGCTGGAAACCACGCAGCGACGGCCATTGATGGTGCATCGCTATGGCTCACCTTGGGTGTGCGTGGTGTCCGATGCGCAGTGGCAGCAACAGGCGGTGCTGCTGGATTTTGATCCGCAGTCGCACCCGCTGGCGATGCTGCTGCGCCTGCAGCAGCAGTCGCTTCCGCTGCCTGAAGCCGGTGCGTTGCCGCCCGCGGCGGTTGCACGCGCACTGCTGTTGATGGACGTGCATCGCATTGAGGATCTCGCACAGCTGCACGACCAGGTGCTTCACCATCGCCTCTGGCATTGGTTCGTAGCAGGCACCCATGGTGTGATGGACGGCTGGCAGCTGCCGGCGCTGCGCGTTGCGATGGCGTCATGGTTCGACGACGTGGACATGTCCAATGCGCTGGCAACATTCGCCGCGCGCAGCGACGTGGCGATACTGGCACGCCGTTGTGGAGGCGAAGCACCGCGGCTGGAACGCGAAGCCTGCAGGCAGATGACGCTGCGATGACGTTGTCGATGAAGCGCCACGCAGTGCACAGAGCTGCATTCGCGCTGTCGCTTCACCTGCCTTGCTGACGTCTTCTCCAGAGTACGACGCACCACGCGTCGTGGAGCACGGGCGGCGCCGATGGCAGACAGTCGCAGGATCAGCATGCTGGAGCTGGATCGTCACCTGAGCCAGTCACTGGAGCAGGCACGGCATGCACCATTGAACGTGCAGCGCTATGGGCGCTCGTGGGTCTGGGTGCTGTCCAGCGATGCCTGGGCGGATGCGGCGCGCTGGGCGGCACTGGATGGTAGTGCGCACCCACTGGCGGCGCTGCGAAAAGCCCTCGACCTGCAGCTGCGGCCCTGGCCCGAGGCGGCGATGAGCCCGCTACCGCTTGATGCAGGCGATGCGCGGCTGCTGCAGCGCGCGGCTCTGCTGGTGGTCGTGCGCGATCTGAACAGTGCCCAGCGCGTGTACGACGACCTGCGCTATCACCAGGCCTATCGGATGTTCATCGGCCTCGATCATGGAACGGCATGGTCGCCGATGCAGTGCGTGAGCCTGCTGCAGGCCTGCGCGCACCCGTTGCTGCGCGGCTGCATCGACGATGCGCTGGCCAGCGTGCCGCAGCACCTGTTCGAGTCCGCATGTGCCCCGGCTGCACGTATCGCGCCTGCACAGCGACCCGCGCAGCGGATTTCCAGCGGATGTTTATCGTACTGACACATGCACCGCTGACCATGGCGCAGCGGTCTCTTCCAGGATGACGAGGGCGGAACAATGGCAAGGCAGGTTCGTGTTCGCAGGGCTCGGCAGCAGGGTTTCAGCCTGATCGAGATCATGGTGGTGGTGGTGATCATCGGCATCCTCGCCGCATTGATCGTGCCGCGGTTGATGGACCGCCCCGACCAGGCGCGCGTAGTGGCGGCGCGCCAGGACATCGCCGCATTGATGCAGGCGTTGAAACTGTTCAAGCTGGACAACGGACGCTATCCCAGTGCCGAGCAGGGCCTGCAGGCACTGGTGAAGCCACCGCAGGGCGGTGGCGCGATGCCGGTCACGCCCTATCTGGATCGCCTGCCCAATGATCCATGGGGCCATCCGTACCAGTACCAGATTCCCGGAACCCATGGCGACATCGATGTGTTCTCGCTGGGCGCGGACAGCAAGCCCGGTGGCGACGCCGGGAATGCGGACATCGGTTCCTGGCAGCTGTGAGGCAGGCCGATGTCAGCCCGGATGCGTTCTGTTTCGAGTGTCCGCCAACGTGGCATGGCGGTGATCGTCGCCCTGCTGGTGGTGGCACTGGTGGCGGTGATTGCCACCGCACTGCTGACCCGGCAGTCGGCCCAGCTGCGTGCGCTGCGTGGCGACCAGCTGCGCGTACAGGTACGCATGGCCGTGGACGCAACGCTGGAGCGTGCGGCACAGCAGCTGCGTGAGGATGTAAAGGAACAGCTGACCACGGTGCGCAGCGGGCGCTGGGCGCGCCCATTGGAGCTGCAGGCGCCGTTGCCGGTGCAACTGCAGCTGGTCGATGCCCAGTCGATGTTCAACCTGCGCAACCTTCTTGCGCATGGCAGGCCGGACCCCGAGGCGCGGCGCGCGTTCATCGCGTTGTGTGCCGGGCAGGGGCTGGGCCAGGGCGCCTGCGCATCCGCCGCCGACCACATCCAGGCGCGCCTGCGCGATGGCGACATGCAGGCGCAGGCGCCGCTGCCGCGCGAATCACTGATCGAACAGGCGTTGCCTGGCGCCGATCCGGTGGCGTTGCGGGCGCTGGCGCGGCGCACCGCGGTGTTGCCGGCGCAGACCCTGGTCAACGCCAACACCAGCGACCTGCGGGTCCTGCAGGCGGTGACGCCTGCGGTCGAGCCGGCACGGCTGCAGACGCTGCTCGGTGAGCGCGATGCTGGCCATTGGCTGCTCAATCGCGGCGACATCGCCAACCGACTCCAACTGAGCAACGAACAGATGGCCGTGCTTCCCCTGGGCATCCATAGCGAATGGTTCCTGGCCGTCGGCCGGGTGCAGGCTGACGGCAGCTCGGTCGACTTTCGCGCGCTGCTGTGGCGCGAGTACCGCGACGATGGGGTGCGTGTGCAACGGGTGTGGACGAGGATCGGCGCATGAATGTGCAGCTTCGGGTGCGCCTGCCGGCGCTGGAGCGCCTGCACGCGGACAGCGCGGTGGACTGGGCGCAGCTGCACAAGGGCGATGTACTGGCTCACGGTCGCGACACGCTGGCGGCGCTGGGCCTGCGGGATCCGCAGGCCGCGGTGCATGCCTGCCTCGATCCGAACGACCTGATCCTGCTGGAGCTGCAGCTGCCGCCATTGTCCGGGCGCCGCCTGCAGTCGGCGCTGCAGGGTGAGGTGGAGGCGATGCTGCTGGATGACCTGCAGGAGGTGGCGCTGGCCCACGGTGCGCAGGCAGCAGACGGCACGGTTCCGGTGGCCTGGCTTGGCCAGCAGGCCATCGCGCAGGCGCAGCAGCTGCTGGCCTCGTGTGCGCTGCAGCTGCAGGCGCTGTATCCGACGCCACTGCTGCTGCCCTGGCAGGACGGCCATGCCACGCTGCAGGTCAGCGGCGAGCACCTGCTGGTACGCAGCGGGCGCGATCGGGGTTTCGTTCAATGGTATGGCGGACGTGATGCCTGTGCGGTGATGCAGGCGCTGGCCGTGCGCCTGCAACAGGCCGGCGTGCAGGCCGTGCAGTGGATCGATAGTGTGCCGCCGACGTGGCCGGACAACCTGCCGGCCACCGCCGTCACGCATGAACGGCAGACCTCTGGCCCCTTGCCAGGCTGGTCATTGCCGCTGCCCGGCGCAGGCCGGCAAGCACCACGACTGGCGATCGGCCTGGCACTGGCAGCAGTGCTGCTGGCTGCACTCGGCCTGCAGCTGCAGGTCTCGCGTTGGCGGATGGAGGGCGAGGCCCTGCAACAGGACATGGCGCGCCAGTTCAGCGCGCGCTTCCCGGAGATCACCGATGTGGTGGACCCGGTGTTGCAGGCAAGGCGAGCACTTGCGGTGCCGCTGCCGGCGCCGCCGTTGCCGGCGCTGCAGCGTCAGGTTGCCAGCACGCTGCAGGCTGTTCCGGAGCTGGCCGGGCAAGTGCGCGGCCTGCATTACCAACCCGGGCAGCTGGACATGGAGCTGGATGCCGATGCCCAGGCATTGGCCGACGATCCGCAGCGGCTTGAGCACTGGCAGCAAGCAGTTCAGGCACAGGGCCTGCAGCTGGCGCGCGAAGCCGGTGGACACCTGCGAGTGAGCGGAGCTGGGCAGTGACGACCCGCACCCTACGGCTGGGCGAGGGGCTGGTGGGCCTGCAGCAGCGCTGGCAACGCCTTCCACCGCGCGACCGGCTGATGCTGTGGGTGATGGTGGTGGCGCTGCTGGTGGCGGGCCTGTGGTCATTGTGGCTGGAGCCACTGCTGAAGCAGCGCACGTATTGGCAGGCCGAGCTGCCGCGGCTGCAGGCGCAGTCCAGCGCACTGGCACCGCTGCTGCGCGCCCGTGAGCGCCAGCAGCTGGCGCAGGGCCAGCACCCGACACTGGCCGGGCTGCGCGATGGCATCAAGACCGCCGGCCTTGCCGCCGGCCTGCATATCGAAGCGCGCGACGGGCGCTGGCACCTGCAGGTGCAGGCGGTGCCCGCGGATGCGCTATGGAACTGGCTGCTGCCGCTACTGGCCGACCCGGCCATCGAGCTGCAGCAGCTGCAACTGACACGCACAGGGGATGCGAACATGCCGGCGGCACGGATTTCCGGAAACATCGTGATGGTGGCCACCGCGGGTGCCCATCCATGAGGGCGATGCGCAGCCTTGCCTGCAGTACCGCACTGGCCCTGATCGTGTGCATGGCCCACGCACCGGCGCTGGTACTGGCGCAGGACGCCCGTGATGAGCCGGTGCAGTTGAACCTGGTCGACACCGATATCGGTGGCGTACTGCGCATGGCAGCGCGCTTCACCGGGCGCCAGTTCCTGGTCGATCCACGGGTGACCGGCAAGATGACGGTGGTTTCCGATGGCCCGGTCAGTCGTACCCAGGCCTACCAGTTGCTGCTCGGTGCACTGCGCATGCGTGGCTTCGCGGTGGTCGAGAACGGCGGCGTCAGCCGGGTGGTGCCGCAGGCCGATGCCAAGCTGTTGGGAGGGCGCGTCGGCACCGGTGGTGCCGGCGGTGAGGTGGCCACGCGCACCTTCGCGCTGCGCTACGAGAACGCGGCCGCGCTGGTGGCGGTGCTGCGGCCGATGATCAGCCCGGACAATCCGATCACTGCCAATCCGGGCAACAACACGCTGGTGATCACCGACTATGCCGACAACCTGGAGCGCATCGCGCGGGTGATCGCCAGCGTGGATACACCGGCCGGCATGGACACCGATGTGGTGAAGCTGCAGCAGGGCATTGCCGTTGACGTCGCGGCGATGGTCGCGCCGCTGCTGGATGCGCAGGGCGCCGAGCCCACCCAGAAGGTGGTGGTGATGGCCGACCCGCGCAGCAACAGCGTGCTGCTGCGGTCGAGCAGTCCCGGGCGCACCCGCCTGGCTAGGCAGCTGGTGGAGAAGCTGGACCGTGCCCAGGATGAATCCGGCAACCTGCATGTGGTCTACCTGCGCAATGCCCAGGCCAACCAGCTCGCGGGTGTGCTGCGTGGCGTGGTGGCCGGGCAGAGCGATGCACCGGCGATGGGCAGCAACGAAGGCATCACACCACTGCCCGGCGACGCCAGCCGCTCCACCCCCGCGCAGCCGTCGCAGCCGCAGCAGGCCAAGCCCGGAGGCAATGCGCTGGAATCGCAGCGCCTGGATCCGAGCCGCCGTGACCCGATCGATGCAGGAAGCACCGGCTTCAGCCAGAACGGCATCTCGGTACAGGCGGACGTGGCCACCAACACGCTGCTGATCTCCGCCCCCGAGCCGGTGTACCGCAACCTGCGCCGGGTGATCGACCAGCTCGACCAGCGCCGTGCACAGGTGCTGGTGGAAAGCCTGATCGTGGAGGTCAACCAGACCGACGCGGCCGAACTGGGCGTGCAGTGGATGCTGGGCAATGGCCGCACCTTCGGCGGAACCCACTTCGGCGGCACCACCGGTGGCAGCGGGTTGAACACCAACGCACGCACCACCCTGGACGTGCTGCCCAAGGATGGCCTGAAGATCGGTGTGATCGACGGCACCATCAACCTGCCCGGCGTCGGCCAGATCCTCAACATGAAGGCGTTGGCCAACGCGCTGCAGAGCAAGGGCGGTGCCAACATCCTGTCCACGCCGAACCTGATGACGCTGGACAACGAAGCGGCCAGCATCATGGTCGGCCAGACCGTGCCGTTCGTCAGTGGCCGCTACGTGACCGACGGCGGCGGCGGCAGCAACAACCCGTTCCAGACCATCGTGCGCGAGGACGTCGGCCTGAAGCTGCGGGTGCGCCCGCAGATCTCCGAGGGCGGCACGGTGAAGCTGGACATCTACCAGGAAGTCAGCAGCATCGACGCGCAGAGCGCGAACAGCACGGCCGGCATCATCACCAACAAGCGCGCCCTGGATACCAGCGTGCTGCTGGACGATGGCCAGATCATGGTGCTGGGTGGCCTGCTGGAAGACAGCGTCAGCCATGGCCGTGATGCGGTGCCGGGCCTGGGCAGGATCCCGGTCCTGGGCGCCTTGTTCCGCAGCGACACGCGCAAGCGCGCCAAGACCAACCTGATGGTGTTCCTGCGCCCGCACGTGGTGCGTGACCCGGCCGCCGGCCAGCGCCTGACCCGCGACCGCTACGACTACATGCGCAACGCGCAGGCGGGCGCGCAGCCGGCACAGAGCTGGGCCTTGCCGGCGCTGTCGGCACCGCAGCTGCCACCGCAGGACCTGTCTGTCCTCGGCCAGGGCAATGCACGCGATGGCCAGGGCCAGCCGCTGCAGAGCAGCAGCCTGGCGGCGCTGTACCCGTCCGGTGACGGCGACGCGCAGCTGGTGCAGTTCGCGCAGGGGCTGGACCCGGCGCGTGCCAGCCAGGGCGTGGCGCAGGTGCGTGCACTGGGCCTGCAGGCCTATGCCGAAGCGACGCCCGGCGAGAGCGGGCAACGCCTGCGCGTGCGATTGCCGCGCGATCCGGCGACGCTGGACCCTGCGCTGCAGCAGCTGCGCGGGCTGGGCTACACGCCGGAACTGGTGATCGGGCCGTGAGCGCCGCCACAGCTCTGCCGTACGTCTGGGTGCGCAGCCATGGCGTGATGCTGTCCGAAGTTGGTGGCGAGCCCGTGTTACTGGGCACCGCCGAAACTGCGGCGTGGGCCGTGGCCGAACTGCGCCGTCGGCATGGCCCGCTGCCGTTCCAGGCGCTGGATGCTGCGACGTGGCAACGGCGGTTGGGTGAGCAGTACCGTGACGGCGGCGATGCCGCTGCCGTAGTGGGTGCCGCCGAAAGCGAAGTCGATCTGGACCGGCTGATGCAGGACATGCCGGAGGTCACCGATCTGCTGGATGCTCAGGACGATGCGCCGGTGATCCGCATGATCAACGCGCTGCTGGCACAGGCCGCACGCGATGGCGCCAGCGATCTGCATATCGAACCGTTCGAGACCCATTCGGTGGTGCGCTACCGCGTGGACGGCACGCTGCGCGACATGGTGCAGCCACGGCGCGCACTGCATGCGGCGCTGGTATCACGCATCAAGATCATGGCGCACCTGGATATTGCCGAGAAGCGCCTGCCGCAGGACGGGCGCATCGCCATCCGCGTGGGCGGGCGGCCGCTGGATATCCGTGTCTCCACGGTGCCGACCGGTCATGGCGAGCGTGCTGTGCTGCGCCTGCTGGAAAAGGATGCCGGTCGCCTGCAGCTGCAGCGCCTCGGCATGGCCGATGACACGCTGGCCATGTTCACCGGGTTGATCCGTCAGCCGCACGGCATCGTGCTGGTCACCGGGCCGACCGGCAGCGGCAAGACCACGTCGCTGTACGCTGCACTTGGCCAGCTCGACAGCAGCACCAGCAACATCCTCACCGTGGAAGACCCGGTGGAGTACGACTTCGCCGGCATCGGCCAGATCCAGGTCAACGCGCGCATCGGCATGAGCTTTGGCACCGCGCTGCGTGCGATTCTGCGCCAGGACCCGGACACCATCATGATCGGCGAGATCCGCGACCTGGAAACCGCGCAGATTGCGGTGCAGTCGTCGCTGACCGGCCACGGCGTGCTCGCCTCGCTGCATACCAACGATGCGATCTCGGCGGTGACCCGCCTGGCCGACATGGGCGTGGAGCCGTTCCTGCTGGCCTCGTCGTTGCGCGGTGTACTGGCGCAGCGGCTGGTGCGCCGGCTGTGCACGCAGTGCCGACGTGCCGATGTGGACGGCGAGGGCCTTGCCGTATGGCGTGCGGTGGGCTGCGCAGCCTGCGCCAACAGCGGCTATCGGGGGCGAACCGGCATCCATGAACTGTTTGTGGTCGACGACCGCGTGCGCGCACTGATCCATGAAGGGCAGGGCGAGCCTGCGCTACGCGAGGCGGCCCGGCGGGCCGGCATGCGGACCCTGCGGCAGGATGGCCAGCGCTGGGTCGACAGCGGGGTAACCACGCTGGAAGAGATCCTGCGCGTCACCGGCGACGATTGAGGCCTGCATGGCACTGTTCGACTACCAGGCTGCCAACGCGCAGGGCCGCATCGAAAAGGGCCAGTTGGATGCCGACAGCCCGCGCGGTGCTCGCCAACTGCTGCGCGGGCGCGGGCTGACCCCTGTGCAGGTGAGTGCGGCGCGCAGTGCCGGCAGTGGCTGGGGCGCTCGCCGGTTGTCCGCCAGCGAGTTGGCCTGGGCTACGCGCCAGCTGGCCAGCCTGTTGGCGGCCAGCCTGCCGCTGGAAGGCGCATTGAGTGCGGTGATTGAACAGGCCGAGCGCCCGCACGTGGCCCAGGCACTCACCGCCGTACGCGCCGACGTGCGTGCCGGCCAGCGCCTGACCGTTGCGCTGGCCGCGCGGCCGCGCGACTTCCCGCCGATCTATCGGGCGCTGGTGGGTGCAGGTGAAGACTCCGGTGATCTGGCACGGGTGATGGAGCGCTTGGCCGACTACATCGAAGAACGCAATGCGCTGCAGGCCAAGGTACTGACCGCCTTCATCTACCCAGCGGCGATCAGCCTGGTATCGGTGGCGATCGTGATCTTCCTGCTCAGCTACGTGGTGCCGCAGGTGGTGACCGCGTTCGTGCAGGCGCGGCAGACGCTGCCGATGCTGACCCAGGTGATGCTGGCGGCCAGTGCTTTCGTACGCAGCTGGGGCGTGTGGGTGGGGCTGGGCATCGCTGCGCTGGTGGTGACCTGGCGGTTGGCCCTGCGCAAGCCCGAGCTGCGCCTGCGTTGGGAAGCGATGCTGTTGCGGCTGCCGATGGTCGGGCGCTTCGTGCTGGGTGTGAACAGCGCGCGTTTCGCCTCGACGCTGGCGATCCTGCTGGATGCCGGCGTGCCGCTGCTGCGTGCACTGGAGGCGGCGCGGCAGACCCTGGGCAATGCGCTGCTGGCGCGCTGTGCCGACGATGTGTCCGCGCGCGTGCGCGAAGGTGCTGCGCTGGGTGCTGCGTTGAAGGTACAGAAGGTGTATCCGCCGATCCTGGTGCATCTGGTGGCCAGTGGCGAGAAGACCGGTTCGCTGGCGCCGCTGCTGGATCGCGCCGCGCAGACCATCTCGCGCGAGATCGAGCGTCGCGCGATGGCACTGACTGCGTTGCTGGAGCCGACCATGATCCTGGTGATGGGCGGCGTGGTGCTGACGATCGTGTTGGCGGTGCTGATGCCGATCATGGAAATGAACCAGTTGGTGCAGTGATGCGCAACGCGCATCACAGGTAGAGTCGACTGTTAGTCGACCAGCGCGGAGATCGAGTGCATTCAGATCGTTTCCGCGTGCGAAAAGCAGTCGACTAACAGTCGACTCTACCCAGCCGATCCCATCGGGTCGATCCCATCGGGTCGATCCCATCAGGTCGATCCCATCAGGTCGATCCCATCAGGTCGATTCAATTCAGTCGATTCAATTCAGTCGATTCAATTCAGTCGATCGGGCGGCGTCGCTGGAATGTGGCATGGGCCGATTCTCCACACAATCCTCCACACCTTTTTTCGATCTTCCACAGGTTTCTTAAGCGGCCTGTCATCGGCGCGGACCAGCATGGACACGTCGCCGCAGAGTGGGCTGGGAGGCCCTCGGCGGCAGCAGGCGTGTAGTGACCGTTCCTCCCTTGGCGTTTCCCTTCGCAGTAAACCCTTCAGGAGAAGATCATGATCAAGTACAAGACCCTGGCCGCGCTGGTTGCCACCGCGCTGCTCGCTACCGTTGGCGCCGCCTCCGCGCAGACCGTTACCGGCGGCGGCGCTTCGCTGCCGGCCGACCTCTACAAGGGTTCGTCCGACAGCATCCTGCCAGCGAACTTCACCTACGCCGTGACCGGTTCGGGCACCGGCAAGAAGGCCTTCCTGGAAAACAACTCGCTGCTGTTCTCGACCACCGGCACCGTGCACTTCGCCGGCAGCGATTCGGTGCTGAGCAGCACCGAGCTGAGCACCTACGCCACCAACTTCAACCAGCCGACCAACGCCAACCGCTACGGCGCGCTGATCCAGGTGCCGTCGGTGGCCACGTCGGTCACCATTCCGTTCAACAAGGCCGGTTCGGCGGTGGACCTGAGCGTGGCGCAGATCTGCGGCGTGTTCTCGGGTGCGATCAGCGACTGGTCGACCATCGATGCCAACCGCAGCGGCCCGATCCAGGTGGTGTACCGCCCGGAAAGCAGCGGCACCAGCGAAATGTTCAGCCGCTTCCTGACTGCGGCCTGTGCGGCTGAGAACGCTGGCACCTCGAACCTGGTGGGTGGCAAGTTCGCCATCAAGTCGACCTTCGCCGACCTGTACAAGCGCGATGCCAACGGCAACCTGCCGGCGTTCCTGGTGGCCGCGCCGGCCACCGGTGGCACCTCGCTGTACAACGCTGTCTACGCTGCTGAAGGCCGTATCGGTTACGTTGGCCCGGACGTGATCCCGAGCGTGACCGATGCGACCAAGGTCGCCAAGGTCAAGGGCTTCTCGCCGGATCAGGTGAGTGTGCAGGCCACCCTGGACACCGTCGCTCCGCCGACCGGCACCGCTGCCGAGGACCCCGCCAACTGGGTGCCGGTGTTCGGCAACCCGTCGGCCGGCTATCCGATCGCCGGCTACACCAACCTGGTGATCGGCCAGTGCTACAAGGATTCGAGCGTCGCCACCAGCCTGCGCGGCTTCCTGGCCCGCCACTATCCGGCGACCTACACCGTCGCGTATGAGAAGTCGATCACCGACCACGGCTTCATCCCGCTGACCAAGGCCTGGCGCGATGCGATCCGCAACCGTTTCGTGCTGGCCAGCAGCACTGCCGGCCTGAACAATCCCAGCACCTGCGCCGGCATCGGTCGTCCGCTGTAATCCGCAGCACTGATTGAATCCTGCTTGACCCGACGCCGGCCCCTGGGCCGGCGTCGCCATTTCCGCGACGGTGCCGCCGCCGCAGTGTTTCGCTGTCGGCTTCGTGTCACGTGAACCGTCTATCAGTGGCAGGGCATGCGTTGCGCGTGTCTCCCCGATCGTCGCCGCAGCCGCGGCCCACCAGGTTGATGAGGTTCCGATGTCGCACCCGCTCCCGTCCGCTGTTCATCCGGCCGCGCCGATGCGCCGCAATCATCCGATGGCGTGGGCCATCGCGGTCGCCCTGGGCAGCATGGTGGCCCCGGCCAGCCAGGCGCAGCAGGCGTTCAGCCCGGGCTGGTTCGCCGAGCGGGGCGCGGCCCAGGGCAGCGCGGCACAGAGTGGCCGGATGCCCAACGGGGTGCCGATCCAGTTCCAGTTGCCTGCCCAGCAGCAGGATGCAGCACGGCAGAAGCTGCAGCAGTCGATCGACAACCTCGGTACGGCGGCGCAGGCGATTGCCCTGCAGCAGCGCCTGCAGGAACAGGCGCGGCAGGCGCGCCGCGAGGCTGGCTTCATCGTTGCGGATGGCCTGGGCAAGGATGGCCTGAGCGTCGACCAGAACCCGCTGACCCGCGGCTGGCTCAATGCGCGCGACGCGATCCAGTCGCAGGGCAGCGACGGGCGGGTGCAGGTTACGGTCGAGCAGACCGCGGACAAGGCGATCCTGAACTGGGAGACCTTCAATATCGGCGGCAACACCACGCTGAACTTCCTGCAGAACCCTGACTGGGCAGTCCTGAACCGCGTCAATGATCCGCAGGCGCGGCCCAGCCAGATCCTGGGCCAGCTGAAGGCCAATGGCACGGTGTTCGTGGCCAACCGCAACGGGGTGGTGTTCGGCAACAACAGCCAGGTCAATGTACGCAATCTGCTGGCGGCTGCAGCACGGATCAGCGATGCGCAGTTCCGTGACAACGGCCTGTACAGCCCCGACGCCAGCAGCAGCGCGCTCAGCGATGCATTTGGCAAGGTGATGGTGGAGCAGGGTGCCCGCATCGCGACCCATGAGCCGACCAGCGCGACGCGCGGCGGTGGCTACGTGCTGCTGGCCGGGCACAGCGTGGAGAATGCTGGCCATATCGAGGCGCGCAAGGGCCAGGTGCAGCTCGCTGCCGGTGACAGTTTCGTGATCCGGCGCGGCGTGGGTACGGCGACCAATACCAGCTCCACCACCCGCGGCAATGAAATCGCGCCGCGCTTTGTCGCTGGCAGCACGGCGGGCAGCGTGCGCAACACCGGTCTGCTACGCGCCCGCGAGGGTGACGTGACCCTGGCCGGGCGCAACGTCGAGCAGGCCGGTGTGGCCGTGGCCAGCACCACGCTGGCGCAGCGCGGCACCGTGCATCTTCTGGCTTCGACCAGTGATGCCGGCAGCAGCGTCACGCTTGCCGATGGAGCCACCACGGCGGTGCTGGTCGAGGACGATGGCAAGGCCACGGTGCTGGATACGCAGCGCAACAGCCTCATCAAGGAGTCGGCAGAGCAGGACGCGATCCGCGCCGGCGCGCGCTCGGCAACCTTCGACAATCTGTCCCAGCACAATGATCGCCGGGACCAGTCGCGGGTGGAGATCGTCTCGGGTGGCAACATCCATTTCAGTGCGGATTCGCTGACGGTTGCCACGGGCGGCCAGATCATCGCCGACGCGGCAGCCCGCAGCTACGTAGACGACGCGGCACGCGTGGATGTTTCCGGCGCAGTGGGCGTACAGGTGTCGATGGAAAGCAACAATGTCCAGGTCAAGGTGCAGGGCAACGAACTGCGCGATGCCCTGGACAACCGCGACAGCGGCAAGCTGACCAGCAGCGAGGTCTGGGTCGACCGCCGCAGGCTGGTCCACGTTCCGGCCGGTACCGGGGGCTACGCGGGTGAGCGCTGGTACGCGGCGGGTGGCCTGCTGGAAGTGGGCGGCTACCTTGACAATCAGGGGCACTCGATCGGCGAATGGGCCGCGCAGGGAGGCACCGTCCTGCTGGGCGGCAGGGAAGTGATCACGCATGGCGGCTCACGCATCAACCTTGCCGGTGGCAGCCTGGATGTGCAGAGCGGCGTGATCCGGCAGAGCTGGGTGCGCGGCGTCGATGGCCAGGTCTACCGCCTTGATGACGCGCCGGCGGAGATGCTCTTCGATGGCCTGTACAGCGGCCATGAAGTAAAGCAGGAGCGCTGGGGCATCACCGAGACCTTCCGTGATCCGATTGTATTCGCGGCGCAGCGTGTCGATAACGGATACACGGTCGGCCGCGATGCAGGACGCCTGATCATCTCCGCACCGACCGCGGTGCTGGATGGAAAGGTTGAGACGGCTACCTTCCAGGGCGCGCAGCAGAACCGCAGGCCGGATACCGCGCTGGAGGGTTATGCGCAGGCGCAGACGGCGGTCGCGCGCAATGCGCAGCTGTACCTGGGGCGCTACGACGGCCAGGGCCGCAGCGGTGTGTTCGACTCGGATGTGCGCCTGGATGACAAGGCTCGGACGAAGGCCGCGTGGTCGCTGCTGGCCCCGGTCAACGAAGAGCGGCGTGGCACCGTGTGGCTGGATATCGCAGAGCTGAGTGCCCAGCAGTGGGGACGGATCGACCTGGCGACCGCTGATCGCATCCGCATCGACGGCAGCCTTCGGCTTCAGGCAGGCGGACAGCTCAACCTGACCGGCAGCGAGGTGGAACTGGCAGGCGACATCGGCATCGCCGGCGGCCAGCTGTCGGCGGGCAACCTGCTGGATGTGCAGGGCCGGCCGACGGCGCTGCTGCACGATGGCCGCGCCCGCACCGCCATCGCCGACGGCACGCGGATCGATCTCTCCGGTGAATGGAGCAATGCGTCACTGGCGATGCCGCGCGACGCGAGCGGTGCCTGGACGGATGGCGGCCGCCTGAGCCTGGGCAATAGTCATGACGTGGCCGTGGGCGCCAAGGCAACGGTTGACGTCGAGGCCGGTGCTGCGCTGGACCTGCGCGGCAAGGCCCATATCGGCAAAGGCGGCAGCGTCAGCCTGCAGGCGAACAGCAGTACGGTGACGACCGACGGCAGTGGCCGGGTGCAACTGGGCGAGGGAAGCCGGTTCAGTGGTCGAGGACAGGGCGGTGGTTCCTTCTCGCTGGGGACCGGTGGCCAGGTGTGGGTGGGCGATGCGGACCTGGCGGGCACATCGCTGCGACTGGACCCCGGCCTGTTCGGCAGTGGCTTCGCGCAGTACGACATCAATGGCCACCACGGTGTGGAGGTGGCCGATGGCGCGCGGCTGGTCGCTACCCTGCCAGGCCTGCGCCTGACCCAGGACGCGCGGATGGCGACCGACCGGGCGTCCGCACTGGCAGCGTGGGACGCGCCGCTGTACAGCGCCGATCCGTCGAGCGGGCGCGTCAGCCAGCGCGCGGGTGCGAGCATCAGCCTGCGTTCGGAGCGCAACAGCGTGGGCGGTGACCTTCGGGTTGGCAAGGATGCACTGGTGGCGGTCGATCCAGGGCAGACGATCTCGCTGCTCGGTGCAGGCAACATCGATGTTGAAGGCACGCTGCGCGCGAAGGGCGGCCGCATCCTGATCGACGATGTGCGCCCGGAGAACGCGCTGTACGCCGGGCAGCGCACCGAACGCACCTGGCGTTTCGCCGAAGGCGCGCTGCTGGATGCCGATGCAGACGCGATTTCGCTGCCCGATTCCAGCGGCCGCCTGCGCGGGCAGGTGCGCGCAGGTGGGCGCATCGAGATTGGCGGGGCGCTGGACTGGGAGACCACCGCATTCGTCGACAACCGACCACCGGAAGCCTTCGTGGTGGTCGAACGCGGTGCGCGCCTGCAGGCGCGGGGCGCGTCGGCCGAACTGGACATCGATGGCCAGGGCCGCGTGCGCGTGGACAGCGACGGCGGGCAGATCGTGCTGCGTTCGGCCAACGCGCTCTACCTGGAGGGCGGGATGGACGCGACCGCCGGTGGTGCCGGCGCACGCGGCGGCACGCTTGGCCTGGCCTTTGGCGGGAGCATCCATGCACGTGGCGCCAGCGACGAGGTACTGCGAGCGCGTGCGATCAGCCTCAGCCAGCACAGCGCACCGGCGCAGCCACTGCCGGCCGCATTGGAATATGGCCACGCCGCGTTGTCGGTCGAGCAGCTGCAAGCCGGCGGTTTCGACAACCTGTCCGTGTTCGGTGACATCCGCGCGGTCGGCGACGTCGACCTGCGCCTGGCCCAGAGCCTGCGCATCCACGGCCAGGGCACTTCGAGCCTGGGCATGGCCGTGGATGCCGGGCTATCGTCTGGGCTGCGACTGAGTGCGCCCTACGTTCGCCTGGCGCAGGCACGCTGGCGCCAGATGCCGGGCGAGAACCTGCAGGGCACCGCCGCGGTCGCTTCGTCCGGGCCGGAAGATCACGCGCTGGCGGTGCAGGCCGAGCTGATCGACATCCGCGACGTCACCTGGCTGCCGGGTTTCAAGCATGTGGCGCTGGAAAGCCGCAGTGACGTGCGCCTGACCAATGGCATTGCCAGCAGTGGCAACACCAGCGCGTTGATGACGGCTGGTTCGATGGACGTGACCGCTGCGCGCCTGTACCCCACCACAGGCGCGGTCGGCACGCTGGTGGCCGGCGCGTCGGCGCAGACCGTGCAGACCGCTGATTACTGGGCCGATCCGGATGCCGTGCTGCGCATCCACGGCACCGGTGCGGCCACGAGGCCGGCGCCGGAATCGGCGCTGGGTACGCTTCGCCTGGTGGCCGCCACGGTGCAGCAGGGCGGCAACGTACAGGCGCCGATGGGCACGCTGCAGCTGGGTGGCCTTATCCAGAACGGAACCGTCGGTAGCCGGGTGGAACTGCTGCCAGGCAGCGTCACCTCGATCAGTGGCGCCGGCTTGTCGCTACCCTATGGTGGCACCGTCGATGGTGTCGACTGGCGGGTCGGTACGCGCAGCCTGGGTTCGCTGACGCCGGCCGGCATCTCCTCCATGGGGGTGACCCTGAAGGCGAATGAGATCGAGGTGGCGCCGGGGGCCCTGCTGGACATGTCCGGCGGTGGTGAGTTGACCGGTGCCGCCTTTGTGTCAGGACGCGGTGGCTCTGTCGACGTGCTGCGAACGGCGTTGGCCGACGCCAATCCGCGCTATGAATTCAGTGCGTCGGGCAACCCGGTGTATGCGATCGTGCCGGGACGCGCCGGGACATTTGCCCCCAGCGGCGAGGAAGGATTCGCCGCACCGGCCGTGGGCCAGCAGATCACCGTGCCGGCGGGCGTGCCCGGCCTGGCGGCAGGCACCTACACGCTGATGCCGGCCAGCTATGCGCTGCAGCCCGGTGCATTCCGGGTTGAGCTGGGCGCCACCGGCACCTCGGGCATCGCGCAACCCATCGCGACCGGTACCGGCACCTGGCGTGTGTCCGGACAGCAGCGCACGGCGCTGGGCGCGGCAATCTCGCCGTTGCTCACCGACATCCTGCTGACCCCCGCCGCAGTAGTACGCCGGCACTCGGGCTACAACGAAACCTCCTACAACAGCTTCGCGCAATCGGTGGCCGACCGCCGCGGCGAGTCGCGTGGCTGGCAGACCATCGATGCGCTCGGGTTGACCCTTGCGTTGGGCGAAGGCGCAGGTCGTGCAGACACGCCTGCCATCCGCTTCGCCGGCACCGCGCGGTTCGGCGCCGCCACCGACAACGGGCGCGGCGGCACGCTGACAGCCACGTTGGCCAGCCCGGCGGTCGGTTCACTGGAGATCGTCGACGGCGGTGCGCAATCGCAGGCGCGTGATCGCGGTGCCACCTTCAGCGACGACGCGCTCAATGCCTTCCTGCCGGCGCGGATGATGATCGGCGGGCAGTTCAACCAGGAGGCCTCGCAGGTGGCGGTGACCGGCCAGGCGCGCAGCGTGGCGATCCGTTCCGGCGTCACCTTGAACGCACCGGAAGTGCTGGTGGCAGCGGCCTCCGGTGGCAGCGGCGTGCTGGTCGAGGCCGGTGCGACCCTCGATACACTGCCGTTCGCATCCGCCAACGCGAATGCCAGCGCGACCCTGCCTTACCAGGTCTCCGGCGGCCTGCTGGCGGTGTCCAACCAGCGCCTGAACCTGATCACCGGCACCACCGGGGTGGAGGCCGGTCCAGTGGCGATCGACATCGGGGGGTGCCAGACGGCGTGCGACGGCCAGACCCGGCTGGTTTCCGATGGCAGCATCGCGGTAGCGACCGATGGCGCGCTGCAGATGCGCGACTCGGCCAGCTATGGCACCCGTCAGCTCGGCCTGAGCATGGCGGCGCTGAACCTCGGCAGTGCCGAAGCGATCGCCCTGGCCGCTGCGGCAGGGGCGCTGCCCAGTGGCATGACCATGAACCAGTCCGTGCTGCAGCAACTGCTGCGCGGCAATGATGCCACCGGCGCGCCGGCGCTGGACACGCTGAGCCTGGTCGCGCGGGACTCTGTCAACGTGTTCGGCAGCGTCGACCTGGACGCGCGCGACAGTGCCACCGGCCGCAGTGGCCTGCAGACGCTCGTGCTTGGTGCGCAGGCCATCCGCGGCTACGGTGCTGCGACTGACCGGGCGCGCATCCTGGTGGACACGCTGGTCTGGGACGGCTCATTGGCGGCGAGCCAAGCGCCGGGCAGTGACGCGTCGGTGCCGCCGGCCGATCCGATGGTGGACCGGCTCGGCGCCGGGCAGCTGGACATCTTTACCCGCCAGCTGCAGCTGGGGCGGGCGCCATTCAGCCGTCCCAGTTCTGAAGTACCTGCGAACCGGCAGGTGCTCGGATTCAGTGCGCTGAACCTGAGTGCTTCGGAGCAGCTGTCGTTCTCCGCGCAGGGCACGCTGGACGTGTTCCAGCAGCGCGGCGACTATCTGGCCGACAAGGGCTGGCAGTACAGCGGAGGCAGCCTGGGTATCGATACACCGCTGTTGACGGCCGATCCCGCCGCGCGGCTGCGCGTGCGCACCGGCGGCGACTTCCGCCTGCAGGGGGGCACCGGCAAGGCGGGTGGCGATGCACTGGGCAGTGAGCTGAGCATCGACGCCAACCGGATCACGCTGGACAGCACGATCGCGCTGGCGTCCGGACGGCTGTCGGCGAACGCACGCCAGGGCATCACGCTTGGCAGCCGGGCCGCGTTGGATCTGGCCGGACGCAAGGTCTCGCTGTACGACGTGGACAAGTTCAGCTGGGGCGGCGATGTCCTGCTGTCCAGCGACACGGGTGACATCCGCGCCGATGCGGCCTCCCGCATCGATGTTTCCGCCCGCAACAACCGAGGCGGACGCCTGACGGTCACCGCAATGGCCGGCCGAGCCGATCTGGCCGGTGTTCTGCAGGGTGCCGCCACTGGTCGCTACGATGCCGGTGGCACGCTGGTGCCCTACGACGGTGGTGAACTGGTGGTGCGGGCACGCCAGCTGCAGGACTTCGCCGGCCTCAACCAGCGATTGACCGCCGGCGGCGTCGTCGGCGGTCGCAGCTTCCAGATCGGTGAGGGCGATCTGCGGATCGGCGACGAAGTGAAGGCGCGCCGGGTCGATATCAGCGTCGATGCGGGCAGCCTGACCGTGGCCGGCCGCATCGATGCCAGCGGCGAGCAGGTCGGCAGCATCCGCCTGTACGCCCGCGATCAGTTGCAGGTGGACGGCACGCTGGACGCGCACGGTACCGGCCTGCGCGTGGACAGCCATGGCAAGATCATCGACAGTCCAAACCGGGCCACCATCACGCTGGGCAGCGCCGAAGGTGCCGTCGGCCTGGGCAGCGCGGCGCAGCTGGACCTGCGTGCGGGCAGCGATGTTACCGTCGGTGGACGTCCTGGCCAGAACGATGGCACCCCGCGCGGCACGCTGAAGATCGATGTGCCGCGGCTGGGCAGCAACGACGCGGCGATTGCCGCGGCCACCGGCCTGCGCATCGATGGCGCGGCCGACATCCAGCTCAATGGTGTTCGCCGCTACGACGATGCGCCCCTGGCAGCCACCGCTGACGTGCGCGGCAACCGCGCGCAGCTGGTCACCCAGCAGTGGCTGGACCAGGTGGTCGATCCGCACAGCGTGGCCTGGATCGATGCTGCGCTGGACAACGCGGATCTGCAGCAGCGCACGCGGGCGCTGGGCGATGTCCGCCTTCGTCCCGGCGTGCAGGTGCTGGCGCGGCGCAGCGACGCCAACCCGGACGGCGACCTGACCATTGCCGGCGACATCGATCTGTCCGGCTACCGCTACGGGCCCGAAGCCAACCGCGCCGATCCATCGCGGCGTGGCTTCGGCGAATCGGCCTCGCTGGTGCTGCGGGCCGAAGGCAACATCAACGTCTACGGCAGCATCAACGATGGGTTCGCACCGCCGCCGTCCACGCCGGATGAGGGTGGCTGGCAGCTGTATGAGGGTCGCAATGGCAGCGCGGGGCAAACCCCCTTTGGCGGCGGCCTGGTGGTGCCGGTGGACGGAGTGAAGCTGCTGCCCGGCACCGAGTTCCAGGCCGGCACCCGCCTGAACTATGACGTGCCGGTCGAATCGGTAACGCTTCCGGTCGGTACCGTGCTGCCCGCGCCGATGGTGATCTCGCAGAACCTGCGCCTGCCAGCGGGCACGGTGCTGGGTGCGGCGGTGACCACCGACTCCGGGCAGACGCTGGCGGCGGGCACCGTGCTGCAGCAGCCGCTGGTGCTGGCGGCCGGTGCGCGCCTGGGGGCCGGCTTCCGCCTGCGCAGTGCCGTACAGATGGCGGCACAGGAATGGCCCGCCGGCGCGACGCTGCCGGTTGCGTTGCGCTTGGCACGGGAAGTCGAGCTCAAGGTGGGCGCGTACATCCCATCGTTGACCAAGGTGGAGTTGCCCGGCAACGGGCCGGTGAATCTGCGGCCGGCCGATGCCGGCGGCAACCAGGGGCACAACTGGGCGCTGGCGCCGATGCTGGCCGAGGGCACCACCTCCTGGGACCTGACCGTTGTTGCCGGTGCCGATACCGGGGCAGCCGACCCACGCAGCCGGCGCTGGGGCAGTGAAGGCAGCGTGGTGCTGGCCGACACCCACCAGGGCTCGATCGGTACGGTCAAGACCGAAATCATCTGGGTGGGTGATCGTGCGTTGACTGAGCGGGCATCGCTGGACTGGATCGGCGACACCTCCTATGCAGGCCGTCCGATTGCGGAGTTGGCCGACATGTTCGGCTTCACCGAAGACGAGTTCTGCGCGATGTCGGCCGACTACTGCGGCCCGGCCCCCCGCCAGGTGGCCGCGCAGGGCTCGCTGGATTACTGGGGCGACGAGTCCTACGTAGGCACCCCTGCGAAGGACTTCGCCGCGATGTTTGGCATGACCGAAGACGAGTTCTGCAGCACGGCGCCCACCTACTGCGCCGGCGGCGGCACGCAGACCGAAGTGACCACTTACGGCAAGCGCGCAGGCACGCCGGCGTGGAGCGTGCTGCGCACCGGCAAGGGGGACCTCGAACTGCTCGCTGCCGGTGATGTCGTGATGAAGTCCGGCTTCGGTGTGTACACGGCGGGCGCTCCCACCACGCTGGGCGAGGGCCGCGACGCTGCCTTCAATTCGCCCCGTGCAGCAGCCCCCAGGAACACCGCACTGCTGGGTCCGAACCTGGTGCCGGGCAGCTATGATGCCGCGTTGGTCGGCTACCAGGCCTGGTATCCCGATCATGGCGGCAACCTGCGCGTCGAAGCCGGGCGAGATATCGTCGGTGACGTCTGGACCGGGCGCGCAGAGTCGGGCACCAGCGAGCGCGACTGGGCGCTGTACTCCAGTGCCGCGGTCGGCAATTGGCTGTGGCGGCAGGGAACCGGCAGCACCACCGGTGTGGAGCCGGTGCCGACCAGCTGGTGGGTGAACTTTGGCGCCTACACCAACGTGTCCGCTGCTGCTGGCGCCTCTCCGCGGATGGTCGGCTTCACCGGCTTCGGTACATTGGGCGGCGGCAACTTGACGCTGGAGGCCGGGCGTGACGCCGGCGTGCGCGATGCGATAGGTGACGCGCTGGACTCGACGATCGCACCGCGCTCGGGTGCGATCATCGCGGCGGTGGGATCGACCGGCCGGGTCAGCGATGGCCAGCTGCACCTGACCGGCGGCGGCGACCTGCAACTGCGTATCGGTGGCGCACTGAATCCGAATCTGCGGGCGACGTTCTCCAGCCTCAATGCCTCCAGGGCGGGACAGAATCTCGATCTCAACGGTACCTTCAGCAATCTGCGTGGCAGCCTGCAGCTGGATGCGGGACGCATCGGTGCAATGGGCGTCACCCTGGAAAGCTACGCGACGCTGGGCCAGCTGCGTGCGGCCGATCTGTTCGCCGCCGACGCCGTTCGCCCGATGGGCGGGCCGGTGCTGGTGCTGGGCGATGCGGTCGCGCAGCTGCAGGCGCGGGGCGATGTGGTGCTCGGCGGCGTCGCCGATGCCGGCCGGGTTCCGCTGGCCAACTACAGCGCGGTGCTGCTGGATGATGGCGCGCGCGCTGCAGGCAGTACGTGGTTCTCCCTGTGGACCGCCAACACGGCCGTGGATCTGTTCAGTGCCGGTGGTGACCTCGCGCCAGGCCTCGCCGGGCCGGAAAACGTGACGGGCAGCAATCTGTGGCGCGAGCAGGTCCAGCTTGTTGTGCGTGGCGGTGATGATCTGCTGAATTACTGGCTCTATCCTTCGCGCTTCAGCGCGATTGCTGCGCAGGGTGACATCAAGCTGGACCGGATCAGCACCACGCCGGGGACGCAGGATGTGATCCTGCTGGCACCCTCGGCGACAGGACGGCTGGACGTCCTGGCCGGTGGCGGCATCTTCGCCCAGCCTGGCGCGACCCAGATCGCGCGCTCGGCCAGTGACGCGCGCCTGCCGGGACCCTTCGACCCGGCATTCATGGCCGAGCAGGGTGATTCCGCAGGCAATGTGACCCGCACGCGGCACAACCTTTCGGTCGACGGCAACATTGCATCGCCGGACGCGTCGCTTCCGCTGTTTGCGTTCGGTCCGAATACTCCGCTGTCCTCCGTGTCTGCGGCCCTGGCGCCGAGCCGTTTTTACGCGGTGCAGGGGGACATTATCGGCCTGGCCACCGGCGCCCGGCGCACGCTGAATCCCAACGCGGGGCAGCGCACGCAGTTGAACTGGTTCGAAGCCGCCGGCGCCGTGCAACTGCGGGCAGGCCGGGACATCCTCGGGGTGTCGATGACCGCGTTGAACACCGCGCCCACCGACATCACGGTGGCGGCGGCAGGCCGCGACATCGTGCATCTGAACGCGACCATCGCTGGCCCCGGCAACACCGAGATCAGTGCCGGCCGCCAGCTGCGCCAGGAGGATGCGGGCAGCATCGTCAGCCTCGGTGGCATCGTGCAGGGCGACACCCGTCCCGGCGCCAGCATCGCGCTGACGGCCGGCAACCAGCAGATCGACTTCGCGGCCCTGCGTGCCCGTTATCTGGACCCAGTCAACCTTGCCGATCCCGCGCAATCGCTTGCATCGCAGCCGGGCAAGGCAGTCAAGGTCTACAACCAGGAGCTGAAGCAGTGGCTGCAGCAGCGCTTCGGCGTGGCTGCCGACGGCGACGGGGCGCTGGCCGCGTTCGATGCGCTGCCGCAGGAACAGCAGCGCATCTTCCTGCGCCAGGTCTATTACGCCGAGCTGCGCGAAGGTGGAAGGGAATATACCGATGTAGAAGGGCCCCGCTTCGGCTCCTACCTGCGTGGGCGCGAAGCCATCGCCACGCTGATGCCGGACAGGAATGCGGCCGGTGCGACGATCGACCGTACCGGCGACATCGTGATGTACGGTGGCTCCGGCGTGCGTACCGAGGCGGGCGGCAACATCGAGCTGATGGCACCGGGTGGGCAGATCGTGATCGGTGTGCAGGGCGTGGTGCCACCTGCCAGCGCCGGCCTTGTCACCCAGGGGCAGGGCGATATCCGCCTGTTCAGCCAGGACAGCGTGCTGCTGGGCCTGTCGCGGGTGATGACCACGTTCGGCGGCGACATCCTGGCGTGGTCGGAGCAGGGTGACATCAATGCCGGTCGCGGTTCGCAGACGACGCTGCTGTACACGCCACCGCGTCGCGTCTATGACGGCTGGGGCAATGTGATCCTGTCGCCGCAGGCTCCCGCCAGTGGCGCCGGCATCGCGACCTTGAACCCCATCGCCGAAGTACGACCGGGCGACGTCGACCTGATCGCACCGCTTGGCACCATCGACGCGGGCGAGGCCGGTATCCGCGTCTCGGGCAACATCAACCTGGCGGCGCTGCAGGTGCTCAATGCCGCCAACATCCAGGTACAGGGCGAGAGCAAGGGCCTGCCGGTGCTGGCATCGGTGAACGTCAATGCGCTGGCCTCGGCCAGTGCGGCAGCCAACAGCGCCAGCCAGGCGGCACAGGATGTGATGCGCAAGAGCCAGGACGAGGCACGGCGCAACCAGCCGTCGGTGATCAGCGTGCAGATCCTCGGCTTCGGCAGTGGCACCAGCGCCATCAATCCGCCGGCGCGTGGCAACACTGCCAACAGCGGCTATGACGCCAACAGTGCCTTCCAGTTCCCGCAGGCAAGTCGCGACGAGGGCACGCAGCGCCGGTAGGTGCCGTCCTTGGTCGGCACACGTTGCTGCCCACCAAGGTCGGCAGTAGATCCACGCCATGCGTGGATGCGACCGGGCCGAAAGAACGAACAGCATCGGGCCAGCCGCCACGGAACGGCAGCGGCCCCAGCCAGGATGGCACGGAGGGCAGGGAGCGGCCATCAGCGGTGAGGACCACCGACACGGCGCCGCCGGGTGCAGGAGAGCACCCGGCGGCGGGCTCGGCAGTAGATCCACGCCATGCGTGGATGGCTGGGCCAGCCTCAGTGCCGACCAAGGTCGGCACCCACCAAAGCAGGCCGGGCAGTAGAAGCCGCTCGGCAGTAGATGCACGCCATGCGTGGATGGCTGGGCCAGCCTCAGTGCCGACAACGGTCGGCACCCACCAGGGCAGGCCGGGCAGTAGAAGCCGCTCGGCAGTAGATCCACGCCATGCGTGGATGGCTGGGCCAGCCTCAGTGCCGACCAACGGTCGGCACCCACCAGGGCAGGCCCGGCAGTAGAAGCCGCTCGGCAGTAGATCCACGCCATGCGTGGATGCTTTGCCTGGAAGAAATCCTAAAGCTCCAGCACGCGCCGGTAACTCAACGGCCCACGCCCATCGCGCAGGCCCAACCGCAGTTCCAGCCCGGTGGCCGGCAGCACCTCACCTTTGCTCGGCAGCAGCGCCCACCCGGCGCCCGGCTGCCAGGCGCGTACCTCGAATCGCTGCACATCCTGCGCCACCGCGATCCCCCTTGACCGATCCGGTGCGGGCAAGGGGTAGCGATCCGTCGCAGCGCCACTGGCCCGCCACAGCGTGCTTCCCTGTCGCCACCAGCGAACACGTTGCCAGCGCAACCCGTCGCTGCCCAAGCTGCGGGTGATCTCCAGCGCGAAGCTTCCATCCGGATGCCGTTCGCTCACCAGTGAAGGGGGTAGCAGGCGCTGAGGCTGATCCGCCGGGCGCACTGCGCCGTTCATCAGCGCGTCGTCGGCACGCATCTCGATGTCGCGCTGGAACTGCTGCAGCACGCGCAGCGCCGTCGTGGTCTCGGCATCGGCCCGGCGCAGGCGTTGGTCGCTGCTGGCCACGCTGTCGAGCGCCCGCCAGCAGATCAGCGCCAGTACGCCCATGATGGTGATCGCAATCATCACCTCGATGAGGGTGAAACCCCGCGCAGCGCGCGTCACGGCGCCGCCGTCCATGGCAACTGCATCCGCGCCAGCGATTGCCGCGGTGCATCTTCGGCCACCACGCTGAGTTCCAGTTGCGGCTGTCCGTCACTCCCTGTGCCGATATGCTGCAGCACCAGGAAACTGCTGCGCCCCTGCACGCAGCGCTGCCGTGCATCCTGCGGCGGCTGCCCGGCCAGGCGCAGCTCCTGCCAGCGGTCCTGTGCGCACATCAGTGCCAGACGACGATCCCGCAGGCGCGACTGATCGTCGGTCGCCACTGCCACCGAGCGCATCACCGCCGCCAGTGCAATCGATACGATCGCCAGCGCGATCAGCACTTCGATCAGGGTGAATCCGTGTGCCTTCTGCTTCACTGCACGACCTGCAACTGTCCGCTGCCATCATCATGAAGACGCAGCTGGCGGCCCTGCAACGACAACCTCAGCTCCCACGCCACGCCGATCCACTCCGGGCTCAGTTCAATCGGCGTGGTCGGTTGCACCGCGATGCCCGCCGGTTGCCATTGCTGCGGACGCAGAAGGTCATCGCGCTGCACGTCAATCCAGCGGTTGCCTTCGCGGCGGCTGAAGCGGTAGCCGGCGGCGTCGGCCTGCCAGCGCAGGGGGCGGCCATCGATGCGCGCCTCGTCGCGCGCCACCTGCAGGCGCTGCGCCAGCCGTTCAGCTTCCTGCCGCAGCGGGCGCGCGGGGTCGAGCAGGCTGCCCAGGCCCAGGCCGATGCCCGCCGTGCAGATGCCGATGATCACCAGCACCACCATCAGTTCCAGCAGGGTGAAACCACGCGGCACGTGCTGCATCGACGTTGCCTCCTGTCCGGGTCGATAGCTGCCAGCGTAGGCCCGCATGATGAAACAAAAGCGTCAGCCGCAGCTGCTAGCGTAGGCGGACACGAACGTGGCGATGGTGCGGAACATGGATGGCAGGCGCTGGGATCGCAATCGCATGTTGACCCTGCTGGCGGCGACGCTGCTGCTGGCGGTGGTGGCCTATTGGGGCGTGACCCTGTCTGCGGTGGCACCGACGGCGGCGGCCAGCGAAACGTACGCAGAGGCCCCTGCACGCCCCCTGTTCGATGCAGTGGCCAGCCTGCCGCTGGTGCGGTTGCTGTCCCCCGGTGCGGTGCAGACCGAGGTTGTCGTGCTGGGCGTGATGGCCGGCGACCACGCGCCGCTGGCGCTGCTTTCGGTGGATGGCCGTCCTGCCGAAGCCTACGCGCCGGGCCAGCGGTTGGGGCCCTGCACGGTTCTCGCCAGCATCAGCGCCAACGCGGTGGAGCTGAACCAGGCGGGGCAGTTGCGCAGCCTGCCGGTGCCTGAGCTGCCGCCGGTGCCGAGCGATGGCATCGTGCCCGCGGCACCGTAGTGCCGAGCCTACGCTCGGCTGCGTCTGGAAGAACAGTCGAGCCTGGCTCGACTCTACAGAATCCTGCCGAGCGATAGCTCGACCCTTCAAATCCTGCCAAGCGTGGGCTCGGCCCTACGGCCGCGCAGGCTCATCGCGCCGGACGCTGCGGTACCACCGAACGACCAAAGGCATCGCCCATGCGCTGTCGCGTGCCTTCCAGGTTGTACTGCATCAGCTGGTTGCCCGGCTGCCGCATCAGCCGCTCGGCCTCCGGCAGTGCCGGTGACTTCGCCGCTTTCGATGCCGGCGCCAACTTGCGCTGCAGGCAGTCCCAAGCCGGAATGCGCTCGCCATTGACCTGTACTTCGATGCAGGGCGCGGCGTCTTCCTGCTTCTTCGCCTCGTCGGCGCGCACCGGGGCCAACACCAGCAGCAAGGCAAGGGCGAGGGCAGCGCGCAGTTCCACCATCAGTGATTCACGCATCTCGAATCTTACGCAGCAATCGACGTTCTGCAATGAAGACGTGTGGAGAAGGCAGGGTCCGCCTGCGTGCGTTGCGGTGCCGTCAAAAGATGACAGTGCTGTCACAAAACTGTTGGCGGTTTTGACGCGACGTACACGTCCTGTTGGTAGACCCACGCGCCGCTCCATGGCCCTTTCCTTCGATACGACGCGATGCCTTCGATGACTCCTGTTCCGTGCCGAGCCGTCCGCCTCCCGCTGCGCCTGCATCCGCTGGTGCTGGCCCTGGCGGCGCTGCCGCTGCCGCTGTTCGCGCAGGAGGCGGCGCCCGCGCCCAGCGTGAACATCAATGAGTACATCGTGCGCGGCAACACCGTGCTCGATCCGCGCCAGATCGAACGCGCGGTCGAGCCCTTCCTCGGACCGGGAAAGACCCTGGCCGATGTCGAGAAGGCACGCGATGCGGTCAATGCGCTGTACCAGCAGGCGGGCTACCAGTCGGTCTACGTGGAGCTGCCCGAGCAGCAGGTCAGCGGCGGCGTGGTGCTGCTGAAGGTACAGCAGACACCGATTGGCCAGCTGCGGGTCGTGGGAACGAAGCACGAATCGCCCGAGCGCATCCGCGAACGCGTGCCGGCACTGGCGGAAGGCAAGGTGCCGGACTTCGACCAGGCGCAGAAGGAACTGACCGCGCTGAACGAAGGTGGCCGCCGCCAGGTGATGCCGCTGGTGCGCGAGGGCCAGGTGCCGGGCACGATGGATGTGGACCTGCAGGTCGAAGAGAAGTCGCCGTGGCGTGCCAGCGCGTCACTCAACAACGACCACAGCGCAGACACCGAGAAGCTGCGCCTGAGTGCGTCGCTGGCCTACGACAATCTGTGGAAGCGGGGGCACAGCGCCAACATCGGCGTGTACCTGGCGCCGGAAGATGCAAAGCAGGCCAAGGTGTTCTCGGCCTCGTACACGATGCCGTTCGAAGGCACGCCGTGGAGCCTGGAAGCCTCCGGCTACACGTCCGACAGCCGCGTGCTGAACGCGGGCGGACAGGTCGGTACCGGCACCGGAACCAATGTGATCGGCAACGGCCATTCGATCGGTCTCAAGCTCAACTATCGACTGGCCGGCAGCAGCCAGTGGTGGCGCCAGCTCAGCCTCGGCGTGGACTTCAAGGACACCGAGGAAGACACGCAGATGGGCAAGGAGAGCCTGAAGACGCCGCTGAAGTACGCGCCGATCACTCTGGGGTTTGTCGGTGTGCGCCAGGGCGAGCAGGATCAGTTGAGTATCAATACGCAGCTGGTGGCCGGTACCCGTCGTCTGTTCGGCTATGGCAGTGATGCCATCGGGTTCGGGCAGAAGCGCTACTGGGCAGACCCCAGTTTTGTCGCGTTCAAGGTGGACGTCGCCAACACGCACACGTTCAGCAGCGACTGGCAGTGGTATGCACGCGGCTCGTTGCAGGTGACCGATGCGCCGCTGGTGTCGGCCGAGCAGTTCGCCGCTGGTGGCATGCACACCGTGCGCGGCTATCTGTCGGCCGAGGCGATCGGCGATTACGGCGGCCTGGCCAGCCTGGAATGGCGCACCCCGGCATGGTCGCTGTGGAGCGGCACGGATCTACGCGTCTACAGCTTTGCCGACGCCGCCTACCTGCGCCTGCGCCAGCCGCTGCCCGAACAGCGTGACAAGTACAACCTGGCCTCGGTCGGCCTGGGCGCGCAGCTGCGCCTGGGTGAACACCTGCAACTGCGCCTGGACTACGCCTGGCCCTACGCCGATGGCCCGGTCACGCGCAAGGACGACCCACGCCTGCATTTCAACATCAGCACCAGTTACTGACCCTTCCCTTGAACATGCGTTCTCCGGAGACCCTTCGCATGGACCGTTTGCTTTCCCGAGTGTTGTTGCTGCTGGCCGCGCTGGTTGCGCTGCCGGCCGCTGCGGCCGATGCCAATTGGTGGCAGGCCGAATGGAAGTACCGCAAGCCGATCACCATCGACGCCGGCCCGCAGGGCGCGGGCCTGGCCGGTGATCCGGGTCGCACGCCGCTGCTGCTGCGCCTGCACACCGGCAACTTCGGCTTCGACGGCACCCAGGATGCGGGCAACGACCTGCGCTTTGTCTCGGGTGATGGCCGCACCGTGCTGGCCCACCAGATCGAACAGTTCGATCCCAAGCTGGGCCTGGCCCTGGTCTGGGTGGACGTGCCGGCGGTCAGCGCTGCGGCACCGCAGACGATCTGGATGTACTACGGCAATGAAAAGGCCCCCGCCAGCGGCAACGGCCAGCAGGTGTTCGATCCGGACTATACGCTGGTCTACCACTTCGCCGAGGCCAATGCGCCGGCACGCGACACCACCGCTTATGGCAACAATGCCGGTGCCGTGGTGCCGCCATCGGAAGGCTCGGTGATCGGCCGCGGCGTTCAGTTGGGTGCAGCCCCGCTGCCGCTGCCGGCCAGCGCATCGCTTGCGCAGGAGGCGGGCGCGCCGCTCACTGTTTCGGCCTGGATCAAGCCAGGCAGCAACAACGCTGCACAGGCGATCTACGCGCGTCGCGACGGTGCGTCCGAACTGGTGCTGGGCATCGAAAACCGGGTGCCGTTCGTGCAGCTCAATGGCCAGCGCAGCACGCCGGCGCAGCCGGTTCCGGAAGGGCAGTGGGCGCATGTGGCGCTGACCGCAGAGAAGGGCGCACTGCAGCTGTACCTCAATGGCCGCGTGGTCGCCCAGCTGAGCGGCGAGCTGCCGGCGCTGACCACCGCGCCGGTGGTGGGCGCCGATGCGCCGGGCGCGGTGCAGCCGCTGGCCAGCTTCGAAGGCGCGCTGGATGAGCTGCGTATCTCGCGCGTGGCACGTCCGGCCGCGCTGCTGCTGGCCGATGCCACCGCGCAGGGCGCCGACTCGCGCCTGATCAGCTACGGCGCCGACGAGCAGTCCGCCGGGCAGAGCCACTTCGCCTTCATTCTCAAGGCGATGCCGTTCGACGCCTGGGTGGTGGTCGCCATCCTGGGCCTGATGATGCTGCTGTCGTGGGCGATCATGATCGCCAAGGGGCGGCACTTCGGCCGTACCAGCAAGGCCAATGCAGTGTTCACCGAGAGCTTCGGCAAGCTGTCCGGTGTGCCGCTGCGCACCCTGTCCGACATGGATCGCCAGGGCAAGGCCCCCACCGCGATGCACGACGGTTCGCTGTGGCGCATCTACCAGGTGGCCATCGATGAAATGCAGCAGCGTCACCAGCGCGACGGCAATGGTGGCTATCTCAGTGGTGCCACCATTGCGGCGATCCGCGCCTCGATGGATGCGGTGATGGTGCGCGAGCAGGAAGCGATGGCGCGGCGCATGAACTGGCTGTCGACCACCATCGAAGGCGCGCCGTACGTGGGCCTGTTCGGTACCGTGATCGGCATCATGCTGGTGTTCGTGGTGGCGGCAATGGCTGGCGCGGTGGACATCAATTCGGTGGCGCCCGGCATGGCGGCGGCGCTGCTGTGTACCGCTGCCGGCCTCGGCGTCGCGATCCCGGCGCTGTTCGGCTACAACTACCTGGGCGCGCGTGCCGAAGCGATCGGCGCGGACATGGCGGTGTTCATCGACGAGTTCGCCGCGCGCCTGGCCGAAGAGCAGGACGGGCGCGGCCCGGCCGCGGTCCAGGGCTGAGGGGCGCGCCATGGGCCAGAAGGCGAAGTTCGGCATCAAGAAGCGCGAGAAGGGCATCAACGTGACGCCCTTCGTCGATGTGCTGCTGGTGGTGCTGGTGATCTTCATCCTGACCAGCAACGCCTCCATCCCCGGCATCGAGGTCAACCTGCCGAAGGCCAGCAACAGCGTCGCGCTGGAGAAGCCGAAGACCAAGGCGATCACCATCGACCCCAGTGGACAGGTGTTCCTGGATGCCTACCCGGTGACGATGGCCGAACTGGAAGACCGGCTGCGCACCGAGCGCGCGACCACGCCGGATTTCCCGGTGATCGTGCGCGGTGATGCGCAGGTGCAGTACGCCCGCGTGGTCGAGGTGCTGGACCTGCTGCGGCGGCTGGAGCTGGCCCAGGTCGGCCTGGTCACCGGCAAGGCGCAGGGCTGAGGCATGACGGCCCATCAACCCCCTCGGCCGGAGCCCGGCATGCGCGGCCGCCAGTTGCTGGTGACCGTCGCGCTGGTGCTGGCCGCGTTGCTGGTGCTCGGCATCGCCGTGTGGTGGATGCTGTTCAGGGACACTGCCAGTACCCGTCGGCCGGTGGTGCAGCCGCCGATGCTGGCGCTGCCGCCGCCCCCTCCGCCGCCGCCGCCACCACCGGAAAAGCCGCCGGAACCCGAAACGCCGCCGGAAGAGACCATTCCCGAGCCGGAGCCGCTGGATCAGCCGACGCCGGCCGAAGAACCGACCCCGACCCCGGACAATGCCGACCCGGTAACGATGAATGCCGATGCGCAGGCCGGCGGTGACAACTTCGGTATCCAGTCCGGCAGCGGTGGCGGTTCGTCCGGCGTTGGCCGTGGTGGCGCCGGCAACGCTACCTACGGCCGCTACCTGGGCTACCTGATGCAGCAGGCGATCTCGCGCGATGACAAGGTCAAGCGCCTGGCGTTCCAGCTGCAGGTGAATGTGTGGCTGGCCAACGATGGCCGCCTGGAAAAGGTCGAGCTGGTGCGCGGCAGTGGCAACGAGGAGGCCGACGCGGCCGTGCTCGATGCGCTGCGACGCATCGGCAAGGTCGACCAGGCACCGCCGCCGTCGCTCGATTTCCCCGCCCGCGTGCTGATCCAGGGCCGCCGGCCCGGGGCCTGATTCCCGACCTCCGTGATTTCCCTTCTTTCGATGAGAACCGTGATGAACGACCACGTCCGCGCACGAACCGACTCCCGCCGCCTGCGGCCGGCCCGACGGGCGCTGCTGTGCTGCGCCGTGCTGCTCAGCCTGGCCGCCCCGGCCGGTGCGATGGCCGCCGAAACCACCATGGTCAAGCTGATCAAGGGCTTGATCGCCAGTGGTGCGCTGAAGCCCGAAGACGGCCAGGCATTGCTGGTGCAGGCGGAGGCCGAAGCAGCGGCCGCCCAGCGCGGTACAGTCGCCGCGCCCTCGGCCGCCAGTGGTGGCGTGGCCCTGGAGGCCGGTGACGTGCGCGTGCCCTACGTGCCGCAGAGCGTGCGCGACGGCATCCGTGATGAGGTGCGCCAGGACGTGATGGCGCAGGCGAAATCGGAAGGCTGGGCGGCACCCAACGAAGTGGCCGAGTGGACCAAGCGCATCAAGGTCACCGGTGACATGCGTGTGCGCAGCGAGTCGCGCTTCTACTCCGAGCGCAACAGCGACATCGTGAGCAACTGGTCGTCGATCAATTCCGGCAACGGCTTCGACACCAACACCAACACCAACCTGCAGCTGCCGCCGCTGCTGAACACCCGCCAGGACCGCCGTAACCTGTGGCGCATCCGTGCCCGCCTGGGCATCGAGGCAACCATTGGCCAGCACACCACGGCCGGCGTGCGCCTGGCCAGCGGCAGCAGCAATGGCCCGGTGTCGACTACCGAGCAGCTGGGTGGCGGCCTGAGCAAGAAGGACGTGTGGCTGGACCAGGCCTGGCTGGCCTACAGCCCGGCGGATTGGGTGACGGTGCGCGGTGGCCGCTTCGGCAATCCGTTCTGGACCAGCGACACGCTGTTCTCCAACGACCTCAACTTCGATGGCCTGGCCGCGAACCTGAAGTACGACTTCAACGGCGGGGATCTCGATCTGTTCGGCAACCTCGCGGTGGTGCCGCTGGAGTACACCTCCGACAGCTCGCCGAGCCAGAGCAAGGTCAAGACTCCGAACGAGAACAAGTGGCTGTCCGGTGCCCAGGTGGGCGTGAACTGGCGCTTCAACGACGACAACGCAGTGCGTGCCGCGCTGGGCTACTACGACTTCAAGAACATCAGCGGCCGGCTGTCCTCAACGTGCTCGCTGTATTCGGGCGCGGTAGGCTGCGATACCGACTGGTCGCGCCCGGCGTTCATGCAGAAGGGCAACACGCTGATGCTGATCCGGAACATCGCGCGCAATCCGCAGGACCCGGCCGGTACGCCGACCCCGCAGTATGTCGGCCTGGCTTCGGCCTTCCGCCTGGCCACGCTGAACCTGCGCTGGGATACACAGCTGGCGCAGGGCATCGGTCTGCGCCTGGACGGCGATTACATCCGCAACCTGGCCTACGACAAGCAGGCCATGTTCAGTCGCGCCCAGAACGGCATCGTCAACAACTACGGCGCCGGCGGTACCGCCAGCATCCACACCTTCCGCAGCGGCGACACCGCCTGGATGGTGCAGGCCACCTTCGGAGCCACCGAGCTGAAGGAGAAGGGTCAGTGGCAGGCGCTGCTGGGCTACAAGCACATCGAGGCCGATGCGCTGCCGGACGCCTACAACGATCCGAACTTCCACCTGGGCGGTACCAACGCCCGCGGCTACTACGTGGGCGGTGCCTACGCGCTGGACGCGCGCAGCTGGATCAGCGGCAAGTGGATGGCGGCCAAGGAAGTGTCCGGTGCGCCGCTGTCGATCGACGTATTCCAGCTGGAGTTCAACACCGGCTTCTGAGTGGCGGCGTGATGCGGATCACGTAGTGCGTGGCGGGGGCGCAGCGATGCGCCCGTCTAAGGAAAGGAGACCACGCGTTGTTCAAAAGGAGGAGTGGATGAGCCGTCGCAAGCTGTTCGAGAGTCCCGAACCGTCCAGCCAGATGCTGGGTGTTGGGCCGGCCTATGTTTCCGTCGAGGGCCTGCGCCAGCACCTGGCCGAGTTCCTGCTGTATGCAGGCCGGCCGGTGGTGATCATGCGCGGGCGCAGCGAGGTGGGCTATTTCCTGCCGGCGCGCTGCTGGCGCCAGCGTGACGATGATCCGCTGGCCGCCGCTGCCGCCGACCAGCTGCTGGATGCGGCCGGTTTCCAGGCCGAAGACATCCAGCAGGTGGAGCAGGAATTCAACGCCATGCGCCAGCGCACCGTGCTGCATTCACGGCGCTGAGCTTTCGCCTCTACAGTAGATCCACGCCATGCGTGGATGGGGTTACGCTGCAGCCCCACGCTCACTGGTGATGCGCGCACCCTCGCGCATCACCAGGGTCACCGGGGTCTTTTCCACCACCTCCAGCAACCGCTGCCACTGCGCATCGCTCAGCTCGGCGCTGGCATGCAGCACGCGGTGCACATGGAAGCGACCATCCGCGTCACGTTCCGAGCGCAGCTCGGCATGGAACTCGCCCAGTTCCCAGCCCTTGCGCTGCGCGTACATGCGCAGGGTGATGGCGGTGCACGCCGCCAGCGAGGCCAGGTACAGGTCGAACGGTGCGAAGCCCTTGCCCTGGCCGCCCAGTGAGGCGGGCTCGTCCGCATCCACGGCGAATGTGCCATTGCTGATGTGGTGCAGGTAGTTGTCGGCGGTTGAAACAATACGTGCGTAGGCCATCACGTTCTCCATCTGTCTGTGGCGTCGAGCCATGCTCGACTGCTCCAAAAGGCGGCGCCAGCCGGGACCGGCGCCGCCACCCAATCACTCGGTACGATCGTACGAGAACTGGATGCCTGCCGTACCACCGGTTTCAATGAAGAGGTTCATGAAGGCCGGCACCGTTTCCGAACGGGCCCAGTCGCGCTGCAGCTCGCAGAACAGCTGCGGCACGCTGATCAGCTGGCCACCAGCCTGTTCGATGCGGCGCAGCGCCGCATCGTGCGCGGCCAGCGAGGTGCCGCCGACGGCGTCGACCACCACATACACCTCATAGCCTTCCTTCAACGCATCCAGGGCCGGGAAAGTCAGGCACGCCTCGGTCCACAGCGCGGTCATGATCAGCTTGCGGCGGCCGGTGGCTTCCACCGCCTTGCGGAACTCGACGTCCTCCCAGGAGTTGATGGTGGTGCGGTCGTAGGTGGGGTAGTCACCCAGGACCTTGCGCAGCTGTGGAATCGGCGGCTTGTTCAGGCCGGTCTTGACGTTTACCGTCGAATGCACGATCGGCAAACCATAGGCGACGGCGGCTTTGGCGGTGCCGACGATGTTGTTGACCAGCAACTGGCGGTCCATCGAGGCGATGGAGTTCACCTGCACCGGCTGGTAGTCGATGATGATGAAGGCGGAATTCTGCGGGGTCAGCAGATGATCGCTGGCCGGGTCGCGGATCGGTTCACTGGACATGGTGGGTCTCCGGTTGAGAGGCGTGCCGACAGCGGGCCGGCACCCCGGGCGTAGGTCAGCTGCGCTGCGAATCCAGCTGTTCGTGGTTCTTCTGCACGTCCTGCGCCTTCAGGTAGCTTTCGATCAGCAGCTGGTAGTTCGGGAAGATCTTCGTGTAGACCTCGGCCCACTGCTGGGCATCGTCGCGGTTCCAGGTGCGCTGGATCTCCGAGGCCACCGCGGCGGTGTCCATCGGCACCACGCCTGCCTGCACCACGCGGGCCAGGGTGATCTCTTCGGCCATCTTCGAGTAGGTGCCGGACGCGTCGATGACTGCGAACACCTGGTAGCCATCGGCAACGGCGGCGATTGACGGGAAGGCCATGCACACGCTGGTGATGGTGCCGGCAATGATCAGCTGCTTGCGGCCGGTGGCCTTCACCGCGGCAACGAATTCCGGGTTGTCCCAGGCGTTGATCTCACCCTTGCGTGCCACGTACTGGGCATGCGGGGCGGCGTCGTGGATCTCCGGGATCAGCGGGCCGTTCGGGCCCTGCGGAACAGAGGCGGTGGTGATCACTGGCATCTTTGCCAGCGTGGCCATCTTCGCCAGCGCGGTGGCGTGGGCGCGCACGCTGGTGAACGGCATGTCACCGATGGTCTGGAACAGGCCGCTCTGATGGTCGATCAGCAGCATCGCGGCGTTGTCCGGATCGATCACCGGGCGGGCACCGTTGAAGTTGGCGGGGGTACTCATGGTCAGTCTCCTGGAGAAGGTGGGCGATGGCCCGGAAGGTGCGGCGGGCCAATGCCCGCCGCATTGAAACGATCAGTGCGCGATCTGGCCGAAGCGGCCGCTGTTGAAGTCCTTGACCGCCTGCGCGATCTCGGCCTGACTGTTCATCACGAACGGTCCATAGCCCACCACCGGCTCGTCGATCGGTTCACCGCTGAGCAGCAGCACGGTGGCGTCGCTGTCGGCGTCGACGAACACGTCCTCGCCGCTGCGGTCGAAGGTGACCAGCTGTGCCTCGCCGACCGGCTGGCCGCCGTTGATCCGCACCGTGCCCTTCAGCACCACCAGCGCCAGCGTGCGGCCATCGGCCACCGGCAGTTCGGCGTGGTGGCCCTGCCGCAGGCGGATGTCCCAGACATCCATCGGCGTGTGGGTGCGGGCCGGGCCGGCATGACCGTCGAGGCGGCCGGCGATGACACGCACGCGGCCGGCGCCTTCAGGCAGTTCAACCGAGGGGATCTGTGCGTCGAGCAGGGTCTGGTAGCCCGGTGCACCCATCTTGTCCTGCGCCGGCAGGTTCACCCACAGCTGGACCATGTCCAGCGTGCCGCCCCGCTTGCTGAACTCCGGTGTGTGGAACTCCTCGTGGAGGATGCCGGAGGCCGCGGTCATCCACTGCACGTCACCCGGGCCGATGGTGCCGCCGGCGCCGGTTGAATCGCGGTGGGCGACCTCGCCCTCATAGACGATGGTGACGGTCTCGAAACCGCGATGCGGATGCTGGCCGACCCCGCGCGGGGTATTGCTGGGGGCAAAGGTATAAGGGCCGGCGTAGTCCAGCAGCAGGAACGGGCTCAGGTGCTGGCCGTGGGTGTTGTAGGAAAACATCGAGCGGGCGGGGAATCCGTCGCCCACCCAGTGCGGGCGCGGGGCGCTGTAGGTACCGGTGACACGCTTCATGGCGATCTCCTGGCCGGGGCTGCCGGCCGCTGTTCTTCGTTGCAGGAGACGATATCGCCGCGACAATTGGGCCGGTAGACGCCAATATTTGCCGTCATAGTCCTATCTAGTGAACAATGGGTGCGCGCCTTGCGCCACAGGAGATCGCCCCGTGTTCATCGCTGATATCCGCCGTTGCGACCTCAACGACCTGTTCTACTTCGCCATGGTGGTCGAGCACGGCGGCTTCTCGCAGGCCGGCCGGGCGCTGGCCATGCCGAAGTCGAAACTGAGCCGGCGCATCGCGCTGCTGGAGGAACGGTTGGGCGTGCGCCTGATCCAGCGCTCGACCCGGCGTTTCTCGGTCACCGAGGTCGGCCAGGACTACTACCGCCACTGCAAGGCGATGCTGGTCGAAGCCGAAGCAGCCGAAGAAGCGATTGCGATGTCGCGCGCCGAGCCGCGCGGCACGATCCGCCTGGCGTGCCCGATCGCGATCCTGCACGCGCGCATCGGCCCGATGCTGGCCGACTTCCTGGCCCAGCACCCGCAGGTGACGGTGCAGCTGGACGCCACCAACCGGCGCGTCGACGTGGTGGGCGAGGGTGTGGACGTGGCGATTCGGGTGCGGCCGCCGCCACTGGAGGACAGCGACCTGGTGGTACGCGTGCTGGCGCGTCGCGTCTGGTGTACCAGTGCCAGTCCGGCGCTGGTGCAGCGGCTGGGCACGCCGCAGGTGCCGGCCGACCTGGCGATGATGCCGACCGTCGATCTGGCATCGCCCAGCCAGCAGCATGTATGGGAATACACCGGGCCGGACGACGTGCTGGCCAGCGTGCACCATCGACCGCGGCTGGTCAGCGATGACATGATCGCGTTGCGCACCGCTGCGGTAGCCGGGGTGGGGTTGCTGATGCTGCCGCGGATGATGATCAGTGACGAACTGGCCAGTGGCGCGCTGGTGCCGGTGCTGCCGGAGTGGGTGCCCAAGCACGGCATCGTGCACGCGGTGTTCCCGTCGCGACGCGGCCTGTTGCCGGCGGTGCGTGCACTGATCGATTACCTCGCCGAACGCTTCGAGGCGCTGGAGGAACCCTAGCTCTTCCATCCACGCCATGCGTGGATGAAGCTCTCGGCCGCGGCTTGCCGCCTGCGGCCGTGCAGCCCACAATCCACGTCCGGACCGTCGCCATCACGCCCATCATTCCCCGGTCCGGCCTTGGCACCTATGTCTCCCAATGCCCTGGCGCTGGTCGAGCTGCTGATCCGCGAGCGCCGTGCGTTGTCTCGCTTCATCGCGCGCTATCTCGACCCGGCCAGTACCGAGGACACCCTGCAGAACCTGTACCTGAAGGCCAGCAGCGTGCCCGGCGATCCGCCCATCCTGGAGCCGCGCGGCTATCTGTACCGGATGGCCTACCATCACGCGCTCAACCGCAGCCAGTCCGACGCCCGCGAGCGGCGTGCGATGGCCGAGTACGCCCTCGACATGGCCGAGGCCAGTCGCGATGGCGAGGCGCAGGCGCTGGACCAGGCGCAGCTGCGCGAGATCACCAGGACCATCCTCGCGCTGCCGGCGCAGGTGCGTGAGTGCTTCGTGCTCAACCGCTACCTGGGCCTGAGCGAGCGCGAAATCGCCGCCCGGCTGGGTATCTCCAAGAGCCTGGTCGGCAAGCACGTGCTGCGCGCGGCGCTGTTGATCCAGCAGCACCAGCAGGGACTGCATCGATGAGCGGCGATTGCCGTGGGCAGATCGCGCCCGCCGTTGTCACAACAGGAAGGCGCACCCGTTCGTGGTGCGGCAGGCCACAACCATGACCACGTCCGAACCCTCGCCGCGTCAGGCCAGGCAGGCGTTGCGCTGGGTGATCCAGTGCAGTGCAGGCCCGCTGCCGGAACGCCAGCAACGAGCCCTGCAGCGCTGGCTGCAGGCCGATCCGCGCCATGCGCTGGCCTGGCGCCAGCAGCAGGCCTTCTGGCAAGGGTTGGATGCCGCCGGGCCCGACGTGCTGGCCGCGCTGCCCGGGCTGACCGCAGATCGGCAGGGGTTGCGCCCGATCGCACCGCGCCGCCGCCTGCCCTGGCTGCTGGCCAGTGCCGCGGGGGTGGTGCTGATGGTTGCCGCTGCGCCACACGCGCTGCTGCTGGCACGCAGTGACCTGCGCAGCAGCGATGCACCGCGCGTGGTGCAATTGGAGGACGGCAGCACCGCCGTGCTCGATGCGGGCACCGCACTGGCGGTTGCGTTCGATGGCCAGCAGCGGCACCTGCGCCTGCTGCGCGGCCAAGCCTGGTTCCAGGTGGCCCATGAGGCGCGACCGTTCCAGGTCGAGGCGGCGGGCGGCCTGGTCCGTGACATCGGTACCGCCTTCAGTGTGTCGATGCTGGATACCACGGTCACCACCGAGGTCAGCGAGGGTGTGATCGACGTGCGTCCGGGCGATGGCAGCGTACAGCGCCTGCATGCGGGGCAGTCACGCGTGTTCCGTGACGGTCGCTGGCTGCAGCCAATGCAGCTGGAAGATGCCGAGACCATGGCGCCGTGGCGGCGTGGCGAGGTAGTGATCGACGATCAGCCCGCCGCGCAGGCCATCGCCGATCTGGCGCGCTACCGCCGTGCCCCGGTCTGGGTACTGGGCGGGCAGGGCGCAAGCGTACGGGTCAGTGGCCTGTTCCACCTGCAGCAACCGGAGACGGCCATCGACGCGGTGGCCTCGCAGGCAGGACTGCGCGTGCAGCGCTTGCCCGGCGGCGCGCTGGTGCTGTGGTGAGGCCCGCGCAGCACCCGGATGAACGGGTCGCATGAAAAAAACATGAAAGAACCGTGGGCAACTGCAGTGCCCCGCTGTCTATAGAGGTATAGCCAGAGCGAAACACCGTTTCTCCTCAAGCCAGACATGCCACCGGCACCGGATGTGCCCGTGGTTCCGCCACGCTTGAGGAGTTCCCGTCCATGCCGTCCACGGCAGCCGCCTGTCATCGTCGCGCCACCGCTCTGGCCCTGGCTGTTTCCACCGCATTGCTGCCGCTGGCCTGGGTGCCGGCCGTGCAGGCGCAGCCGGCGATCGTCGCGCCGGTGCGGCAGTACACCATTCCGGAGCAGCCGCTGGCTGATGCCGTACGCGCCTTTGGCCGCCAGGCCGATGTGCAGGTGGTGTTCCGCAGCGACCTGGTGGAAGGCCGCCGCTCCAGCGCAGTGAAGGGTGAGTACAGCCAGATGCAGGCGCTGCAGCAGCTGTTGCGCGGCAGCGGCGTGCGTGCACAGCGCGGCATGGACGGTACCTGGAGCCTGCGGGCCGCAGCGGAGGCGGGTGAGGGCGAAGGGGTGCGGGTGACCGAAACACTGGACGTGGCCGGTCGCCTTCAGTCGGAAGGGGGGGAGGCCCGCGATCGGCGTGGCTACGACGATGTGTTCGCGCTGGACCTGACCACGGCGTATTCGGGGCGCGACCGGGTTGAGCGTCACCGAGGCTCCAATCCGGCCGACGTGGTCAAGGATCTGGTCGGCGTGTTCAGTGGCGATGCGCGCAACAGCGGCGCGCTGGACGTCAACATCCGTGGCATCCAGGGGCCCGGGCGGGTGCCGGTCAGCATCGACGGCGGCGAACAGGCGCTCACGGTCTGGCGTGGCTACAACGGCGTCAGCAATCGCAACTACATCGATCCCAACCTGATTGGTGGCATCCAGGTCATCAAGGGGCCAGGGCTGGTGCGCGATGTGCACAGCGGGATCGGTGGCGCGCTGGTGATCAAGACCATCGACGTCGATGACGTCGTCGCTGCCGGCGAGCGCTTCGGCGGGGAGCTGAAGATCGAAGGCAGCAGCAATGCGGTGGCACCGCGCCTGCCGCGGCTGCACACCGGCGAGGACTACCGCACCGTGCCGGGTTTCCCGCAGGGCTCGCCGAACTCACCCTACGACGACCGCACCCTGGTGGTGCCGGTGAAGTCGCGCAGTGGCAACAATCCCTTCGATGGCGAGGACCAGGCCTGGCGCCTGGCGCTGGGCGTGCGTGGCGACAACGTCGACCTGATGGCCGCCTACGCCTGGCGCAAGCGCGGCAACTACTTCTCCGGGACCCAGGGCAGCGCCTACTACGAACAGGACCAGCGCGAGCAGTTCGAGTACCAGGGCATCGACTACATCACCACGCTGGCGCGCTACTTCAAGCCCGGCGATGAAGTGCCCAATACCTCCAGCGAACAGGAGTCCTGGCTGGTCAAAGGCAGCTGGCAGATCAACGATGACCAGCAGTTGAAGGCGACCTGGCGGCGCACGCTGTCGCACTACGGCGAGATCATGCCGTCTCGCATCCTGTCGGCCCCCGACTACGGCCGCATCCAGTGGCCGCTCAGCCGGGTCGATTCGGATGCGTGGAACCTGGAATACCGTTTCCAGCCCGCCGGCAGTCGTTGGCTGGACCTGTACGCCAACCTGTGGCGCACGGAAACGGAAAGCGATACCTACAGCGCTGGCGGCTTCCCGAACTTCGCAGTGGGTAATCCGGCATGGAATCCGGACGCCAGCCCGATCCTGCGCAATACCGCGCTGGCCAACGCGCGCAATGACCGCACCGGCCTGATCCTGAGCAACCGCTTCGCGCTGCATTCGACCTTGGACCTGACCGTGGGCGGCAACTGGCAGTACGAGAAGCTGGGGTCCCGCGATCCGTACTTCGGCACCACCGATGGCTGGCGCATGTTCCCGCGTGCCGGGCGCCGCCAGGAGGGTGAAGGCTACCTGACCCTGGAGTGGCGGCCGGTCGAATTCCTCACCCTCAATGCAGGCGTGCGCTACAGCCGCTACTGGGCCTTCGACGATTTCCTCGAGGCGCACCCCGAGCTGCTCACCAAGGGCGTAGGTGGCAAGGAAGCGCAGTACACCGTGAACGAATTGCCGCCCCGTCCCGCCAATCTGCAGGCCCGCATCGACGCGTTGGAAGCACGCCGCGCAGTATGGGAAAAGCGCGGCATGGGCTGGTTCATCGACGACAGCATCCGTGCGTTGCTGGCACCGTACGAGACGCCGCGTCCGGTCCGGTACACGCGGCCCTGGCTGCCCGATGCCGATGGCAACTACACCCGCGCCGGCAATCCCTGCCTCAATGGCGAAGTGGCGGCCATTCCCGGCGTGCAGCCGGTGTTCGCCGGCAGCGACCAGGTCTGCAACATCGGCAACAGCGTACAGTCGCAGCCGGTCGATGGACGCAACAGCCGCCGCCGCGACCATGCCTGGCTGCCGACCTTCTCGGCCACTGCACACCTGTCCCCGGCCGCCCGTGCCTACGTGCGTTACAGCGAAGCGGTGCGCTTCCCGAGCATGTTCGAAAGCACCATCGCCTTCTCCGGCAGCCTCAATCCGCTGCATGCGCTCAAGCCCGAGCACGCCTACAACTACGAGGTGGGCTACGTGCACAACCTGTCGGCCCTGTTCGGCAACACCGCCGATGCCGACGTCAAGCTGGCGTACTACGTGCACAAGACCCGTGACGTGATCGAACGCGATGGCAACTTCCTGTTCGACAACATCGACAAGCAGACCATCCGTGGTATCGAACTGCAGGCCCGCTTCGACAATCGGCGCTTCTTCACCGATCTGGGCATCACCCGCACGCTGGAAAACGAGGTGTGTGACGAGAGCACGGCGGTGCTCCTGGACGCGAACCGCGGCCTGGTTCCGAACTGCGTGCAGGATGGTTTCGTCGGTGGCTACCTGCTGACCCAGGCCATCCCCAAGCTGTCGATCAACGGGTCGCTGGGCACCCGCCTGTTCGATGAGCGCCTGGAGCTGGGCAGCCGCATCGTGCACTACCAGCGGCACGAGAACCCTGACCTGCAGGCCTACCGTGATCGCCTGCTGAGCGGGGGCAGCGGCCTGCTCTGGCAGAACGTGCCGTTCACCTGGGGAAACATCACCACTGTCGATGCCTATGCGCGCTGGCGCTTCAACGAGCATGCCAACGTCGAACTGGTCGGCAGCAACCTCGGCAACCGCTACTACGTCGATCCAGCCACGCGGTCCACGCTGCCAGCCCCGGGTCGCACCCTGAAGCTCGGCGTCACCGCGCGCTTCTGATCTCCCACCTTCAAGCGTTGTACCCGTAGTTCCCTCAACCAAGGAGCAATACCATGAAAATGATCTCCCGTTCGGTGCTCGCCGTTGCCGCCTCGCTGGCTCTGGTCGGTGCCGCGCATGCTGCCGATATCGTCGGTGCCGCCAGTGCCAGGACCGATGCCGAGCTGTACGTGGCGGTTGGCGAATCGCAGGTCAATGGCGGCCCGCACCGCGCTGGCAAGGCCGGCATCGGTGTCGGTACCGTGTCCCAGGCCAAGCCGGTGGACTTCCAGGGCCTGAGCGCCTACTCGGCACCCACCACCGTCAATGGCGTGACGGTACGTACCCTGGCCATGCCGATCACCGGCGCACCGGGCAGCCACGCCGGCATGGGCCACTTCAACTTCGTCAAGGTCGGCAGTGGTGATGTCTGGTTTGGCGAATGGTCCAAGGATGGCGCCGCCGGTGGCTTCAACAACCGCCAGGTCTACTTCGTTGGCGACCGCGCCGGCACCACGCTGCCCGCCGGCGTGGCGTCCTACACCGTGGCCGGCCTGAACAAGTTCAACGGCAGCAACCTGCTGAGCGGCACCTTCGACGCCGACTTCGGCGCCGGCACCCTGGATGGTGCGCTGTCCGGCAATGGCCTGACCCTGGCCATCGTTGCCAACATCAACAGTGCCGATGCATCGTTCGCCGGTTCGGCCAACGTCAATGGCAGCGTCAACGGCACCACCCAGGGCCAGTTCTTCGGCGCCAACGCCGCCACCCTGGCCGGCATCGCCACCTTCGCCGGCAACAGCCAGTACGACACCGCCTTCGGCGGCAGCAAGAACTGATTGCCACGCCCCTGACGGGGCAGGGCAGGGACAAGCCGCGATCCGCCAGTCCCTGCTTCGGCCCGCTGCATGCATCACCACGGATCGACCATGCGCCATCCCATCTTCCTTGTGATCCTGTTGCTGGCGGCTGCCGATGTGCGCGCCCAGCAGGATGATCTTCGTCGTGTGCTGGAGCAGGGCAGCGAGCTGCGCCACCAGCAGCAGGACCAGCAGCGCCTGCAGCAGGCCGAGTCGGCGCGACCGACCATCACCATCGACGGTCAGACCCTGCGCGTGGAGCGCACGGTCGACGATCTGGGCCAGGCGCTGTACCTGTCGCTGCAGCATCAGCAATGGGGCGCAGCGCAGCGCTTCCTGGACGAATACATCGAACTGCCCGGCCACGACCCGATGCTGCGCCACTACGCGCAGGGCGGCCTGGCGCGGGTGGCCGGCAATCACCACCGCGCGGCCAACGAGTACGAAGCACTGCTGGCGGCGCAGCCGGATTTCCTGCCGGCCCGCCTTGAGCTTGCACGTGTCCATGCCGAGGACCAGCGCGACCGCGATGCGGAGGCGTTGTTCAGGGCCATCGCCGGTGGCATCAATGCCGACGACCCCACTACCGCAGGTGTACGCGGACGGGTGGACGCCTACCTGGCCGCACTGCAGGCGCGCAGGCGTTGGAAAGGAGCGCTGGCAGCCGGCCCGGCATGGAGCGACAACATCAACCGCAGCTCGGCCAGCCGCACCTGCCTGTTCGGAGTGGGCGACACCTGCATCATCCAGCGCAATCTTCCCGATGCCCAGCGCGCCATGGGCCTGGACTACGACGGCAACCTGGAGCGTCGCTGGGCACTGGCCGGTCATCACGGCGTCTATGTGCGCGGGCTTGCGTTCGGCCAGGCATGGCGCGGGCATAGCGCCTACAACGAGCTCAATGCGAGCGTGCAGGCGGGCTATAGCTGGCGCAGCGCTCGGCATACCCTGCAGATCGCGCCGAGCTATGACTACCAGAGCCTGGGCAACCGGGCCCTGCAGGGCGGCAGCGGGCTGCATGGCGAATGGCAATATGCATTGGATGCGCGCAGCCTGCTCAGGCTGGAGGCCGACTGGAAGCGCCAGCGCTATCGCCAGCGCGGCCTGGCCGCCAATTACGACGGTGAGCTGGCCGCGGTGTATGCCACCTGGTTCCGTGCGCTCAACCCGCGCTGGACCCTCTTTGCCGGGCTGGACCTGAGTGACAGCCGCGCCGCCAATCCGGCCAACGGTTACCGCCAGCGTGGACTGCGCCTGGGGGCGGCGCGCCAGTGGACGGGCACCACCGCCACCGTGTTCGTGTCGTTGCGCGAGCGCGACTACGATGCGTGGAGCCCGCTGCTGGAGGCGCGGCGTGAGGACAGCGAACAGAACCTGATTGCTGTCGTGCGCAGCGAGCACCTGGCGGTGGCCGGGCTGGTACCCAGCCTGAGCCTGCGCTACGCGCGCATCGACAGCAACGTCGGCTGGCTGTACAGCCACGACCGCAGCCTGCTCAGCCTGAAATGGGAACGGGCCTTCTGAACGCGCCGCTGCGCTGCCACGGTGAACGCGCCGTGGCCGCGATCTTCATTCATCATCACGCGCTCTTGTAGCCCGTTTCGCGCATCCTTCGGGTGTTGCGGCAGAGCTGGGCCGCGTGTATCGAGGAGCGCCGGTCGTGCTGGAAGCGGGCAACAAACCAGAGGGCCTGAAAGGGCTGCGTGTACTGGTGGCGGAGGATGAATTCGCCATCGCGATGTTTCTGGTCGACTATCTGGAGCTGAAAGGCGCACAGGTGGTGGGGCCTGCCGGTGACCTGCAGGCGCTGGGGCGGCTGGTCGATACCCATCCCATCGATGTGGCATTGCTGGACATCAACCTGGGCGGTGAGCAGGTCTATCCGCTGGCCGATCGGCTGGCCGAGACGGGTATCCCCTTCCTGCTGACCTCCGGTTACGACGACAACCTGCCCAGCCGCTTTGCCAGCGCGCCGCGCTGTACCAAGCCTTATCACATCGAAGCGCTGGTGCAGCAGCTGGCCGCGCTGGTGGCGGCGCCGCAGGTCTCTGCGGGCATTGCCTGATTGCGCGGCATGTCGCGCCGTCCTGAAGACATCCACGCCGCCAAGCTGCGTGGCCAGATGCCACCTGCACCGCAGCTGCATGTGCGCCACGATGGCATGGCCGCGCGCATCGCCCGCCACGACTGGTCATCCACGCCGTTGGGTGCCTGCGAGCAGTGGCCGCCCCACCTGCGCGCCACCGTCGACCTGATGCTGGCCCATGGTTTCCCGATGATCGTGCTGTGGGGTGAGCAGCTGGTGCAGCTCTACAACGATGGCTATGCCGAGATTCTGGCCGACAAGCATCCCGGCGGGCTCGGCCAGCCGACCCGCGAGTGCTGGCCCGAGGTCTGGCATATCAATGGGCCCATCTACCAGCGCGTCTGGCAGGGCGAAACCATCACCTACGAGGACAAACTCTATCCCCTGGCGCGACGCGGGCGGTTGGAGGATGTCTGGTTCACCATTACCTACAGCCCGATCCGTGGCGAGGAAGGGCGCATCAACGGCGTGCTCGTGACCATGTTCGAGACCACAGCGGCGCATGTGGCCCAATCGGCACGCGAGCGCGAAGAGCAGAAGCGGCGGGAGGCGGACCGGCGCCTGGCATTGGCCTTCAAGGTGCTGCCGGTGGGCGTCTGCATTGTCGACACCGAAGGGCGCCTGCAGCTGTCCAACGACCAGATGCGTGCCTACCTGCCCAGCGGCAAGGTGCCGTCCACGGATGAGGTGAACCTGCATCGCTGGCGTGGCTGGCATGCGGACGGCAGCGCCATCGGGCCGGAGGATTTCGCCATCGCCCGTGCGATGCGCGGCGAGACCGTGGTGCCGGGGCTGGAGTTCCAGTATCTGCATGACGATGGACGCGCGCGCTGGACCCGGGTCGCGGCCGCGCCCCTGCGCGATGGCGACGGTGAGGTCAGCGGCGTATTTGCCATCGCCGTGGACATCGACGATCTCAAGCGTGCCACCGAGCGCCAGTCTGTATTGCTGGCCGAACTGCAGCACCGGGTGCGCAACATCATGTCCACCATCCATGCCATTGCCTGGCGGACCCGCGAGTCGGTCAGCAGCGTGGATGAATACGCTGAACGGTTGTGCGGGCGACTGATGTCGCTGGCGCGCACGCAGAGCCTGCTGACCCGCGGCGCCAATGCCGGGGTCTGCCTGCGTGGCATGCTCGATGAGGAGATCGCGGCGCAGACGCCGGCAGCGGCGGCCTACCGCCTGCAGGGCGAGGATGTGCTGCTGCCGCCGAAGGCGGCCGAAGTACTGTCCCTGGCGATCCACGAGCTGGCGAGCAATGCCCTGCGGCATGGCGCACTGACCCATGAGGATGGCCGGATCGAGGTGACCTGGGATCTGCAGGTTCAGGCCGGCCAGCCATGGCTGGGTCTGCACTGGTGTGAGCGCCATGCCGAAGTGGAGGACTGGGAGCAGCCCCGGCAGCGTGGCCTTGGCCGGGCGCTGATCGAGCAGCGCGTGCCCTACGAACTCGCCGGCAGCGGCGAGCTGCGCTTTGGCCCGCAGGGCCTGGACGCCTGGATCCGCTTTCCGCTGCGCGAGCGAGACAGCCTGCTGCAGACTGATGCTCCCGGCGCGGCGGCGGGCGGTTCCGGCAGGTAAAAGTCCATTTATTCCCAATTGGGCCAAATTGGGCATAATGGCCTCAACTGTCCCCGTCTGGAGCCGTGCCATGACCCTGCCGCTGGATCTGCCTGGCCTCGAAAAGGCCCCCGCGTCGTCGGTGAAGACCCGTGGCTGGCCGAGCCTGATGCGCACCGTGCGCGAGAAGCAGGCGCTGGTCATCACCAACCACAACCACCCCGAAGCGGTGATCGTGGACATCCGCACCTACCAGGAACTGCTGGCCAAGGCCGCTGGCGGCGATGCCGGTGAGCGCAGCGAAGAACTGCTGCGCCTGCGCGGTGAGTTTGACCAGACGCTGGCCAGCCTGCAGCGCGGGGAGGGGCTGGGCAAGGTGCTGGGCCAGCCGATCCGCCGCGGTCGCAAGGTCACCCTCGGCCGTCCGCTCTGACCGATGGGGCGGATCCTGGTGCTTGCCGGCGTCAATGGCGCCGGCAAGAGTTCGCTGCTGGGTACCTGGCTGGAAGCCGAAGGGCTGGGCTGGTTCAACCCAGATTCGTTCACCCGGCGCCTGGTGGAGGCCGGCTGGCCGCTGCCCGATGCCAATGCGGAGGCCTGGCAGGAAGGCACCCGCCGCCTGCGCCAGGCCATGGCTGATGGCACGGACTTCGCCTTCGAGACCACGCTGGGCGGCAACACCATTCCAAGCCTGCTGCGCGAGGCCTGTGAGCAGCATCATGTGGCGGTATGGTTCTGCGGCCTGTCCAGCGTCGAGCTGCACATCGCCCGCGTCGCTGCGCGGGTAGCGGCCGGTGGCCACGATATTCCGGTGGAGAAGATCCACGCCCGCTTCGATTCGGCGCGCGAGAACCTGCTGGACCTGCTGCCACACCTGGCCGAGCTGCATGTCTACGACAACAGCGCTCCCGCCGACGCCGACGGCTGCGTCGAGCCGCTGCCGGTGCTGGCAATGGCGCATGGCCAGCTGCAGTACCCGGTCTCGGTGGCCGAGCTGCTGCATACGCCGGATTGGGCCAAGCCCATCGTGATGCGTGCGATGGAATTGAACACCTCGGATTAGAGCCACGCCATATGTGGATACCTTTCACACATCGCGCGAAACCGCGCCGTGTACGACTGCCACCGGAGCTGCGGTTAGACTGACCGCACACTCAAGGAGGATGACATGCACGGACCTGCGACGTTCCGCTTCAGTTCTATCTGCCTGGTGCTTGCCGCGCTCGCGCTGTCCTGCATGCCGACGATGGCCGCGTCGCCTGCAGCCAAGCGACCATCGCCGCCCAGCCTGGTGCAGGCCTTCCACGCCGCCGAAGCCAACCTGCGGCTGATTCCCGGCGGCGACATTGAATCCGGCTTCCGCCCGGTTTGGACCGCTGTTGCCGATCTCGATGGTGATGGCCGTGCCGAGGTCGTGTATTTCTACACGTCCGACTATTCCGGCGGCAGCTTCGCCCAAAGCAACGTTGTTGCGGTGATGACGGCGCTGACGGCAAACGATCCGCGCGGCCGGGAGAACCCGAACAGCCTGTCGCCGGTGGAAGCAGAGGACTATGCCGCCATCCGCAGGTATGGCTATGCTGACGACGCGGCTGAACAGATTCCAGGCGCCATCCGTGCCATCCGCATCCAGGGTGATCGCATCGTTGTCGATTTCACTGTCAGTGCCGGCGCGACGGTCTGCGAATGGAAGAGCCCGAACCGCCACGTCTGTCCGCCGGACGGAAACTACACATGGACGCTGCGTTGGACGCCGGGGAAGCTGACTCACATCAGGAAATAGCGCCAGGGAGTGCCGGGCGTATTCGCCCGGCGCCACTGGCCCCGTAGGTCCACGCCAAGCGGGGACCGCGTTCTGCGGCCGGCCTCAGGCCGGCTTCACCTGCTCAGGCTCCGCAGCCTCCGGCAGTGGTGGCAAGGTCGGGTCCACCGTTACCGGTACATCGCTCTTCAACAACGCAGCGGCTTCCCTGTCGCTGCCCACTGCCGGCGGTGAGCCACGCAGCGGCAGGCCGGCGGTCTCCTTCACGAACAGCATGGTCACCAGCCCGATCACCGCCGCGCCCATCAGGTAATAGGCCGGCACCAGCGGGTCGCCGGTACGTTCCACCAGCCACGCGGTCACCAGTGGCGTGGTGCCACCGAACAGCGACACCGACACGTTGAATGCGATCGACAGCGCGCTGTAGCGCACCGGCGTATAGAACAGCGCCGGCAGCGTGGACGGCATCGAACTGGTGAAGCACACCAGTGCCAGGCCCAGCAGCATCAGGCCAAGGAAGATCAGCCCGTCGTTGCCGCTGCCGACCAGCAGCAGGCACGGAATCGCCAGCACCAGCAGCGCGATGCAGGCACCAATGATCATCGGTCGGCGGCCCAGCCTGTCACTGAACAACCCGCCGACGATGTTCAGCGGCATCATCACCAGCATCACGATGATGATCAGCAGCAGGCCCTTGCTCTCGGCATAGCCCATGGTGACGCTGAGGTAGCTGGGCATGTAGGTCAGCAGCATGTAGTCGGTGACGTTGAACACCAGCACCAGGCCCATGCACACCAGCAGTTGGCGACCATGCACCTGGAACAGTGCGCCCAGCCCCGGCCGGTCGTGCTCGCGCTTCTCGGCTTCTTCGGCGAACGCGCGGAACGCCGGGGTTTCCTCCAGCTTCATGCGCATGTACAGGCCGAGCAGGCCCAACGGGCCGGCCACCAGGAATGGAATGCGCCAGCCCCAGTCCAGCATCTGCTCGCTGCTCAGCAGCATGTGCAGCGCAGTGACGGTACCGGCGCCTGCGATGTAGCCGCCCAGCGTGCCGAACTCCAGCCAGCTGCCCATCAACCCACGGTTGCGGTCGGTGGAATACTCGGCGATGAAGGTGGCCGCACCGCCGTACTCGCCACCGGTGGAGAAGCCCTGCACCACGCGCGCCAGCAGCAACAGCACCGGCGCCCAGATGCCGATGCGCTCGTAGGAAGGAATCAGGCCGATCGCAAACGTGCCCAGCGCCATCAGGATCATGGTGAACGCCAGCACTTTCTGGCGCCCATAACGGTCGCCGAGCGGGCCGAACACAAGGCCGCCGAGCGGACGCACCAGGAACGCCACGGTAAAGGTGGCGAAGGCGGCGATCACCTGTGCGGTGGGGTTGCTGGACGGGAAGAACACCTGGCCGATGGTGACGGCCAGGTAGCCGTAGACACCGAAGTCGAACCACTCCATGGCATTGCCCAGCGCGGCGGCACCGACGGCGCGCTTGAGCATGGGCGTGTCGACAACGGTGATCTCATCGACCTTCAGGTGACGGCGGCGCTTGAACCAGCCGAAATGGGCATGTGCCTCGGGTGTGTCCTGCATGGGGGCTCCCTGGGAGGTTTGAAATGGAGAAAACGGCGGCATGCGTGGATGCACGCGCACGGCGTGGCACCGCCGTGTCGGCGGAAGCACGGCAACGGGATCACGACGGCCGCGCGGTCAGCGGCCGGGAATCACAGCGATGCGGGGGATGCAGGCGAAGTGCCTGCGGGCGTCATCCGCCAGGATCCAGCGCGAGGCGATGGATGGGCGGAGCAGGAACATGCGTGGCAAGCGGAGCGCCGGTCGGCAGTGCTTTCCACGTAACAGGTGCGCCCGTCACGTAGTGGGTCGTGTCGATCATCCGTTCATCATAACGGCACGCGCGTGAGCGTGCAGCGAAGCGCAGTTGTCTGCACGCTGTGTTCCATCATGCCTGTTCATCTGCAAAGCAATGATGACGTGCGTTGAACGGAATCTGGTCGTGCTGCTCACATGCCGCCCTCTACGTTGTGGGCGAACGCAACAGAGAAGGAGCATCGCATGACCCGTCGCATTCCCGAAGGTACGCTTGTGGTTGTCGCCGATGGCGGTTCGGCCCGTGTATTCACCAATGTCGGCAGCGATCACCAGCTGGCCTTGAAGCAGGAAGGCGAACTGCGCCTGCAGGACATCAGCGAGCAGGGTGTATCCGGGCAGGGGCCTGCGGGTGCAGTGCCGAAGGACATGTCGGTATCCCAGCTCAACGAGGCGACGTTCGCCAAGCAGGTGGCGGAACAGCTCAATGAGGATGCGTTGAAGAACCGCTATGCACACCTGGTGTTGATCGCTGATCCGACCACGCTGGGACGCATCCGTCCGCTGCTGCACAAGGAAACCCAGGCCCGCCTGCTAGGCGACATCGCCAAGGACCTGACCAACGCACCGTTGGCGGATATCCAGAAGGCGCTGGCGGCGTAGCGCGGATGCCATTCATGCGCGATCACCTGTCGGCGGAGCCCGACCGCTTCGATGTGGAGGCGCAGGTCGGCTGGCTGCTTCTCGAGTTTGGCGCGCCCTGGTGTGGCCACTGCCAGGCCGCGCAGCCCGCGTTGCAGGCCTTTGTCGAAGCGAACGATCTGCCGCACTGGAAGATCGAGGATGGCAAGGGCAGGCCTCTGGGCCGAGCGTTCAAAGTGAAGCTGTGGCCGACGGTGGTGCTGCTGCACGATGGAGACGAGGTCGCGCGGGTAGTGAGGCCGCTGGACAGCGCGGACCTCATGTCGTTGCAGGGCGCGCTTCCCGATTGAGGAGTGAACCGGGCGTGGCACTCGGGGCAGTCGCACTGCAGCATGCGGCGTGACAGGCCCGGTGCTAGCATCCGGCTATCACCTGAATCGATCCAAATGCCGATGCCCACGCTGGACCGTCGTCTCCTGATCGCTGTCGCCGTCACGGCGATGCTCGCTTCCGGCCTGGCTTCGGCCGCGCCTGCCAGAACCGCCGCCGACAAGGCCTATGCATGGGTGGACCCGTTCATCGGCACCGGTGGGGAAGGTCACACCTATCCGGGTGCGACGGTACCGTTCGGCATGGTCCAGCTCAGCCCGGATACGCGTATGCAGCCGCGCGAGAAGGCCTACGGTTGGGCGGCCGGCTACCGCTACGACGACAGCAGCATCGTCGGCTTCTCGCACACCCATTTTTCCGGCACTGGCCATTCCGATCTGGGCGACATCCTGCTGATGCCGTTCACCGGCAGTCCCGGCCTGGAGCGTGGCGATCCCGAGAAGCCGCGCAGCGGCTATGCCTCCCGCTTCCGCCATGATGACGAGAAAGCGGAGCCGGGCTACTACGCGGTCACGTTGGACGATTACAAGGTGCGTGCCGAGCTGACCACCAGTACCCGCGTGGGCGTGCATCGCTATGCGTTCCCCAAGGGCACCGACGCCAAGGTGCTGCTGGACATGCGCACCAGCATGTACGACTACCCGGGCAAGGTGCTGTGGTCGCGGGTGCGGGTGCGTGCCGACGGCACGGTGACCGGCTTCCGCGAGACGCGCGGCTGGGCGCCGGGCCGCCAGCTGTATTTCGCGATGCGCTTCTCGCGCCCGCTGGCCGGGCATGAGCTGCACAACACCGAGCAGGACATCGTCTACAAGGGCTTCCCGCCGCCGGGCGAGAAGGATCCGTCCCAGCGCGCACAGATCGAGGGCCGTCAGCTGGTCGGTACCTTCGCATTCGGCAAGCTGGACGCACCGCTGGTGGTCAAGGTTGCCATCTCGCCGGTCAGCGAGGCCGGCGCCATTGCCAACCTCGACGCGGAAGTGGCCGACTTCGATTTCGACCGCGTGCGTGCGCAGGCGAAACAGGAATGGACGCAGGCGCTGTCGGTGCTCGACATCGATGCACCCGAGCACGCTCGCCGCAGCGCCTATACCGCGCTGTACCACACACTGTTGGGGCCGACGCTGTTCATGGATGCCGATGGCCAGTATCGCGGTTCGGACAATGCCGTGCACAAGGCCGATGGTTTCACGAATTATTCGACGTTCTCGCTGTGGGATACCTACCGTGCGTTGCACCCGTTGCTGACCCTGGTGCAGCCGGAGAAGCGCAACAGCGACTTCGTCAATTCGATGCTGGCCCACCATGAGCACAGCCCCTACGGCATGCTGCCGGTGTGGTCGTTCCATGGCCTGGAAGACTGGTGCATGATCGGCTACCACGCCGTGCCGGTGATCGCCGACGCCTACGTGAAGGGCATTCGTGGCTTCGACGCCGACAAGGCGCTGAAGGCGATGGTCGAGACCGCCAATTACGGCCCCTATGACGGTATCGCACAGTACCGCGAGCTGGGCTACGTACCGATCGACGAGGAAGGTGAAGCGGCCAGCAAGACGCTGGAATACGCCTTCGATGACTGGACCATCGCACGCATGGCGCAGGCGATGGGCAAGGGCGATATCGCGGCGACCTTCGACAAGCGCGCGGCCAACTGGCGCAATGCGTTCGACAAGGACACCGGCTTCATGCGCGCACGCAAGCGCGACGGCAGTTTCCGCACCCCGTTCGACCCCAGCGCCAGCGGCTACGGAACCGACTACACCGAGGGCAACGCTTGGCAGTATTCCTGGTATGTGCCGCAGGACGTGGCCGGGCTGGCGGCAGCGCACGGTGGCAGCGACAAGCTGCTCGCGCGCTTGGACGAGGTGTTCAACGCCAAGGTGGATCCGTCCATCTTCGAGCACATGGAAGACATCACCGGGCTGATCGGCTGGTACGCACATGGCAACGAACCCAGCCACCATGTGGCCTACCTGTACTCGTACGCTGGCCAGCCGTGGCGCACCCAGGCGCGCCTGAAGCAGATCATGGACACCCAGTACGCCGACCGTCCGGATGGCTTGGCCGGCAACGATGACGTCGGCCAGATGTCGGCGTGGTATGTGTTCACCGCGCTGGGCTTCTACCCGGTGGCACCGGGCTCGGGCGAGTACATCCTGGGTCGCCCGTTCCTGCCGAAGACCGCGATGCGCCTGCCCAACGGCAAGACGTTCACCATCGTGGCCGATGGCCTGGATGACAGGCACACCTATGTGGGCAGCGTGAGCCTCAACGGCAAGCCGCTGCAGCGCACCTTCCTGCGCCACGACGAGATCCTGGCCGGTGGCGAGCTGCGCTTCAGCATGCAGGCCGAGCCGAACAAGGACTGGCCGGGGCAGGGCGCGCAGGCGCCGTACTCGATGAGCCGGTGATGCGGGGCGGCGCCGTCCTGCCGCCGCCATTGCCCCGCACCTGGTAGGTGCCAACCTTGGTTGGCACGCGGGAGGTCAGCGGAAACGGAACCGCAACCCCACCCGCGCGCCACCGATCGGGGCGGTATCAATCATCAGGATCGCGCCATGTCGCTGCGCGATCTCGGCCACAATCGCCAACCCCAGCCCGCAGCCATCGCCTTCGCTGCTGGCCCGGTAGAAGCGTTCCGTGACGCGCGTGCGTTCGGCTTCGGCAATGCCGGCGCCGTCATCGTCAACCCATGCCTGCACGCCTTCGGCCTCCTGCCGAACGCCGAGGGTGATTACGCCGGGCACGGCACCGTAGCGCAGCGCGTTGTCCAGCAGGTTGCCCAACGCTTCGCGCAGCAGCTGCGGATCGCCCTGCACCTGCACGCCGTCGTCTGGCCCCTCGTAGCCCAGGTCAACGCCCGCCGCCAACGCACGGTCGGCGTAGCGCTCCACCACCCCGCGTGCCAACGCAGCCAGGTCCACCGGTTGCAGTGGCAGTGCGCTGCCATGCGGATCTTCCGAGCGGCTGAGCATCAGCAGCTGGTTGACCAGATGCTGCAAGCGGGCCAGTCCGGCCAGCGTGCCGGACAGCGCCAGCTGCTGGGCCTGCGGGTCGTGCTGGCGCAATGAACTCTCCAGTTCCACCTGCATCGCCGCCAAGGGCGTGCGCAGCTGGTGCGCGGCATTACTGACAAAGCGCCGCTGCGCATCCTGCATCGCGTCCAGACGCTGCAGCAGCGCGTTGTAGGCCTCCACCGCCGGCCACAGTTCGCGCGGTGCCTCCTGCGCAGGGTCCAACGGTGCCAACGGATCCGGCCGCGGGCTGGCCAGCTTCCGCGCAACCAGGTTGGCATGGCGAGCGGCAGCGCCTGTACCGGACCACGCCAGCCACGCCGCCAATGCCAGGATCGCGGCCTGGAAGGGAACGCTGGTCAGCAGCAGCTTGCGCTCCAGCCGGTGGCGTTTGCGAAGCGTCTCAGCCACGCGCAGCCGGATGTCATGGCCCGGTCCGGCGCTGACCACCACTTCGACCATGCGCACCGGTTGACCACGCACACGTGCATCGTAGTAGATGGCGTCGTCATCATTTCCCGCTGCGATTGCGGGGCGGGGCAGGGCTTCGGGCAGGTCGCCATACAGACGCCCACCCTCGGCATCGACTACCTCGCCATGCACTTCGTCGGCGGTGTCCCAGCTGAACATGCGCGAGACGGCCGGGGTGATCTCGATCGAAGCGCGACCATCCTGCACCGTCACCAGCTCGGACAACGACATCGCCGAATCCAGCAGCCAGCGGTCGTAGACCTGGCCGGCATAGAACCGGGCCAGCGCAAATGAACCCACTGCGCTGCACAGCAGCAGTACCAGCAGCGGTAGCCAAAGGCGCCTGAGCAGCAGGCCACGCAGGCTGTGCACGCGCTCAGTCACCCACGGCCTCCAGCCGGTATCCAAGCCCACGCAGCATGCGGATGCCGACGCCGGCGCGCGCCTGTTCCAGCTTGCGGCGCAGGCGGCTGACGTGGACCTCGATCACCGACAGGTTGGCGTCGTGGTCCCAGCTGTACAGCGCGTCGAACAGGCGCTGCTTGGTAACGGTGCGGCCGGGATGCTGCATCAGTGCATCGACCAGCGACAGCTCACGCGCAGTCAGCTCGATGCGCTGGCCGTCCACCTGCACTTCATTGCGGATGCTGTCGAAGCACAACCGGCCCAATCGCTTCTGCGCCGGTGCATCGCTTCGGCGGCGTGACAATGCACGCAGGCGGGCTTCCAGCTCACCCAGTGCGAATGGCTTGGCCAGGTAATCATCGCCACCCCGGTCAAGGCCGAGGATGCGGTCCTCCACGCCATCGCGTGCGGTCAGGATCAGCACCGGCAGGGTGACGCCGTCGTTGCGCAGGCGCGAGAGCAGGTCGAGGCCATCGACGTCGGGCAATGAAAGATCGAGCACCATCACGTCATATGGCGCGCTGGCCAGTGCCGCCGGTGCATGCAGCCCGCGCGAAAGGTGGTCGCACAGATGGCCGGCACCCTGCAGGGCGCGGATCAGTCCATCGGCCAGGGCGGCGTCGTCTTCGATCAGCAGGATTCGCATTGCAAGCTTCGTGCAAGGTTGGGGCAAGTTTGGCGCAAGTGCGTCACCTTACCGTGACCCGCATGAATTTCTCCCCTCGTCTTGCGGCCGTGTTGGCCGCCCTCCTGTGCGCGCCGGCCGCATCGGCACTGTCCCTGCAGGATGCGCAGCGCGCAATGGAAGCACACAACCCGGACCTCCGCGCGGCGGCGCTGGAGCTGCGCGGGGTGCAGGGCGATGCGCAGACAGCGGCGTTGCGCCCGGCCACCGAACTGTCGATCGGCACCAGCAAGATCAGCCCCAAGCATGGCATCGGCCCTGGCCGCTGGCAGGACAAGCGGATGGACAGCACGTTGGGCCTGGGCTGGACCTGGGAGCGCGGTGGCAAACGCGCATTGCGCATCCGCCAGGCCGATGCATTGCTGGAAGTGGCCGGGCTGGAGATGCTCGATACACGGCGCCGCCAGCAGGTGGCGCTGCATGAGGCCTACTTTGGCTTGAAGAGCGCGCAGGAGCGGGTGCAGATTGCCGAGGCCAACCGCCAGAGTTCGGCCGAACAGATGGCGGCGGCCGACAAACAGGTCGCCACCGGGGCGATGGCGCCGGTGGACCGTGCGCGACTGGCGGTGGACGATCTCGCGGTGGCCGATATGGCGCGCGAGGCAGCGCTGGACCTGCGCGATGCGCGGCATGCACTGGGCCTGCTGCTCGGCCGTGACGACAGCGGTGACCTCAGCGCCGATGATCCCTGGCCGGACCCCGCCGGCGGGATCGGTGCGCGCGCCTTCGATCCGCAACAACGCGCCGACCTGCGGGTGGCACGCTCGCGCCTGGCAGCTGCGGATACCGGCGTGGCGCTGGCACGCAGCGAGCGCCATCGCGACATTCAGCTGGGTGTGGAAGCCGAGCGCGAGCCGACTGACATCAGCGGTGTCACCTGGGGCGTGTCGCTGACCATTCCGCTCGGTGGCCCATCACGTGCACGCGGCGCGATCCAGCGTGCCGAGGCCGACCGTGACAGTGCCGCGCTGGAGCTGCAGGTGCTGCAGCGCGAAGCGCGCGCCGAGCTGGACCAGCTGCAGGCGAGCGCGCAGTCCGCTGCGCAGCGTCGCAACGACTACGAAGGGCTGCAGTCCGACGCCGCACGCAGGGCGGTGCAGGGCATCGAACTGGCTTACCGCCGCGGCGCCGCAAGCCTGACCGATCTGTTGGATGCGCGCCGTAGCTGGCGCGATTTCGAGGCCGCGCTGATCGAAGCGCGTGCCGACCATGCCATTGCCCTGGCGCGCTGGGAAGCGGCCACATCCGTTGCTGAAGGAGAGTCCCGATGAAGTCCACCGTCGCCCATCGCCCGCGGGCGCGACACGCCGTGCTGCCGGCCCTGCTGGCGCTGGCCCTCCTGGGTGGTTGCGGCCGCGAGCCGGCGTCGTATACCAAGGACGCGCCGCAGATCAGTGCGGGCCAGGTCCAGTTTCCCGCCAGCAGCCGTCAGCTGGATGTACTGCGCAGCGAGGCGGTGACGGCCGGTGCCAGTGCCAGCCTGAAGCTGCCGGGCCGGGTGGTCTGGGACGAGACCCGCTCCAGTGCGCTGCGCACGCCGCTGGCGGGGCAGGTGGCGCGCATCGAGGCGCAGCCGGGGCAGAAGGTGAAGGCGGGCCAGGTGATTGCCTGGATCACCTCGCCCGAGTTCGGCCAGGCTCAGGCCGACGGCGTGCGTGGCCGCGCCGAACTGCAGCAAGCCCGCAGGGAACTGGACCGCACCCGCGAACTGCATGCGGCGGGTGTGGCGTCGGGCCGTGAACTGGACGAGGCCGAGGCCAACTTCGCCGGCAGCCAGGCCGATCACGCGCGTGCGACCGCCTTCGCCAAGGCGTATGGCAATGGCCAGCACGTTGACCAGCGCCTGCCGCTGCGCACGCCGATCGATGGCGTGCTGGTGGAGCGGCGGATGAGCCCGGGCATGGCGGTCAGCCCCGACAGCGAACAGCCGCTGGCGGTGATTGGCGATCCGGACCGCCTGTGGTTGCTGCTGGATGTTCCCGAGAGCCTGGCCGGACGCTTGAAGGCGGGCATGCAGGTGAGCGTGCCCGGCGCCGATGGACAGCCGCTGCAGGCGACGCTGCAGCACGTGGATGACTTCGTCGACAGCGAGCGCCGGGTGGTGCAGGCGCGTGCCGAGCTGGACAACCGTGCACGGGGTTTCAAAGCGGGCCAGTACGTGCGTGCGCAGGTGGCATTGCCGGCCGAGGGCGGTGTCTCGCTGCCGGATGCCGCGGTGCTGCTGATCGACGGCAAGCAGGTGGTGTTCGTGGAGGAGGGCAAGGGCCGCTTCGTGCGCCACGCCGTGCATGCCGAGGAACTGGGCGATGGCCGCCTGTGGGTGCGTGAGGGGCTGGCTGCGGGCAGCAGGGTGGTGGTCGAGGGCGGCCTGCTGCTGCAACAGCTGGTGGACAACGCACCGGCAACCGTCAGCACCGGCACGGGGCACGCCGCGCCATGATCGATCGCCTGATTGCCTATTGCCTGCGTCAGCCGCTGATGGTGATGCTGGCGCTGCTGTTGTTCATCGGCGCTGGCATTGCTGCGTTCCGCGTGCTGCCTGTGGAGGCCTTTCCGGATGTGTCCGATACCCAGGTGACAGTGGTATCGCTGCACCCTGGGCGCGCGGCCGAAGAGGTGGAGCGCGAGGTGACGATGCCGCTGGAAGTGGCGCTGTCCGGTATTCCGCATTCGGTGCGGGTGTTCTCGCATACGCAGTTCGGCCTGTCGATGATCATCCTGACCTTCGACGACAAGGCCGATGACTACTTCGCGCGCCAGCAGGTGCTGGAGCGTCTGCAGGGGGTGGAGCTGCCGGAAGGGGTGACACCGGAACTGGAAGCGATGAGTTCGGCGGTGGGTGAGATCTACCGGTACGTGCTGAAAGGCCCGCACATGACGCCAACCCAGCTGCGCACCGTGCAGGAATGGACGATGGAGCGCAGTCTGCGCACCGTACCCGGGGTGGCCGATGTGATCAGCTTCGGCGGCTTCGCGCGCACGTTCCAGGTCAAGCCGGACCTGGACAAGCTCCGCGACCGCGGCATCAGCCTGGGTGAGTTCGCCGAGGCCCTGGAAAAGGGCAGCTCGAATGCGGGCGGCGGCTACGTCGAGCGTGGCCAGCAGCAGTTCCTGATCCGCGGTGTGGGCCTGATGCGTTCGCCGGCCGACATCGGCAACGTGGTGGTGGCGCAGCGCGGGGGCACGCCAATCCTGGTGCGTGACCTGGCCGGCATCGCCGACACCGGCCTGCCCCGGCAGGGTCTGGTCGGCCAGGACGGCAATGACGATGCGGTGTTCGGCATGGTGCTGATGCGCAAGGGCGAGAATCCGTCCGACGTGCTCGACGCCCTGCATGCGCGCATCGCCGAGATCGAGGCCAACCAGCTGCCGCACGGGGTCAGCATCGAGCCGTTCTACGACCGCTCGTGGCTGGTCTCGACCACGCTGAAAACCGTCTTCAGCAACCTGCTGGAAGGCGCGGTGCTGGTGTTCTTGGTGCTGTGGCTGTTCCTGTACAACGCCCGCGCCGCACTGATCGTGGCGGCGATGATGCCGCTTGCGCTGCTGTCGACCTTCCTCGGCCTGCACCTGTGGGGCGTGCCGGCCAACCTGCTGTCGTTGGGTGCGATGGACTTCGGCATCATCATCGACGGTGCGGTGATCGTGACCGAGCACATCGTCTCGCGATTGTCGAAGCTGCCCCCTGCGGCCGACCGGAAGACACGGTTCTCGACCATTCTTTCAGCCGCATCGGAAGTGGGGCGGCCGACGTTTTTCTCGATGTTGATCATCATCGCCGCACACATCCCGATCTTCACCCTGCAGCGCCAGGAAGGCCGCATGTTCGCGCCGATGGCGTACTCGGTGACCTCGGCCCTGATCGGTGCGTTGATCCTGGCGCTGACCGTGGTGCCGTTGTTCTGCTACTGGTGGCTGCGGCGCGACCGCATGCGCGACGGCAATCCGCTGATGGACCGCCTGACCGGCTGGTACCGGCCGATCCTGGAGCGCGCTCTGGCTCGCCCGCGTGCGGTGGTACTGACCGCGGTTGCGCTGCTGGTCGGCACGCTGGCGCTGGGCACGCGGCTGGGTTCGGAGTTCCTGCCGGAGCTGGACGAGGGCTCGATCTGGCTGACCGCCACGCTAGACCCCAGCACCAGCCTGGCCGAGGCGCAGCAGCAGTCGCGGCGCATCCGTGAGCTGGTCGGCACCTTCCCGCAGGTATCGACGGTGGTGGCCAAGCTGGGGCGGCCGGAAGACGGCTCCGATGCCAAGGGCGCCAACCAGATCGAGGCGCTGGTGGCGTTGAAGCCGGAGAAGGAGTGGCCGAAGGGGGTGGACAAGCGGCAGTTGGTCCGCGACCTGCAGCGCACGCTGGAGCAGCGCATTCCGGGGCCGGAGTTCTCGATCTCGCAGCCGGTGCGCGACAACATCCTGGAGAGCATCTCGCAGATCAAGGGCCAGGTGGTGATCAAGGTCAGCGGCTCGGATCTGGATGTACTCAACCAGCAGGCGCAGGCGATCCTGGGCCAGGTGCGTAGCGTGGAGGGCGTGGAGAGTGCCTTCATCGACCGTGACGGCTCACTGCCGCAGCTGCAGATCGAAATCGACCGCGACCGTGCTGCGCGCTATGGCTTGAACGTGCGCGACATCGACGAGGTGATCGAGACCGCACTGGGCGGGCGCCAGGTCGGCGAGTTGTGGGAAGGTGACCGCAGGTTTCCGATCACGCTGCGCCTGGACGATGCCGACCGCGACCTGCAACGGCTGCGCACGGTGCCGGTCGGCATCGGCGATGGGCACACGGTGACACTGTCCGACGTGGCCGACTTCCGCATGGCCAGCGGTGCGATCAACATCTCGCGCGAGAATGCACAGCGGGTCAAGGCGGTGAGCATCTTCATCGCCGGGCGTGACATGGGCAGCGTGGTGGCCGACATGCGCAAGCGCGTGGACGCCAGCGTGCAGTTGCCGGAAGGCTACCGGCTGGAATGGTCCGGGGAGTTCGAGAACCAGCAGCGTGCGATGAAGCGGCTGGGCTGGGTGATCCCGCTGTCGGTGCTGATCATCTTCGTGCTGCTGTTCGATGCCTTCAAGGACATCAGCAGTGCGGCGCTGATCCTGGCCAACGTGCCACTGGCGATGATTGGCGGCATCCTCGCCCTGTGGTTGACCGGCATCCCCCTGTCGGTGTCTGCGGCGATCGGTTTCATTGCATTGTTCGGGCAGGCGGTCTTGAACGGGGTGGTGATGCTCAGTCGATTTGCCCAGCTGCGCGAGCAGGGCATGGACCTGCTGCAGTCGGTGGTGCAGGGCTCGCTGCAACGCCTGCGCACGGTGCTGATGACCGCACTGCTGGCGATGTTCGGCCTGCTGCCGATGGCGACCTCGCATGCCATTGGCGCGGAGACCCAGAAGCCGCTGGCGGTGGTGGTGATCGGTGGCCTGCTGTCGGCGATGCTGCTGACCCTGCTGGTACTGCCGACGCTTTACTACTGGGTGCATCGCCGCCGCGAGGTACGCACGGGCTGACGACGATATCCGGTTCTCCGCCCGGTAGATGCCGACCTTGGTTGGCACGCGGCGAAGCGCCCACCAAGGTGGGCGACTACCGGTGTGCGATGGCCGCGGCCTACACCATTCCGCCATTGGCGCGCAGGACCTGACCGTTGATCCACCCGCCATCGGCACCGGCCAGGAACGCCACCGCACCGGCGATGTCCTCTGGCGTACCCAGCCGCTCCAGAGGGTTCATCTTCGCCAGCCGCTCGATCAGTTCCGGCGACTTTCCGTCCAGGAACAGGTCGGTGGCGGTCGGGCCGGGCGCCACTGCATTCACGCTGATGTTGCGCCCGCGCAGCTCCTTGCTGAGGATCGCGCCCATCGTCTCCACCGCCGCCTTGCTGGCGGCATACACGCTGTAGTTCTCCAGTCTGATGCCGACCACGCTGGTGGACAGGGTGATCAGCAGGCCACCGTCGCGCACCCGTCGCGCGCTCTCGCGCAGCACGTTGAAGGCGCCCTTGAGGTTGATGCCGATCACCCGCTCGAACAGGGCGTCGTCGGTATCGGCCAGCGGCGCCAACTGCAGCACGCCGGCACTGTTCACCACTACGTCGATACCGCCGAAGCGCGCCTCGATGGCATCGAACAGCTGCCGCACCGCCTGCGGATCGGCGACATCGGCCTGCAGCGCGATGGCCTGCGCGCCGGCCGCGTTGAGTTCGGCCGCCAATGCTTCGGCGTCGTCGCGGCGGCCCGCATAGTTGATCGCGAGCGCGTGGCCATCGGCGGCCAGGCGGCGGGAGATGGCGGCGCCGATGCCACGGGAGCCGCCGGTGACCAGGGCGACAGAGCGGGCGGGGGAGAGCGTCATGGTCGGTTCCAGCGGGCGCGCCGGAGTGGCGCAGGGCCATCTTCGCGACATTGCCTTTTCGGATAATCCTGCATAATCCGTCAACATCATTCGGACAGCCGAACAATGGATCGTTTCACGGCCATGCGCGCCTTCGTCCGTATCGTCGAGCGCCGCAGCTTCACCCGGGCCTCCGAGGACCTGGGCCTGTCGCGGGCCACGGTGACCGACGCGATCAAGGCGCTGGAACAGCGGCTGGGCGTGCGCCTGCTGCACCGGACCACCCGGCTGGTGGTGCCGACGCTGGAGGGCGAGGCCTTCTATGGCCGTTGCCTGCGCCTGATCGCCGACATGGACGATGCCGAGGCAGCGTTCCGTGATGCCCCGCCACGTGGCCCGTTGCGCATTGAAGTGCATGGCACGCTGGGCCGGCACCTGCTGTTTCCGCACCTGCCGGAGTTCCTGCAGCGCTACCCGGAGATCGAGCTGGACGTCAGTGAAGGCGACCGCTATGTCGACCTGCTGCGCGAAGGCGTGGATGCGGCGTTGCGGGTGGGGACGCTGGCCGACAGCGATCTGGCGGCGCGCCGGTTGACGATGCTGCGCGAGGTCACGGTGGCCGCGCCGGGCTATGTGCAGGCGCACGGTCTGCCCGATACCATTGAATCGCTGGAGCAAGGCCATCAGATGGTCGGCTACCGATCCAGCGCCACTGGCCAGCTGATCCCTCTGGAGTTCCAACAGGCGGGACAGGTGCGCTACGTGCCGCTGCAGGCGCGGGTGCGTGTTTCCGGCGCGGATGCGTTTCTTGGGGCCGCGCTGGCGGGCCTCGGCATCATCCAGGCGCCGCGCTACCGGATGGACCCGTATATCGCGCGCGGGCAGCTGGTCGAGCTGTTGCCTGAGACGCCGCCGACGCCAAGCCCGTTGAGCCTGGTCTACCCGCGCAACCGCACGCCGTCGCCACGCTTGCGGGTGTTCATCGACTGGGTGGCCGGGGTGTTCGAGCAGACCGGGGTTGCCGGCCAGCGGCCGGCACTACCGGAGCGGCACGCGAAGCTGTCCGGCCGCAGGGGGTAGCGCCGGCCGCTGGCCGGCATCACAGTGCTGCCAACGGCCCCTGCATGCGATGGAAACTGCCATCGGTGGCGGTGAACCAGGCCAGTGAACGCCCGCCGACGAAGTCATCGACATGCACGACCGTTGCGCCATCGGCTTCCTGCCACGAAATGGCATAGACCCCTTCGCTGATCTGCTGCCACTCGCAGGCGGCTTCGCCCTGCGCACCGGCATAGGCGCCGGAGACGATGGCGTACTGCACGTGGCGGCCATCGGCGCTGTAGACATTGTCGGCGGCCAGCCCGTCATAGCTGACGCGGAAGCGGCGGCCGGCGAACAACGGCAAGGCGGGGGCAGTGTTCATCGTATCGCCACCGGGTTGATGTTGACCTGGGTCGAGCCGACGTAGAGCGGCTGGCCGAGCACGAACAGGAATTCCCAGGCCTTGTCGCGCACCAGGGCACGGCTGTCGATCAGCTCCAGGTTGTAGATGCCGCGCTTGGCCAGCATGTACTGGTTGATCGGGAACTCCTCGGCACCGTTCGGGTTCGGGTAGACCTCCGAGGCCCAGGTGTCGCCACCGAAGGCGACGATGCCCTGGTCGGCCAGCCACTTCGCGGCCTCCATGCCGATACCCGGCTCCACTTCCAGGAACTGCGTGTTGTCCTTGCCGATCAGTTCCAGCCAACCGGTGTTGAACAGCACCACATCGCCCTTGCGCAGGCTCAGTCCCTGCTTCTTCAGCACGGCCTGGATGTCGGCCACGGTGAACTCGGTGCCGCCGGGCACGATCGCCTTGCCGTAGTACGCGGTCATGTCCAGCACGACGCCGCGGGTGACCATCGGCGGCACCTTCTCGACGCCGAGCTTGCGCACGCCGTCCACGGTGACGAAGTCAGCAGCCTTGTTGCCGTTGTAGTAGACGTTGTCGATGCCGATATGGCCGATGCCGTTGAGCTGGGTGCCAACGCCGGTCCAGGCGTTCACCAGTTCATCGTTGAAGGTGAACTTGTTGGGGCCCAGCGACTTGCCGGCCTGCTGGCCGACCTGCACGTTGTACAGGCGGAAGCTGCGGTGGCGGAACGCGGGCAGGTTCTTGTCCACCGGCACCGCCAGCGGATAGGTCTTGCCGGTCCTGACCAGCGAGACCGCGTGCTTGACCACGTCAGCGGTGAGCAGGTTGGCCGCGCCGATCTCGTCGTTGGCGCCGTAGGCAGAGGGATACCACTCCTCGGCGGTGGCCTGGAAGGACAGCGGCAGGGTGGCCAGCGCAAGCGCGGCCAGGGTCTTCATCTTCATGGCAAAGCTCCGGTAACTGTCAGGCCGTCGCGGCGGCGCCGGCATGGGCCGGGAAGTGCGGGAGCACGTACTCGGCGATTTCGTGGAAGGTTTCGGCCAACGGCCGTTCGTTGCGGCGGAACTGCAGGCCGATGTGGTCGACACCGGCCGCCTGCATGGCGTGCAGCTCGGCCAGCAGGGCGTTGCGGCCGCCACGCAGGCCGAAGCGCCAGCGCTGCAGGGGGGCATCGGCATCGGCCACCAGGTCCAGGTGGATGAAGCTGGCATAGGGCTTGTTGCCGGCCACGGCGCGCCACGCCGCCACGCGTTGTACATGGTCCTGCGGCGTGCCCGGGTAGGCCAGGCAACCGTCCATGTGCTGGCCGATCCATGCTGGTTGCTGTTGGGCCAGGCCGGCCACGAACAACGGCAGGGCCGGGCCATCGGCGGGCAGCACGTCCAGGCCCTGCGGCAGGTGCGCGGTGGCGCCTTCGCGCAGCAGCGCGATCTGCTCGCGGAAACGGCTGCCACGGCTGTCGAAGTCGCGGCCAAACAGCGGGTACTCCACCGGGCGGTCGCCACTGGCCACGCCCAGCAACAGGCGGTCGCCGCTGAGCCGCTGCACGCTGCGCGCCGACTTCAGGGTCAGCAACGGCTCACGGATCGGCAGCACCACCGCACCGGTGCCCAGCAAGATGTCATTGGTGATGCCGGCCGGGTAGCCGAGGTAACTGAACACTTCGAACACCTGCGCCGCATCGCCGAAGGCCGGGTCGTACACCGGCACGTCGCGCACCCACAGCGCACGGAAGCCGAGGCGGTCGGCCAACCGTGCCAGTTCCGCATGGCGCTGCAGGTCCGGTTCACCGGGCAGGCGTTGTGCGGCGCGTCGTGCCTGTTCGCCCAGCGGCGTCCAGTCATTGTCCAGCGGTGCTTCGATGCCGATGCTAAAGCCACCGGCCTGCAGCCGCGCCAACGCACTGCCCATGGCCAGGCTCCTCAGTCCCAGGCCGGGGCCAGGCCCGGCGGATCGACTTCGCGGCCGTTGCGGTCAAGTGCAGCGATCGCGGCCATGTCATCGGCATCCAGGTGCAGGTCTTGGGCGAGCAGGTTGCTGGCCAGGTTCTCGCGCTTGGTCGAGGACGGAATGACCGAGTAACCCCGCTGCAGCGCCCACGCCAGCGCGACCTGGGCCACGGTGGCCTGGTGCTTGTCGGCGATGGCGGCCAGCACCGGATCCTTCAGTACCTTGCCGTAGGCCAGGGTCATGTAGGAGGTCACGGTGATGCCCTGGTCCTGCAGGAAGGCGGTCAGTGCCGGGTTCTGCAGGTAGGGGCTCAGTTCGATCTGGTTGGTGGCGATCTCGCCGGCACCGACCACCTCGATGGCCTGCCGGGTCAGCTCGATGTTGAAGTTGGACACACCGATCTGGCGGGTCAGGCCCAGCGTCTTGGCTTCGGCCAGCGCGGTCATGTACTCGCGCAGTTCAACGCCATTGCCCGGCGCCGGCCAGTGGATCAGCAGCAGGTCGACGTAGTCGGTGCGCAGCTTCGCCAGGCTGTCGCGCAGGCTCGGGATCAGCTTGTCGGCAGCGTAGTTGTCCACCCAGATCTTGGTGGTCAGGAACAGCTGGTCGCGCGGAACGCCGGATTCGGCGATGGCCTGGCCGACTTCGGCTTCGTTGCCATAGATCTGCGCGGTATCGACCGCACGGTAGCCAACCTCGAGGGCGTTGCGCACCGAGTCGATGACGGTCTGGCCGGTCAGGCGGAAGGTGCCGACGCCAAAGGAAGGAACGCTCATGATGGACTCCAGGGACTTCGTTGAGAGCCGGTGGGCTCGGGACAGGGCGAAGTGTGGGCGCTTTACATTTGTTGATTAAGCCGTGTATACGGGAAACGCTTTTGCGTCGAGGTAAAAAATGAAAACCACCCTGGATGAGCTGAAGGCCTTCGTGGCCGTGGTCGACAGTGGTTCGATCACGGCGGCGGCCGAGGCGCTGGAACTGACCATCTCCGCCACCAGCCGCACACTGGCGCGGCTGGAGGACAAGCTGCAGACCACGCTGCTGCGACGGACCACGCGACGGCTCGAACTGACCGAGGAAGGCGCGGCGTTCCTGGAGTACGCGCGCACGATCTTGGCCACGGTGGACGAGGCCGAGGAACAGATGGCCGCGCGGCGGCTGCAGCCGGTCGGGCGCCTGCGCGTGGACGCCGCCACGCCGTTCATGCTGCACGTGATCGTGCCGCTGCTTGAGGGGTTCCGTGAGCGCTACCCGCAGGTGGAGCTGGAGCTGAATTCCAATGAAGGCATCACCGACCTGATCGAGAAGCGCACCGACGTAGCATTCCGCATTGGCGTGCTGCGCGATTCGACCCTGCATGCGCGGCCGATCGGCCACAGCCGCATCCGGGTGGTGGCCAGCCCCGAATACCTGCGCCGCCACGGCACGCCCACGCGCGTGGAGCAGCTGCGCGAGCACGACCTGCTGGGCTTCACCCAGCCCAGTTCGTTGAACGAATGGCCGCTGCAGGATGCCGATGGCGGGCCTTTCGTGATCGAGCCCGCGATCGCTTCATCCAGTGGCGAAACACTGCGGCAGATGGCGGTGGCCGGGCTGGGCATTGCCTGCCTGTCCGACTTCCTGACCCGCCAGGACCGGCGTGATGGCCGCCTGGTGCAGCTGTTCGCCAGGCAGACGCAGGAAGTGCGGCAGCCGATCAACGCGGTGTACTACCGCAACACCGCGCTGGCTGCACGCATCACCTGTTTCGTCGACCACGTGACGCAGACGCTCGGCCAGCGTCCGTTTGACGAATAGAGATCGGTAGAGCCGGCCGCTGGCCGGCTGCCGGGTCCTTGGGGCTGCCGGCCAGCGGCCGGCACTACCAAATGCGTATCACCTGATGCGTGGCCCATGTACGGATGGGTAGAGCCGGCCGCTGGCCGGCTGCCGGGTCCTTGGGGCTGCCGGCCAGCGGCCGGCACTACCAAATGCGTATCACCTGTTGCGTGGCCCATGCATGGATGGGTAGAGCCGGCCGCTGGCCGGCTGCCGGGGCCCCGGGGCTGCCAACCCGCGGCCGGTGTCAGCGGGTGCGCAGCGCGCGCCGGTTGCCGATGTGCGCCGCGGCCAGTAGCACGCCACCACTGGCTGTCGCCACGCCATGCCAGAGCAGCGATTCCTTCAGCGGCAGATACAGCGAGGCCGACAGCAGCAGGATGGCGCCGGCGCAGGCCAGCCGCACCGGGCGCCAGCGCCCGTGCCGGTGCACCCCGGCCGAGGTACTCGCCAAGGCCAGCGACGAGGCCAGCAGCGCGAACAGCCATTCCCAGCGCGACATCATCAACAGCAATGTCATCGCGCCATGGCCGGGATGCTGGAACGAGCGCAGCGCCATCATCGCGGCCGGCACGAAGGCCAGCAGCAGGGGCAGGGCGATGCAATGGGCGGCGCAGGCCATGGACAGCCAAGCACCGGCAAGATCGAAGCGGGGGTGCCAGCGTGCCGAAGTTGGCGGCTGGGCCAAGGCCCTTGCGGGCGTCGTGGGGATGTGGTCCATAATGTTACATAGTAACAATTGGAGCCTCCCCCATGAAGCGTTCTGCTGCTCTTTTCCTGCTGCTGGCTGCCAGTGCCGCGCAGGCCCATGACATCCGCCAGCACGCACCGCACGTGCACGGCCAGGCCACCGTCGATGTTGCGCTTGACCAGCAGACGCTGGAATTCGCCCTGCAGGCCCCCGGCATCGGCATCCTCGATTACGAGCGACCGCCGGCCAATGCAGCCGAGCAGGCCGCGCTGGCACGGGCTACGACAGTGCTGAAGGGCGGCAGCTGGGTCACCTTGCCCACCGCTGCGGGCTGCCGTCTGGCCACCGGTAAAGCCGATGCAGAGGGCTTCGACGCGACGGCCGCCGCGCCGCCGCCGGGACAGCACCGGCACGCAGGGTTCAGCGCAACGCTGCAGTACCACTGTGCCAAACCTGCCGCGCTGCGCGCCATCGTCGTGCGCCTGCCCGTACTGTTCCCGGGCCTGCACGAAGTCATCGTCAACAGCGCAACCGCCAATGGCCAGAACCGCAGCGTGCTGACGCCCGACAACCTGCGCGTGGTGCTGGCACCGTGAGCGCAGCACCGGTGATCTCGCTGGAAGACGTGCAGTTCGGCTACGGCATGCAGCGGGTGCTGGACATCCCGCGGCTATGGGTCGAGCAGGGCAGCAGCGTGTTGCTGCGCGGAATCAGCGGTGGCGGCAAAAGCACCCTGCTGGGCCTGCTGGCAGGCGTGCTGCTGCCCGGCAAGGGCCGTGTCGAGGTGGCCGGCCAGGCGCTGCAGGACATGGGAGGTGCGGCGCGCGATCGTTTCCGTGCCGATCAGCTGGGCGTGATCTTCCAGCAGTTCAATCTGCTGCCGTTCCTCAGCGTGCGCGACAACATCGCACTGGGCCTGCGCTTCTCGCGCCTGCGAAGTGCGCGCATCAGTGGGCCACTGAATGCCGAGATAGCCCGTCTGCTGCATGCCCTGCAGCTGGATCCGGCGCTGATGCAGCGGCGCGCAGGCACTCTCAGTGTTGGCCAGCAGCAACGCGTGGCGGCGGCACGCGCCCTGATCGGCCGCCCGGCGTTGCTGCTGGCCGATGAGCCGACCTCGGCGCTCGACCGCGACGCGGCGACCGCGTTCCTGAAGCTGATGTCGGCGCAGTGCGAGGCGGCCGGCACCACGGTGCTGGTGGTCAGCCATGACGACAGCCTGCAGCCCTTGTTCGACCGCACCATTTCACTGTCCGAGATCAACCAGGCAGGTGCCGGCCATGCTTGAGCTTGCCTGGGCCAGCCTGCGCAGCCGCGCCTTGAGTGTCGGCCTGACCGTGCTGGTCATCACCCTCAGCGTGGTGCTGCTGCTGGGCGTCGAGCGTGTACGCACGCAGGCGCACGAGGGGTTCGCCAGCACCGTATCGGGCACCGACCTGATCGTCGGTGCGCGTTCGGGACCGGTGAACCTGCTGCTGTACTCGGTGTTCCATATCGGCGACCCGACCAACAACGTGTCCTGGCAGTCCTACCAGGAGCTGTCTGCATTGCCGCAGGTGAAGTGGTCGGTGCCACTGTCGCTGGGCGATTCCTGGCGCGGCTACCGTGTAGTGGGTACCACTGGCGGCTACTTTGAACACTATCGCTATGGTTCCGGCCACGAGCTGGCCTTTGCACAGGGGCGGCCCTTTGATGATCTGTACGACGCGGTAATCGGCGCGGAGGTGGCGCGCGCGCAGAAGGTCGGCCTCGGCGATGAGATCGTGCTGGCGCACGGCACGGGCGCGGTCACGCTGGCCACGCATGCCGACAAGCCATTCCGTGTTGCCGGCATCCTGCGGCGCACCGGCACGCCGGTGGATTCGTCGCTGCTGGTTTCGCTGCCGGCCATCGAGGCGATCCATGTCGACTGGCGATCAGGCGTGCAGCTGCGCAGCCAGCGCGTCAGCGCCGAGCAGGCGCGTCATCTGGACCTGACCCCGACCAGCATCACCGCCTTCATGCTCGGCCTGAACTCGCGCATTGCCACGTTTTCGGTACAGCGCAGGATCAACGAGTATCCGGACGAGGCGATGCTGGCGATCCTGCCCGGCGTGACCCTGCAGCAGCTGTGGCAGTCGCTGGGCACCGCCGAGCGCGCACTGCAGCTGATCAGCGCGATGGTGGTGGCACTCGGCATGGTCTCGCTGGTGGCGCTGCTGGTCTCGACCCTGCAGGAGCGGCGGCGCGAGATGGCGATCCTGCGTGCCACCGGGGCACGGCCGGGTTACATCGCCGGCCTGCTGGTGTTGGAGGCGGTGGCGACCAGCGCGGCGGCCTGCGTGCTGGCGCTGGTGCTTCTGGTGGCCGCCAGCGTTGCCGGGCGCGGCTGGGCCCTGGCCACCTTCGGTCTGTCGATCACCCATGTCTGGCCGGACGGCCGCGAGCTGGCCTGGGTGGCAGGCGTGCTGGCGATCAGTGCGGTGGCTGGGCTGGTCCCGGCGTTGCTCGCTTACCGGCGCACCTTGGCCGATGGCCTTTCACCGGGAGGCTGAGCATGCGCTGGATGCTGTCGCTGCCGATGGTACTGGCCCTGGTTGCCTGCGAGCGGCCGGTGGATACCGGTGTGCAGGCCCTGCCACCCGCGCCGGTTGTCGACCGCGCTGACGCTGACGCTGCGGATGCGGCAGAGCAGGAGCTGGACTGGCTGCAGATGATGCCCAAGGACGAGCTGGCCGCGCTGGAACGCGGCGAGGGCCCGGAAGTCGAACACAACGGCAACCGGCGCATGCCGCAGTTCGGTACCTTCCGCACCGTGGACACGGTGCTGCAGCGACCGGTGCGCCTGCCGGGCTACATAGTGCCGCTGGCCAACGCGCAGGACGGGCGGCTGACCGAATTCCTGTTCGTGCCGTACTACGGCGCCTGCATCCACGTGCCACCACCGCCGCCGAACCAGATCGTGCACGTGGTGCTGCCGCGCCCGATCGACATGCCTGACATGTATTCGCCGTTCTTCCTGGCCGGCACCTTGCATGCCGAACGCTTGGACGACGATCTGGCCGGTTCGGCCTACACCATGCGTGACGCACAGCTGAGGCCGTATGAACCGTAGTCACCTGTTGCTGGCGTTGGGATGCCTGTGGTTGGTGGGCTGTACGGCGCCTGGCGGCGATGCGGTGGGGGTCACGCCGCAGGACAAACCGGCGCCCTCCGCCACGGCCGAAGCCCCCATCGACCGTTGGGACGCGTTGCGACCCGACGAGGTCACCTACCAGCGCCCACCCCCGCAGATCGGCCTGTCACGCAATGGCATGGACGGCGTGGGTGGCCTGATCGACGACACCGGCTCGGGCACGCCACCGGGGCTGGAGATCGACCATTCCAGCCCGGATCGCGCCAAGCAGTTCGGCTCTTCGCGGGTGGTCGATGCTGTCGATGGTCGCACGGTGGATCTGGATGGCTACGTGGTACCGCTCGGCACCAACGATGCAGGATTGGTGGATGAACTGCTGTTCGTGCCGTTCTACGGCGCGTGCATCCACGTGCCGCCACCGCCGCCGAACCAGATCATCCACGTGACCCTAGGCACGCCGATCGCGCTGGGCGACCTGTGGGATCCGTACCGGCTTGCCGGCCGCCTGCAGGTGAAGCGTTTCGACGCGGACATCGCCAGCGCGTCCTACGATGCCGCGGCGGCCACGCTGACGGCGATCCGCAACTGATGCGCCGGCGATGGCTCATGGTTGCCGGGGTGCTGCTGGTCGCGGTGGTGCTGCTGGTGTGGTGGCAGCGGCAGCGCGCACCCACCGCGCCGCCGGCAGTTGCGTTTCCAGCACCGGCGTCCGATGCCAGCCAGCGCATCGAACAGCGCCTGGGTGACGATCACGCGTTCCGCAACGACGTATTGTTCCTGCTCGCGGCAACATTGCGCGACCGCTGCCAGCCCGCGCAGGCGGGACTGCTGGCGCGCATGGCCAATCGTGCATCGCTGCCGGTGCTGGCGGCAGTCAGCGCGGTGACCGAGCAGGATCCATCGCTGGACCGGCCGATCTACCAGTACATCCAGCACCGCGCCGATGCGACACCATGCGGCCAGCCGCTGCAGATGCCGCTGGCTGGCGGCCGCAGCATGGCCGTGGACATCGAACAGTACGCACGCACCTTCCCGGACAGCTACTTCGACCCGCAGCGCAGCAGCGAGCCACGGGATTTCGGCGGGCTGTCGTTGCAGCAGCGCGCCGGCAACGCCTGCAACAGCGTGGTGTACTCGGTGTTGCCTTTGGGCGGCACCGATTGGCGGTGCAGCAGCCTGCGCGCACAGGCCCGTGCGCGGGTGCGCGGGCTGTGCGAGGACGAGCTGCGGCGCCAGCACGGTGGCATCGGCGGCGAACTGGACATGGCCGTGGGGCAGGGCATGCAGGGCGCGGTGGTCTCGGCGATCGCCGCGCTGCCGGAAGACTGCCGGTAAGCGTTCACCCGTAAAGCCAGGCCACGCCTGACCCGTCCCAGTAGAGCCAGGCCATGCCTGGCGGGCGGCGCATCAGAGCAGGCGCGACGCTCTACAACAGCTGAATCGGCAGGCTCCGAACGCACATAACTATACAGGATGTCCGGTATAGTTATAGCCGTACTCCACCCCACCAGGTTCTCCCATGGCTCTGTCCCAGCCCTTGGCCGGTGCTCCGGCCCTGTCGCGTGCCCGTCGCTGGGCACTGTTGTTCACCGTCGCTGCCGGCCTGTTGCTGGTCACGCTGGACAACTCCGTGCTCTACACCGCACTGCCCACGCTGACCGAGGAACTCTCGGCCAGTGCCGGGCAGGCGCTGTGGATCATCAATGCCTATCCGCTGGTGATGGCCGGCCTGCTGCTGGGTGCCGGCACGCTGGGCGACCGCATCGGCCACCGCCGCATGTTCCTGATCGGCCTTGTGGTGTTCGGCATTGCCTCGCTGGCGGCGGCCTTCGCTGGAACTGCAGCGCAGTTGATTGCCGCGCGCGCGTTCCTCGCGGTCGGTGCGGCAGCAATGATGCCGGCCACGCTGGCGCTGATCGGCCTGAGCTTCCATGAGGAGCGCGAGCGCAACATCGCCATTGCGATCTGGGGCTCGGTGGCCATCGTCGGTGCGGCGCTTGGCCCGATCATCGGCGGCTGGTTGCTGCAGCACTTCTGGTGGGGCTCGGTGTTCCTGATCAACGTGCCGGTGGTGGTGGTCGCATTCGTGGCCACGCTGCTGCTGGCGCCGGAAGGCCAGCGCGACACCTCGCGGCCGTGGGACCTGGTGTCCTCAGTTCTGGCATTGGCTGCACTGTCCGGCCTGGTGCTGGCGATCAAGTCGCTGATCGCAACGCCGCCGTCGTATGCGCTGGGCGCAGGCGCACTGCTGTTGGCCGTCATCAGCGGTGCGGCGTTCGCGCGCCGCCAGCAGCAGCTGCCGTACCCGCTGCTGGACTTCGCGATCTTCCGCAATCCGGCGTTCCTGGCCGGCACGCTGTCGGCGGTGTTCACTCTGTTCGCGATGGCCGGACTGCAGCTGGTCACCACCCAGCGCTTCCAGCTGGTGGCAGGTTTCACGCCGCTGCAGGCGGGCCTGCTGGTCTCGGTGGCGGCACTGGGCAGCCTGCCCAGCGCGCTGCTGGGCGGCAGCATCCTGCACCGGGTGGGCCTGCGCCCGCTGATCTGTGGTGGCCTGGCCGCAGGTGCGCTGGGCGTCGGCGTGGTCGCGTTCGGCTTCCCGCACGGCCTTGGCTGGGTGGTGGCTGGTATGGCCATCACCGGCTTCGGCATGGGTTCGGCCATCTCGGTGGCATCCACCGCCATCCTCAACAATGTGCCGGCACACCGCGCAGGCATGGCCTCGTCGGTGGAAGAAGTGTCCTATGAGTTCGGTGGCCTGCTGGCGGTGGCGATGCTGGGCAGCCTGAGCGCAGCGATGTACAGCGCCTTCTTGCCAGTCTCGGCAGACATGCCCGCGCTTGCCCGCGAGGGTTTCACCCAGGCGCTGCACGTGGCACGCGAAAGTGGGCAGGGCGAGTGGTTCGCACTGGCTGCGGCCGCGTATGACCGTGGCTACCAGATCGTGCTGCTGGTGATCGCGACGGTGCTGGCCGTGGGCGCGGCGATCATCGCGCGCCTGCTGCGCGGCCGCGTCGGCAGCCGCGAGGGCGCGGCCGATCGCGTAAAATGAGGCAATGAGAACCAGCAAGCGCGACCGCATCCTCGACGCCGCCGTCAACGTGATCAATCGTGATGGCGTGCGAGCGGTGACCTTCGAGTCGGTGGCGGCCGAGGCCAACCTGACCCGCGGCGGCCTGCTGTACCACTTCCCTTCGCGCGAGGCGCTGCTGCGCGGCATCGACGAGCACCTGGTGCAGGCCTGGGAAACGTCGATGGAAAAGCTGCTGGGCAAGCGCGCGGATGAAGCGACGGCACTGGAGCGCTACCAGACCTTCGTGCGTGTCTCGGCGCAGAGTGCCACCCGTGCCGAACTGATGTTCATGCTGGAATCGGCCGACCCGGAGGCGGGCGAGCGTCCGTGGGGACCGGCGGTACGGCGCTGGGCACCATCCGCGCCGGAGGCTGGGAATGTCGATCCAACGACGCTCGACAATTTCGTGGCGCGCCTGGCCGCCGATGGCCTGTGGATCTACGAGGCAATGTACGAAGGCCAGCTGGACGAAGGCGTGCGCGCCCGTGTTGCCGAGCGCATCGCCGGGTTGTTGGCGAAGTCTGACGGAACGTCCAGTTGAGCGGCCAACCGGCGCGCAGACATCGCCCGTGGTAGAGCCGACCGCTGGTCGGCTGCCCTTCGGTCAGGCCACGAAAATGCGCTTCGGTAGAGTCGACTGTCAGTCGACTGCTCTTCGGTCAGACAACGAAAACCCCGCGCTTCGCGCGACAGTCGACTGACAATCGACTCTACCCCTCGCGCGTCTGCCCAGCCTGCGCGGCGCCCGCGGCCAGCCACGCCCTCGGCGATACCCCCAGCCGCTTGCGGAACGCCTTCGACAGCGAGGCGGTATCGGCAAACCCCACCTCGATCGCCACCTGCTTGACTGCCACGCCTGCCCGCAGCTGCGCGCAGGCCAGGCTCAGCCGCCAGTCCAGCAGATAAGCGGCCGGCGTCGCCTGCATCACCTCCTTGAACACGGCCGCGAACGCGCTGCGCGACATGCCGGCAGTCGCAGCCATGCGCGGCAGCGTCCATTCGTCCTGCGGCGCCTGGTGCATCGCCACCAGCGTACGGGCCAGCCGCGCATCGGACAGCCCGCGCATCAGCCCATGGCTGACGCCCGCCGCATCCGGGTGGTCCACCACCCAGCGCAGGATCTGGATCAGCGCCACCTCGAACAGGCGGTTGGTCAGCAGCCGTGAGCCGCAGCGCTGGCGATCGGCCTCGGCGAACAGCAGGTGCAGGGTGTCATCCAGTTCGCCGATCGCCGCCAGTGGCACCACCATCACCGGTGGCAGCGACTGCACGATCGGATTGCGCGCGCCGCCATCGAAGTCCAGCGTGGCGCAGGTGAAATTCGGGCCATCCAGCGGTGCGTTGAAGAACACATGGTGCAGCGGCTGCGGATACAGCAGCAGGCTGGGTGTGTCGATCTTCAACCGGGGCAGCGCGATATCGCCCCCGGGATGACGGACCTCCATTTCACCCTGGCGCAGGATGTGCAGGAAGGCACGACCGGGTTGCGGCTCGAAGACGTGGCGCCCGCACAGCGGACCACTGTGGAACAGCGCGGCCTGCACCCGGAAGCGTTCCAGCAGGGAGGAGAGGCGGTCGGGTGAGGAAGTGTCGACGGACACGTTCATGGATGAATGGACAACATGTGTGGTTTATTGCGCCTGATTCGTCCGGGGAGTCTACCTAGGATGAGCGGGTCGTCCAATTCCGGGCGCTTTCCCAAGGAGATCCACCATGTCCCGTGTCCCCCTGATCGATGCCGCCAACACCACCGCCGACCGTCAGGCCCTGCTGGGCCAGGTCCACGCCGCCTTCGGCGCCACCCCGGCCATGTTCCGTGCCGTAGCCAACTCGCCGGCCGCCCTGCAGAGCATGTGGGGTTCGTTCGGCGCGCTGGGCGGCGGTCGCCTGTCACCGCTGCTGGGCGAGCAGATCGCCGTGGCCATCGCCAACCGCAATGCCTGCGAGTACTGCCTCGCCGCGCACACCGCGCTGGGCCGCAAGGCCGGTGCCAGCAGCGAGCAGATGGCCGCCGCGCAGATCGGCCAGTCCAGCGATCCGGCCACCTCGGCGGCATTGGACTTCGCGCTGAAGGTGGTCGAGCAGCGTGCGCAGATTGCCGATGGCGATGTGCAGGCGTTGCGTGCGGCTGGCTTCGATGATGAGCAGATCGTTGAGATCCTCGCCCACGTCGCGCTCAACCTGTTCACCAACTACGTCAACGTAGCGTTTGACGTGCCGGTGGACTTCCCGAAGGTCGCGCTGCGCTGAGATCTGGCCTGGCCCGGGTGGCAGTGGTCGCCCGGGCCGGTCTGAATGGAGCCGACCGGGTAGAGTCGACTGTCAGTCGACTATCGCGCGCAGCGCGGGGTTTTCGGGGGCTGAACGAAGAGCAGTCGACTGACAGTCGACTCTACAACGCAGCGTTCGACGTGCCGGTGGACTTCCCGAAGGTGGCGCTGCGCTGAGATCTGGCCTGGCCCGGGTGGCAGCGGGCCGCGCGGGCAGGTCTGAATGGAGCCGACCGGGTAGAGTCGACTGTCAGTCGACTATCGCGCGCAGCGCGGGGTTTTCGGGGGGCTGAACGAAGAGTAGTCGACTGACAGTTGACTCTACAACGCAGCGTTTGACGTGCCGGTGGACTTCCCGAAGGTGGCGCTGCGCTGAGATCTGGCCTGGCCGGGGTGGCAGTGGCCGCCCGGGCCGGTCTGAATGGAGCCGACCGGGTAGAGTCGACTGTCAGTCGACTATCGCGCGCAGCGCGGGGTTTTCGGGGGGTCTGAGCGAAGAGCAGTCGACTGACAGTCGACTCTACAACGCAGCGTTTGACGTGCCGGTGGACTCCCGAAGGTCGCGCTGCGCTGAGATCTGGCCTGGCCCGGGTGGCAGTGGTCGCCCGGGCCGGTCTGAATGGAGCCGACCGGGTAGAGTCGACTGTCAGTCGACTATCGCGCGCAGCGCGGGGTTTTCGGGGGGGGCTGAACGAAGAGCAGTCGACTGACAGTCGACTCTACCCAGTCGACGACTACCCAGTCGATGCTACTTGTCGTCTGCCTGCAGCCGCTCGGGATGGGTATACACATTGAACCCGCTCTCCCGCGCGAACCCGACCAGGCACAGGCCGGCGCTGCGGGCCAGGTCGATCGCCAGCGCGGTCGGCGCCGAAACCGCCGCCAGCACGCTGGCTCCCGCACGCGCTGCCTTGCTCACCATTTCGTAGCTGGCGCGGCTGGAAATCACCAGCAACCCACCGTCGATGGCGTGCTCGTTGTGATGCAGGGCGCCGATCAGCTTGTCCAGTGCATTGTGGCGACCCACGTCCTCGCGTACCCAACCGATGCGCCCACTGGCGTCGGCCCAGGCCGCGGCGTGGATCGAACCGCTTGCCGCATTCATCGGCTGGTGCTGCGCCAAGGTCGCCACCGCCCGCTGCAGGGCGGTGGCGGAATAGCTGCGGCGTTCGCGGATCTGCGGCAGCGGTCGCAGCACTTCCTCCAGCTGGCGCGTGCCGCACAGGCCGCAGCCACCACGGCCGGGCAGCAGGCGCCCATTGGCGGGGTCCAGGCCGGCACCGGGTGCCTCCTCGGCCACGGTCATCTGCAGTTCGATGCCTTCCAGCTGTGGGCGGATGTCGATCGACAGCAGCTGCGAGGGCGTAGCAATCAGTCCCTCGCTGAGCGAGAACCCAAGCGCAAAGTCCTCCAGGTCGCAGGGCGTGGCCATCATCACCGCGAAGGCGGCGTCGTTGTAACGCAGCGCCACCGGCACTTCCTCGGCCACCACGTCGACCAGGGGCTGTCGCCCCTCGCTGCGCCAGCGCTGCAACGGGCGCTGGGCCGTGCCGGCAGGCGGGGTGTGCGGTGGGGTCGAATCAGGCATGCAGCGCGTCCGGACAAGGGAGATACGCAGGTGGTGGACCACCCACGCCATCGAGAATAGCGCAGTGGCCATGCGCTGACGCAGGTGTAACCGTTGTCATGGCAGGCTGCGCTGAAAACAGCGCGCACCCACTGGCGAAGCCGTGCAGGCCGTGTTTGACTGTGGGGCTGGCTGTGCGTCCGAAAGCGCCGCCGGACCGCGTTGTGCCCATTGTTGCCGCGTTCCTCCCGTCAGGTTCCCGAACATGTCCGAGCAGAAGCCGCCGCGTTACAAGCCCTACAACCAGCCCGCCGGTGGCTGGGGTGCCGCCGGAGCCACCGCCAAGGTGCTGCTGCAGCAGAGTGTGATCGGCAAGGGGTCGAAGGCGTTGCTGGCGATGAACCAGCCCGGTGGCTTCAAGTGCCCCAGCTGCGCGTTCCCCGATGCCGACGAACGCAAGAAGCTGGAGTTCTGCGAGAACGGCGCGAAGGCACTGGCCTGGGAAGCCACCCAGTTCCGTGCCGGTCGTGAGCTGTTCGCCCGGCATACCGTTACCGAGCTGATGGCGCAGACCGACTACTGGCTGGAGATGCAGGGCCGGTTGACCGAGCCGATGCGCTACGACGCGGCCACCGATCACTACGTGCCGTGCAGCTGGGACGATGCCTTCGCACTGATCGGCCGCCATCTGCGGGCGCTGGACAGCCCGCACCAGGCCGAGTTCTATACCTCCGGACGCACGCCCAACGAAGCGGCGTTCCTGTATTCGATCTTCGTGCGCGAGTTCGGCACCAATAATTTTCCGGACTGCTCGAACATGTGCCACGAGCCGACCAGCCGCGGCCTGCCGCCGGCCATTGGGGTAGGCAAGGGCACCATCGTGCTGCAGGATTTCGAGCACGCCGAGGCGATCTTCGTGATCGGCCAGAACACCGGCACCAATTCACCGCGGATGATGAGCAACCTGGTCGAGGCGCGCAAACGCGGCATTCCGATCGTGGCGGTCAACCCGATGCCCGAGCGCGCGCTGATCCGCTTCGCCGAGCCGCAGGACATGGTGCAGATGGCCACGTTCGGTTCGACCGAGATCACCAGCGAGTTCGTGCACATCCGCATCGGCGGCGACCTGGCCCTGATCAAGGGCATGATGAAGGTAATGTTCGAGCGCGAGGCGCAGGGTGAGCGTGTGCTCGACCATGCCTTCCTCGCCGAACACACGGTGGGCCTGGAGCCGCTGCGCGAAGACGTGATGGCGCAGGACTGGGACCAGATCGTGCAGGTTTCCGGCATTTCGCAGGCGCAGATCCGTCGCTGTGCGGAGATCTACATCCGCTCCAATGCCACCGTGATCTGCTACGGCATGGGGCTGACTCAGCACCAGTACGGCTCGCGCCTGCTGCAGCAGGTCGCCAACCTGCTGTTGCTGCGTGGCAACTTCGGCAAGCCCGGTGCTGGCATCGGGCCGATCCGGGGCCATTCCAATGTGCAGGGCGACCGCACCGTCGGCATCGACGAGAAGCCCAAGCCGGCCTATCTCGACCGCGTGCAGCAGGTGTTCGGCTTCGACCCGCCGCGTGAGCATGGCCACCATGTGGTCGAATCCATCGAGGCGATGCTGGACGGCAGCGCCAGGGTGTTCATCGGCCTGGGTGGCAACTTCATTCATGCCGTGCCCGATACGCCGCGCGCGTACGAGGCAATGCGTGGGCTGGACCTGACCGTGGGCATCGCCACCAAGCTCAACCGTGGGCACCTGGTTCATGGCCGCGATGCGCTGATCCTGCCGGTGGTGGCGCGCTCGGAGCGCATCGTCACGCCGGCCGGCGAGCAGTTCGTCACCATCGAAGACGCGATGTCCAATGTGACCGCCTCGCGCGGCGTGCTCGAACCGGTCAGCGCCGATGTATTGCCCGAGGTCGAGATTGTCTGCCGCATGGCGCTGGCCACACTGCCCGACAGCAGGGTTGACTGGGCCGGCTGCATGCACGACTACGCACCCATCCGCGAGCTGATCGCTGCGGTGTATCCGGAGCTCTACACCGGCTTCAACGAGCGCATCCGGCAGCCACACGGTTTCCATCTGGACATTCCGCCGCGCCGCCGGGTGTGGCCCACGCCGAATGGCAAGGCCAACATCCTGGTAATGCCCGGCCTGGACGTGGACGACCCCGTACATGACCCGGACATGCTGCGGTTGGCCACGGTGCGCTCGCACGATCAGTACAACACCACCATCTACAGCTACAACGACCGCTACCGCGGCGTGTACAACGATCGCATGGTGCTGTTCATGAACATCGAGGACCGGCTGGCGCGCGGGCTGGACAAGGAGGCGCGGGTCAGCCTGGAGACGATCAGCGGTGATGGCGTGCAGCGGCGCATCGAGGGCCTGACCGTACTGGACTACCCGATGCCGCGCGGCGCGCTGGCCGGCTACTACCCCGAACTGAACCCGTTGTTGCCGCTGGACTACTACGACCGCCTCAGCGGCACGCCGGCGGCCAAGTCGATCCCGGTGCGGATGCGGGCGATGGCGGCGGTCGCCTAGCAGTGGATGAATCCAGTCCTATGGGCCTTCGGCATGTGGGTTGGGTTCATCCAGAGCAAAGGAACAACGGAAATAGTTGGCCGTATCCCGCCAAGCGCCAACGATCGGTTCCTGGATCTGCGCCAGCAGTTCACGGGCCTTGACGGGATCATTGGCCTGGCAGGCGAAGTACGCGAATGATTGCAGGTTCCATGGCGAGGGATAACGTGACAGCACGTCTTCGAAGCCGCGTTTCATGGTCGGCCAGTTCACTTTCGACGCGGTGAACAAACGGTCCTCGTACTCTCGCTGCGAGGCGACCCAGTAGATACGGGCGTACAGCATGTATTGGTCCTGCGGTGGGGCCGCAGCCATGACCCTGCGTGCATAGGCTTCCAGGCCAGCCGGATCGCCTCCCCACTTCGGAGCGAAATAGCGCACGGCAGCAAAGTAGAGCGGGAAGTAGCCCGGATAGCGCGCGATGCCTTCGTCATGCAATGCGAAGAAGCGGTCTGCATCCCAACTCTGTTCGATCGCCCGGTGTTCCATCGACTCGTACCAGTACGGGTCCGTGCTGGCGATGTCCTTGTATTTCAGCAGGTAGTCAACGGCCTGCTGCTGCAGCGCCTTGAACGGTGCCCAGTCCTCTTCCTTCACCGTATTTGCATAGCCGGGGCCGCGGATGCTCCAGCCTTGGCGGCTGAGCATCTCAGCCATGGCCAGGCGCGCCGACGGCGACCTGGGGTAGCGCGAGATCCACGCCTGCACGAGCTTCTCGCGACCCTGCCAGTAGGCCGGGTCACGGTTCCTCATGCTGAAGACATAGCCGATGCCTACGTAGTACGCCGAAAGCTTCCAGACACCACTGCTGAAGTAGCGATCCGTATCCCGGTAACGACTGGCGAGTTGCTCCAGTCTGGCGAAATCCTGCTTCTCCAGCAGTTGCTGTGCCTGCCGGGAGACTTCAGCGCGTTTGCTTGCTTCATCTTCGCTTGGTTCTTCGGCGTGGGTGATGGTCGCGCACGACAACAGCAGCACCACAAGCAGTGTTCGCATGAATCCATTCATGAGGGAAACTCCGTGTCGGGGACAGGGGCAGGGGCGTGGCAATGCAGGGTGCCACGATTGCCATCACGCCATAGCAATGGGCATCGCGCAAGTCGGCCGCGTGGTTGTCAAGCTGTCAGGGTCGTTGCCACCCCACGTTCAGGGCGCCTGCATCGGCTATCATCGGCCGGTGAACCTGCCTGGCCTGCTGCTGCGATGGATGTTGCTTGTCGCCCTGGTGCTGAATGCATCGGCGCTGGCGCTCGCTGCGTCTCCGTACAGCGGCCCGTCCAGCCAGGAGCATTGCGCTGCACCGCACTCAGCCGCGATGGCTGCGGCCGGCTGCTGCGATGATGCGGCCCCGGCGGCCTGCCAGAGCGGTGAGTGCGAATGCCCGCCGGCCTGTCTTGGCATGCTGGCGACATTGAACGGAACACCGGCCTCGCCCTGGCGCGAGGCGCCTGTTCCGGCCAATACCCAGCAACGCGCACCGCCGCCGAGACTCGACCCGTTGCGGCCCCCCATCGCGTGATTTTCTGCAGGCCTCACGCGCCTGCCGTAGCTGCTCGACTTTTTCTCGACTCTGCCCGCGCCTTCGATGCGCGGGCGGCGGGCTACGTTGCCCGCCTCTGCAAAGGAATCACTCAATGAACCGTACTCTCTCCCTCGGCCTGCTGCTGGGCACCGTGCTGGCCACGACCGCCTGCGCTCGTGCCGCTGAAGAATCCTCCGCGGCACCCGTCGCCAGCGAGGCACCGGCACCGGCCCAAGCCAGCCCGGCCAAGATCGATCCAGCCTTGCCGGTCGCCATCGTGCACAAGACCGCCAGCTGCGGTTGCTGCGGCATCTGGGTCGACCACCTGAAGGCCGCCGGCTTCCAGGTCGATGTGCGCGACACCGATGACATGAACCCGATCAAGGTCCGCCTGGGCGTGCCGGTCGGCAAGGCGTCCTGCCATACCGCCGAGATCGGCGGTTACGTGATCGAGGGTCACATCCCGGCCGAGGACATCAAGCGCCTGCTGGCCGAACGCCCGGCCGCGCGTGGGCTGGTGCTGCCCGGCATGCCGGCCGGTTCGCCGGGCATGGAAATGCCGGACGGCTACGTGCAGCCGTACACCGTCGAGCTGGTGCGCACCGACGGCAGCACCGAGCCGTTTGCCCAGCACGGGCAAGGTGGCTGACAGCCAGTGGTGGTGCCGGTCGGTCTGACCGGCACCTTTCCTCGCGGCCGACTTGCTCTTTGCAGAGTCGAGCCGTGCTCGACTGCTCTGCGGCTCCGTCGAGCAAGCTCGACGCTACGGAATCAGCGGGTCCCGGCCGTTTCCCTGGCCAACTGCGCGTCGAACTTCTTCTCGGCCGCATCCGCGTAGGCATTGCAGGTCAGTGCCTCGGCGCTGGCCTTGCTGCCGGCGGCATAGTTCCAGTTGCTGGCGCCCGGATGCGGGGTGAGCAGCAGATCGCAGGGCAGCGCCCGTACCGTTGCGAAGCTGCGCTTGTAGTCCTCGATCAGGCGCGGATAACGGGGATTGCCCTTCAGCTGGTAACCCGGTGCACTCAGGCTGTCGGCGTAGGCGATGCGCACCGGCTTCCCATCGCGGGTGTCGGTCCAGGTCCAGGCGGTGCTGCCCGGGGTGTGCCCCGGCATGAAGTGCGCGGTGAATGCGATGCCGCCCACCGTGACCACTTCGCCATCCATGATGATGCGGTCGGCGCTGGCCGGCGGATAGGTGATGCCGTCGCCAAAGTGCAGGTCGTTGCTGCCGCCGCGCGCCAGCAGCACCGCCGTTTCTGCATTGGCCGCCACATGCGCGCCGGTGCGACGCTTGAGCTCGGCGACCGGGCCGGCGTGGTCGGCATGCGCATGGCTGAGCAGGATCAATCGCAGGTCCTGCGGGGCCACGCCGCGCAGTTTCATGTTGTCCAGCAGGTGACCGGCCATCTGTGGCATGCCGCCATCCAGCAGTACTGCGCCCTCGGCGGTCTGCACCAGCAGCGCGGTCAGGTCCTCGGTGCCGATCTGCCAGGTGTGGTCGGCAACCTGCAGCGGCGCCATCGGCTGCAGCCAGGACGCATCCACGGTATAGGCCCGCAGTTGTGGCAGCGGTGCCTCGGCGGCGCTGGCGTGGGCGGCCGGAAGCGCGACGGCCAGGGCGAAGGCGAGCAGGGTAAAACGCATGATTCACGTCCGCTTGAAGGAGGCCCAGAAACTAGCATGGGCCTCCTTCATCGCGTCTCGCATAGTTTTCATGGCTCCCATAAGGACGCCACGGATCAGTACCGGTACTGCCATCCCAGCGTCAGCACCCGGCCGCGGCCGGAGAAATAGCTCGGGTTCGACGGCGTGGTCTGCGAGTAGTAGCTGATGTACTGCCTGTCCGCCAGGTTCTGCACGCCCAGCGTGAAGGCGTGCTTGTCCAGCGTATAGCGCGCGACCAGATCCACGGTGGTGTAACCCTTGAACTCGGCCACCCGCGCGCCATGCAGGTCGAAGTCGCGGTCGAAGGCATGGCTGGCCTGCAGTCGGGTGCTCAGCTGCGGCGTCCAGCTCTGTTCCCAGAACGCGGTCAGCCGGTTCGGTGCGACGTTGACGCCGGCCAGGTCGCTGTCGAGGCGACCGTCAACGTCGGCGTCGTAGCGGCCGTTGGCGCGTGCGTAGCCAAGGCCGAGGCGGCTGTCGCCCAGCCGCAGGCGCAGATTGCTTTCAAAGCCTTCCACACGGGTGGCCTGGCGCTGTACCGCATAGGCATCGATGCCCGGATCGTAGATCAGTACCGAGCCGAGCCTGGATTCGGAGGTGTAGTAGGCAATGTCACCGCTGAAGCGGCCATCGTCGTACTCCAGTCCGATCTCGCGGTTGTCCGACACCACCGGTGACAGGTCGATGAGGCTGTCCACGCGCTGGCCGTCGCGGTTGATCGCGCGCAGCACGCGGCCGACGTCGGCCACGGTGTAGCCTTCCGAGTACGAGGCATAGGCGTTGAGGCGATCGTTGATGTACCAGACCGCGCCGAAGTTGGGCAGGGTCTCGCTCATGGTCGGCTTGCCACCGGCCACCTTGCGTGCGCCGTAACGGGGCAGGGTGGTGTAGTCGCCTACTTCCAGCTCGCCCTTTTCGTAGCGCAGGCCGCCGGACAGCATCAGGTGATCGGTCGGCCACCAGTGCAGCTGCAGCAGCGGTGACAGGCTCTGGTACGTGGTCTGCGGCACCCAGTTCATGCCACTGGCCAGCAGCACCTGGTGGGTGCGGTCGCGCAGGCCGTCCAGGCCCAGGGTCACGTCCAGCGTGGTGTCGGCGATGCGGCTCCAGCTCTGGGTCAGCTTGAAGCCGCGCTTGTCCGATTCGTTCTGGGTCTGGTCCCAGGCGGCATTGGCGCCGGTGTTGCCCCAAGGATCCCATTGGCTGGCACCGTAGCGGCCTTCGAAATCGACCGCGAAGGCCTGCGCCTGGAAACGGCCGCCGAGCAGGTCGGCGGCGCTGTAGTCCACCGTCAGCGAACGCGAGCGGTTCATCGGCGGATCGAGCGGCGTATCGCCGGGGACCGAAATGGTCGGGCGACCGGTCCGGTAGTCACCGTTGATGGCCAGGTAGTTGTCCAGCCCGCGCAGTTCGTAGCGGTTGGCCATGACCTGCAGGCGGTGGCCGTCGGCAATGTTCCAGCCCAGCTTGGCGAATACGTTCGATGAGGTCGAGTCCATCAGCTCGCCCTGCGCGTTGGTGCCGATCGATCGGCCCTCGCCGTCGTGGTACAGGCCCTGCTTCTCATAGGCCAGGCCGGCGACCAGGTCGAACTGCTCGCCGCGCACGCCCACCAGGGCCGAGCCGCGCTGGCCATTGTCGTCGTGTCGGCTGGGCAGGGCAGCGCTGTAGCTGACGTTGGTGTCGAGCAGGAACGCGCCCGGCTCACTGGGCGCACTGCGGGTGATGATGTTGACGATGCCGCCGGTACCGCCGATGCCCTGCAGCGCGTTGGCGCCGTGGATGACCTCGATGCGTTCGATCATCGCCGGGTCGATGGTGTGCGAATCACGCGAGCCATCGCGCAGCGGCGTGGACTGCGGCACGCCGTCGACCATGTACAGGATGCCGCGGCCGCGCATGGTTTCGCCGTAGTTGGACATCTTCTCGCGCGCCGGGGCAAACGCCGGGATCTGCGACGACAGCACCCGCGACACATCCGAGCCCAATGCCAGCTGCTGGGTGATGTCCTCGCGGGTCAGCACCGTGATGGTATTGGGCATGGCGGTCTCGCCCTGCGGCATGCGCGCGGTCGAGGCCGAGACCGTGACGCGGGCCAGCGACGTCGTCGAGGCGGATGACGGCGCCGATGATGCGGCCCGGGCCGGGATGCGCGGCTTCGCCGGCGCTGGCGCGGCACTCACCACGAACACCCCTGGCGAACGTTCCTGCATCGCCAGGCCTTGGCCTGCCAGCAGCCGCTGCAGGGCCTCACGCGGGGTGTAGCGGCCATCAACAGCCGGGGCGCTGCGGCCGCTCACGCTGTCGGCGGCGAACAGCAGCTGGATGCCACTCTGCCGCGCCAGCGCAGTGAGCGAGGCCTGCAACGGGCCGGCCGGCAGGTGCAGCTCGACGGGCGCGGATGCAGCGGTCTGCGCCGTGGCGGGCAGGGCCGCACACAGGCAGGCAGCGAGCAGGGTAGGGGCCAGCCGGCGCAGGGCGGCAGGCGGAACAGGGCGGGTCATGCGGGGGTCCTTCGGAAGGGTTCAAGCACTTGCCGGATGGGACGACGCGCAACCCACCCTCGGTGTGGCATTCAATCGCGGGCGCGCAGATGCAGGCTGCCATCGGAAGCGGTGTGCACCTGTACCGGCAGGATCTCGGGCAGCAGCGCGAGTACGGTTTCGGCGCGGTCGGCATCGAAGACGCCTGACACCTGCAGCGGCCCCAGTACCGGGTCGTCCAGCACGATGGGACGGTCGTGATAGCGCTGCAGGATGCGCAGCACCTCGGCCAACGGCATGCGGTCGAACTGCAACCGCCCACGGGTCCAGTCGGCTCGATCCGGGTCCACCGCTTCCGGCGGAGACAACGATCCTGGCTGGGCCAGCACACGCTGCCCCGGCTTCAGGCGCTGCTCTGCGCCCCCGCCATCCACACGCACGCCCACCTCGCCGCGCCACAGGGTTACCTCGCTGAGGCTACCCTGCCGGTCAACGTCGAACACCGTGCCATAGTTGCGCACATGCACCGCCCCGGCCTCGACCTCGAACGGGCGCCAGGTCGAGTGCTGCACCTGGAAACGGGCCTGGCCCTGCACCAGCACCACCTGCCGCGAGCGAATGTGCCTGCGAACCTGCAGATGGGTACCGGCGTCGAGCAGCAGATGGCTGCCATCGGGCAGGCGGATGCCGCGGCGTTCGCCCACCGCGCTCCGATAGTCGTGCACCTGCCATGCCGGGTCGGCAATGAACACGCCCGTGGCCGTGATCAGCAGCAGCGGCAGGACGATCTTCGCCGCACGTCCACCGCGACGACGCTGCAGCGCATCCGCGCTGGGCATGGGGAAGCGTTCCTTCAGAGCATCGCGATGCTGGTCCAGCACCTGGTCGGTGGTTGCGGGTTGGACCGGCGGTTGCGGTGTGGACGGCGGCGGTTGTGGGCTCATCGCAGGCCAGCCGACCGTTGGCAATCGGCCATGCCCAGGCGCAGGTGGCGCTCCACCGCCTTCTGGCCGATACCCATGCGGCGGGCAACCTCAGCCTGTGGCAGTTCGTGGATCTTGTGCAGGATGAAGACCTGCTGGCGGCGGCAGGGCATGCGTTCGATGGTGGCGCCCAGTCGTTGCAGTGCCTGCTGTCCCTGCGCCTGCTGCTCAGGCCCGGGGCGCGGGCAGGCGTCATCGGGCAGCTCGGCACGCGCCTCCACCCAGTGCCGGCGCAGATCCTCGGCGCGGCAGCGATCCACCGCAGTGTCGTGCGCGATCCGCCGCAGCAGCGCGATGGGTTGCCGTGCATCGTAGGCGGCCGGGCGTTCCAGCAGGCGCACGCAGACATCGTGCACCACCTCACGAGCCAACCCTGGCGAGCGGAAACGGCGGCGCAGATACTCCACCAGTTCCTCGTAATGGCGCACCAGCGAGGAGACCAGCGGCAGCGCGGGAGGGGGTAGGGAAGGCAGCTGGGACATCCGGACCGGAAGCAAGGGCAAGGGGCGCGCGCGGGGAAGGGCATCCCTGCGCGATGACGCAATACTAATGGGAACCGTTCGCGTTTGCCATGTGGGGCGCGGGTCGGGGATTGTTCGTCGGAACTGGAAAGTGAAACCACGATCATCGTCTGGAGCGCAGAATCGGCCGCGGCTAGCCTGCCAGCAGGCTCAAGGAGATGGACCATGCACGTGCTTCTGGTGATGGTGGGTGGGGTGGTGCTGCTGGGCGTTTTCCTGCTGTTCGGGCGGCTGTGGAGCGTAGGCCAGTCACAGCTGCCCACGGCCCTGATCGCGTTCATCGCCACCTAGCTGCTGGTGACGGTGGCCAACATGTGGGTGGGCGTAAGCAAGGCCGGTTACGCCGTGCGGGAGGAGCTGCCGATCCTGCTGCTGGTGTTTGCCGTGCCGGCGTTGCTGGCTGGTCTGCTGTACTGGCGCCTGGCGCGCTGAAGGACGGCCATGAGCACACGACTGAGACTGCCTGCCCTGCGCCAGCGCGATGGCCACCACGCCCGCGTGACCTACGAAGAGCTGTTCTTTGATCTGGTCTACGTCTTTGCGGTTACCCAGCTCAGCCACCATCTGCTGCATCACCTGGACCTGGTCGGGGTGATGCAGACGCTGGTGCTGTGGTTCGCGGTCTGGCTGGGCTGGCAGTACGCCTGCTGGGTCAGCAACTGGTTCGATCCCGAGGCGCCACGCATCCGCAGCCTGCTGTTCGTCACCATGTTGCTGGCGCTGTTGATGTCCTCGTCCATTCCCGAGGCCTTCGCTGAACGCGCCTGGGTGTTTGCCGGGGCCTACGCCACCATGCAGGTCGGGCGCACCGCCTTCGTGTTGCTGGAGGTCGGTCGCACGCACCCACTGGCACCGAACTTCCGTCGCATGCTGGCCTGGGTGAGCGTGTCGGCCTGCTTCTGGCTGGCAGGTGCGGCAGCCGAGGGCAATACGCGGTTGGCGCTGTGGGCGGTGGCCGTGGCGTGCGAATACGTCTCACCGATGTTCGGCTTCGCGTTCCCGGGGCTGGGCCGTTCGCACACCCGCGAGTGGACCATCGAGGGCGGGCACCTGGCCGAGCGCTGCCAGCTGTTCGTCATCGTCGCACTGGGCGAGACGCTGCTGGCGACCGGTGGCGTGCTCAGTGAAGTCGAGCAGTGGAGCGGGGCGGTGGTGTCGGCGGTGCTTGCCACCTTCGCCGGCACGATCGCCATGTGGTGGCTGTACTTCGGCATCTCCAGTCGCGACGCCACCGCGGCGATCACCCATTCCGAGGACCCCGGGCGGATGGGCGCCAATTTCCACTACGTGCATGCGCTGCTGATCGCCGGCATCATCGCCACCGCGGTGGGCAACGACCTGGTGATGGATCGCCCGGAAGCGGCGGTGACGCCGGTATATGCAACGGTGCTGGTCGCCGGGCCGTTGATCTACCTGCTTGGCAGCGCCCTCTACAAGCGCGTTGTGTACCGGCGCGCCCCGTATTCGCATCTGTTCGGTGCCGTGGCGCTGGTCGTGTTGGGCGTGGTCTTGCCGCACACCCATCTGTTGGCCGCTGGCTGGCTGACCAGTGCGGTGCTGCTGGCCGTGGGGTTGATGGATACGCGGTTGAAGCGTCGCCTGCAGCGGGCGTGATCCGTTGCGTCGGCAAAGCGCTCCAGCCGCCATCGAACGCAAGCGCTGAGCAGTCGATTGACACTCGACTTCAGCACCGCTGCACAAGAAATGCTGGCAGGCTAGGCCAGCGCGGCGGCCATCGCTGCAAGCTTGCCCACCGTGTTCATGTTGCGGGCAGTGCCTTGCTGGGCATAGGACATCCGCAGGCGCGAGTCGGCCATGCCAGCACCGTAATGAACGAAGATCTCCCGCGTGCCGAGTGCAAGCTGTTCATCACGCCGGCCGGTCACGCCGTCCAACGGATCGGCGGGGAGGCTGGCATCGAGGAACAATGCCACCACACGGTTACCGGCGGCCTGCGGAAACGGATTGCGCGCCACCACGTCGGCGATCTCGCTGGCCGATCGCACCAGCACGCCTACCGGCTTGCCGGCGTAGGCCTGCAGCCGTCGGGCGAGGGCCCCCCGCACGGCGGCCTCATCAAGCCCGCTGCGGAATACCGCGTTGCCACTGGCGATGTAGGTGCGGGTGTCGGAAAAGCCGGCGTCCTTGCACATTGCCACCAGTTCGCGCATCGGCAGCTTGCCGGTGCCGCCGACGTTGACCGCGCGCAGCAACGCGACGTACGCGTTCATGCCGTGCCCGTCTGCAGGCGGTCATACATCCGCACCAGATCGACCAGGGTGCGCGCGCCCATCTTGCGCATCACCTGCGCGCGGCGCACCTTCACCGTGATCTCGCTGACGCCGAGGTCGCCGGCGATCTGCTTGTTGAGCCGGCCGCGTACCACGCCATCAACCACCTCGCGCTCGCCGGCGTTGAGGGTGTCCCAGCGCAGCTGCAGCGCGCCGAGTGCCTCGCCGTCGCGGCGGCGCTGGCGGTCGATCTCGATGCCCTTGTGGATGGCATCGAGCAGCTCCTGGTCACGGAAGGGCTTGGTCAGGAACTCGATGGCACCGTCCTTGATCGCGTTGACGCCCATCGCGATGTCGCCGTGGCCGGTGATGAATACCACCGGCAGCTGCAGGCCGAGGCTGCCCATCGTGCGATGGAACTCCAGCCCACTCTGGCCGGGCATGCGCACGTCCAGCACCAGGCACGCTGGCGCGTCTTCCAGGTCGTGTTCGAGGAAGGCCTGGGTGGAGGTGAAGGCCCGCACCTGCAGGCCCATCGAGGCCAGCAGGTCTTCCAGTGCGGCGCGCACCGACGGGTCGTCGTCGACCACGTAGACGATGGGCGCTGGGTCGATGGCTGGGGCAGCGGGCTTACGCATGTTGAACGTCCGAGGCGATGGGCAGGTCGAACACGAAGCAGGCACCGCCGCCTGCCGGTCGTTCGGCGCGGATCTGGCCGTCATTGGCTTCGATCATCGAACGGCTCAGGCTGAGGCCCAGTCCCAGCCCGTGTGACTTGGTGGTCCAGAATGCATCGAAGACGCGCTCGGGATGATCGGTGGGCAGGCCCACGCCCCGGTCGCGCACGCTGAGACTGACCTGCTGGCCGTCACGCCGGGTCAGCAGGGACAGTCGCCGGTCTGCGGCAGGGACTGGCTCCATCGCGTCCACCGCATTGAGGATCAGGTTGCCGATCACCTGCTGCACCTGCACGCGGTCGGCGTATACCGGCGGCAGGTCGGCGTCCAGCAGTAGCGCCACGGCCACGCCGTGCTGGTCCAGCTCGCTGCGCGACAGCGCCAGCATTTCCTCCACCGCCTGGTTCAGGTCGAAGGCGCGTCGTTCCGGTGCCGCGCCCTGGGTCAGGCCGCGGATGCGGGCGATCACGTCACCGGCGCGGTGCGCGTCGGCCAGGATGCGAGCCACGGTCTGCCGGGCCTTGTCCACGTTCGGCGGGTCCTGCGCCAGCCAGCGCTGGCAGGCTTCGGCGCTGCTGGCGATGGCCGCCAGCGGCTGATTCACTTCATGCGCGATGGAAGTGGTGAGCTCGCCCACGGTGGAAGCGCGCGCCACCCGCAACAGGCGGCCCTGTGCTTCCTGCACGGCGGCCTTGGCCGCTTCCATGTTCAGGGCGAGATAGGTGGTGATGCCGATCACCAGCATGCCGATCACCGAGTTGACCAGGCCGATGCGGTAGGTGCCGAAGCGGGTCAGGAAGAAGCTCAACCCGGTCAGCGCGATGCAGGCGATGGCCAGGGTGATGAGCCCGCGCGCGCTCAGCACGCGCGACGCCGCGAGGATGACCGCTGCGTAGAAGCAGGCAGCGGCAACCGCGTAATCGGTGACGGTGTCGATCAGGAAGATCGCCGCCATCACGACGATCAGGGCCAGCAGCACCAGCGGGCGGCGGGGCGACAGCGATGGCATCGGGGAAGCTCCCGGGCGTGGGCGGAAAGGATAGCAAAGCCGGCATTGGTGGATGCCGACCTTGGTCGGCGTGCTCCCGTGCGGTGGGTGCCGACCGTTGGTCGGCACAAACCAGAACGATGCCTGGTAGTGCCGGCCGCTGGCCGGCAACTGCACGGTGCTTCGGAGATCACGAGGTTGCCGGCCAGCGGCCGGCACTACCGCAGGGATGGACACGGTCTCTGAAGGTTCTGTGCCGACCAACGGTCGGCACCCACCAAAGCGATGCACGGTGCGTCCGGGGATCATCAGGTTGCCGGCCAGCGGCCGGAACTACTCCTCCAGGCTGGCGTTCCAGAAGCCCTGCAGCACACCGGGCGTGGTCGCCAGGGTGGCCAGCACGGCATCGAGCTCACCGGCATCCACGGTGGTGGCATACAGCACCGCTTCGATCTCCACGTCGCGCTCGCCGAACGGGCGCTGGTCCACCGCGCGCACCGGGTAATGCGCCTGCTCAAGCAGCAGCAACAGCTGGTCCAGCACCTCGGCCTGCTGCTCGCGCTGGCAGACCACGTTGATCGTATAGGTCGCCTCGCTGAACGCTTCCGGCAGCGGCTGCCGCTGGATGCGGTTCACCACCGGCCGCAGCAGGGTATTGGCGGCCAGCACGAACACCGCTGCCAACACCGCCTCCGGCAGCAGCTTGATGCCGGCACAGGCGCCCACCGCCGCCGATCCCCACAGGGTGGCGGCGGTGTTCAGGCCGGACACCTGGGCGCCGTCCTTCATGATCGCGCCAGCACCGAGAAAGCCGACGCCGGAGATCACATACGCAACCACATGCAGCGGTGACGGCGGGCCGCCGTACAGGTCATGGAAGCGCACCGCCAGATCGACGAACACCGCCGCTCCCACCGCCACCAGCGTGTTGGTGCGCAGGCCGGCGGTGCGTTGGCGCAGCTGCCGTTCCAGGCCGATGGCCGTACCCAGCACGAACGCCACCGACAGGCTGATCAACGAACTCAGGGTTGCGCCGGCGTTGAACGCCGGCAGGTTCGGATTGATGTCCATTGTGTTTCTTCCTGGACAAAGCGGCGGGCGCTTACTGCCAGCCGTAACGACGGATGTAGAACCGCTTCAGCGCGGTGGTCAGCACCGCATAGCCGAACAGGATCGCCACCAGGAACGGCCAGTAGCCGGCCGGCAGCGCCTGCAGCTTGAAGTAGCCGGCCAGCGGGCTCATCGGCAGGGCCACGCCGATGGCCATGATCAGGCCGGTCATCAGCAGCAGTGGCGGCGCGGCGATGCTCTGCAGGAACGGCACCTTCGGCGTACGGATCATGTGCACAATCAGGGTCTGGGTCAGCAGTCCGACCACGAACCAGCCGGACTGGAACAGGCCTTGGTCGGCCGGCGTGCGTGCATCGAACACGTACCACATCAGCGCGAAACAGGTCAGGTCGAAGATCGAGCTGATCGGCCCGAAGAACACCATGAAGCGGCCGATGTCGGCCGGGTTCCATTTCAGTGGCTTGCGCACCAGCTCCTCGTCTACGTTGTCGAACGGGATGGCGATCTGCGAGATGTCGTACAGCAGATTCTGCACCAGCAGCTGCAGCGGCAGCATCGGCAGGAACGGCAGGAAGGCCGAGGCCACCAGCACCGAGAACACATTGCCGAAGTTGGAGCTGGCGGTCATGCGGATGTACTTCAGCATGTTGTTGAACGTGCGCCGGCCCTGGATGACACCTTCCTCCAGCACCATCAGGTTCTTTTCCAGCAGGATGATGTCGGCGGCCTCCTTGGCGATGTCCACCGCACTGTCCACGCTGATGCCGATATCGGCTGCGCGCAGCGCCGGCGCATCGTTGATGCCGTCACCGAGGAAGCCGACCACCTTGCCCTGCGCGCGCAGCTCGCGCACCAGTCGCTCCTTGTGCAGCGGCGTCAGCCGGGCAAACACGCGATGGTGCTGCAGCGCCCGCGACAGCGCGCCGTCGTCCATGCGCTCGATCTGCGGGCCGGTCAGGATGGTGTCCGCGTCCAGCCCCACCTGTGCGCAGACACGGGCGGTCACCAGTTCGTTGTCGCCAGTGAAGACCTTGACCTCGACACCGTGTGCGGTCAGCGCCTGCAGCGCCTGCGCAGCGGACTCCTTCGGCGGGTCCAGGAAGGCCACGTAGCCGACCAGGGTCAGCCCGCACTCGTCCGCTTGCGAGTAGGCGCTCTGACTGGCCGCGGTCTCCTTCATCGCCACCGCCACCACGCGCAGGCCCTGCTCGTTCAGTTCCTCGGTGGTCTGCCGCACGCGGGCCAGGCGGTGCTCGTCCAGTGGCATGTCCTGGCCGTTCTCGCGAACGGTGCTGCACACCGCCAGCATCTCTTCCACCGCGCCCTTGCAGATCAGCTCATGGTGGTCCTCGCGCTCGGACACCACCACCGACATGCGGCGGCGCTCGAAATCGAACGGGATCTCATCCACCTTGTGGTAGTCCTGCGACAGCCGCAGCGAACTCTGCAGCTCCACGTGCTCCAGCACCGCGCGATCCAGGAGGTTGATCAGCCCGGTCTGGAAGTGGCTGTTGAGGTAAGCGAACTTCAGCACGTCTTCCGAATCGTGGCCGAACACATCGGTGTGACGCTCCAGTGCGATCCTATCCTGGGTGAGGGTGCCGGTCTTGTCGGTGCACAGCACTTCCATGGCGCCGAAGTTCTGGATCGCATCGAGGCGCTTGACGATCACCTTGCGCCGCGACAGCAGCACCGCGCCCTTGGCCAGGGTGGAGGTGACGATCATCGGCAGCATCTCCGGGGTCAGGCCCACCGCCACCGACAATGCGAACAGGAACGCCTCGGTCCAGTCGCCCTTGGTCCAGCCGTTGATCAGCAGCACGAACGGGACCATCACCAGCGCGAAGCGGATCAGCAGCCAGCTGACACTGTTGACGCCGGCCTGGAACGCGGTCGGCGCACGGTCGGTGGCGGTGCTGCGCTGCGCCAGCGTGCCGAAGTAGCTGCGGTTGCCGGTGGCCAGCACAACAGCCGTGGCCGTGCCGGACACCACATTGGTGCCCATGAACAGCAGGTTGTGCTGCTCCAGCAGGCCGGCCAGGCCGTCGCCCGGGTGCGCGAACTTCTCTACCGGCAGCGATTCGCCGGTCATCGCGGCCTGGGCGACGAACAGGTCCTTGGCGGTCAGCACGCGGCAATCGGCCGGAATCATGTCACCGGCCGACAGCACGATGTGGTCACCGGGCACCAGCTCACGGATCGGCAGGTCCAGCAGGCGAGCCGGGCGACGGCTTTGCAGGTGAGCGCCGAAGTACTGGTCGGCCACATCGGCGGCCTCGGTGCCCGGATTGCGGCGCAGCACGCGCGCGGTGTTGCCGACCAGTGCCTTCAGCCGCTCAGCCGCACGGTTCGAACGCCCCTCCTGCACGAAGCGGATCAGCGTGGACAGCAATACCATCGCACCGATCACCACGGTGGCCTTGATGTCCTCGGTCAGCCAGGACACCGCCGCCAGCACGGTCAGCAGCAGGTTGAACGGATTGCGGTAGCACTGCCACAGGTGCCGCCACCACGGCAGCGGCTTTTCGTGATCCACCTCGTTGGGGCCGAGCGTGGCCAGTCGTTCCTCGGCCTCATGCGGGCTGAGGCCATCGGCATGCGACTCCAGTGTGGTCAGCAGTTCGGCTTCCTCCTGCTGGGCGAGGGTAACCAGGCCGGTGGTGAGCGCGAACGGCGCGGCCTCGGCGCTGCCCGGGCCGAAGCCGGATTCGGGCATCGCGCGGCGGCGGAACAGGTTGCCTGCGCGACGGCTGCGCAGGAAGGCATTGAACCAGGCGTTGAGCAGGCTCATGGGACTCTCCTCGAATGTCAGAGCCGGCCGCGGCCGGAACACGAACGGAACGGTTGGAACAGGTCAGGCGTGGCGCATCGCCAGCACCGCCGGCGACCACGGCTGCATGTGCAGGCGCTGGCTGCCGCCGATGCACAGCGGCTTCATGGCATCGCGCAGCGGGTAGGGCAGATGGCGCAGCACGGTGATCCGCTCGCTGATTGGCAGCAGCGACAGCGCATCGGCCACCACGCGCGGCGAACCGAGCGACAGCGAACGGGCGAACATGACCGGGCTGTGTTGCAGCAGCTGGCTGCGCAGGGCGGCAACATCGCGCTCGCCGATCAGGCGGCGCAGGGTGATGTAGAGGATCTTGTAGGACATGGGGGTGATCTCCAGGCAGGCGGCACCTGGCGGTCCCCCGTCACTCAGGCAGGCAGGGACCGGCGGGCAGGCGCCAGGAACAGGCGGATTGCGGGCATCCGGGGCGCGGTGCGCCCGGCAGGGTCGGGGTCCATCTGCGTCTCCATGAGGGGAGGGTGCCGGCCAGGATTGCCCTGGCCAGTGCCGCTATTGTCCGCCCCTGAATGGGGCTGGCCTAGAGGCTCGTGGGTTAGCTGGGCTATACCTTGGTATAGCCGGGTGGTGTGACTGGCACCTGATACCCGGCCCCGTAGAGTCGACTGTGAATCGACTATCGCGCGCAGCGCGGGCCTCGAAGCAGTGTCGCCAACTGCAGTCGACTCACAGTCGACGCTACTACCCTCGCACGGTGGGATGCCGGCCAGCGGCCGACACTACCCACCTGTTCAGAAGCGGTCGGCAAAGGCATCTGTCGCGCGCACGAGCGCATCGACCGTGGCCGGCTCGTTGGCGCTGTGGCCGGAGGTCACCATCTCCAGGCGCGCTTCCGGCCACGCCTTGGCCAGGTCCCACGCGCTGCGCGGCGGACAGATGATGTCGTAGCGTCCCTGCACGATCACGCCGGGCAGGTGGCGGATGCGATCAATGTTGCGCAGCAGCTGGTCCGGTTCCAGGAAGATGCCGTTGCGGAAGTAGTGCGCTTCGATGCGGGCCTTGGCCAGCGTGTCCAGCGGATCATCGGTGGATTGCGCATCCACGTCGTGCTGCAGGGTGGCGGCGTTGTCTTCCCAGCCCAGCCAGGCCTGCGCGGCTTCGATGCGGGTTGCCTCGTCGGGGCCATCCATGCGCGTCCAGTAGGCCGCAATCATGTCGCCACGTTCGGCGTGCGGAATATAGGCCTGATAGCGGTCCCAGCGCTCCGGGAAGATCCAGCGCGCACCCCCATCGGCCTCGGCGAACCAGCGGTTCTCCATTTCGCGGCCGAGGAACACGCCACGCACGATCAGGCCGGTGGCGCGCTCGGGATGCGCCTGCGCGTAGGCCAGTGACAGGGTCGAACCCCAGGAGCCGCCATAGACCAGCCAGCGTTCGATGCCCAGATGCTCACGCACCTTCTCGATATCGGCCACCAGGTCCTGCGTAGTGTTGTCGCGCAGCTCGCCGAACGGCGTGGAACGGCCGCTGCCGCGCTGGTCGATCAATACGATGCGGTAGCGCGTCGGGTCGAAAAAGCGGCGATGGGTCGGCGAGATACCGGCGCCCGGGCCGCCGTGCAGGTACACCACCGGAATGCCCTCGGGCGTGCCGCACTCTTCTACATGTAGCGTGTGCAGATCGCTCACCTTCAGGGTGAACTCGCGGTAGGGTTCGATGGCGGGGTACAGGGTGCGCATGGCGGGCATCTCACAAGCAGGGTGGCCAGCATAGCGCCGCCACCTGCGGCTTGCAGCGGTGGCCTCCTGCGCGGCGCTGGAAATGCGCTGGCCGATGCGCATAAGCTTCCGCGATGCAAGCGACCACGACCGGGACGTCCACGTTCAACCTCACCCTCGGCAGCGGCGCGCGCGAGCTGCTGAAGTGGATCGCGCTGCTGGCCATGACCGGCGACCACGTGGCCAAGGTGGTCTTCGGGGGCTACGTGCCGGTGGTCAGCGAACTGGGGCGTATCGCCTTCCCGCTGTTCGCGCTGGTGATGGCCTGCAACCTGGCCCAGCCGGGCGCCGACCTGCGCAAATCGATCCGCCGGCTGGCACTATGGGGGCTGATTGCGCAGCCATTGCACGCATTGGCGTTCGGTTCCTGGCTGCCGCTCAACATCCTGCTCACCTTCACCTTGGCAGTGGTGGCCGTGCATGCGTTTGCGAACAATCGGCCTGTGCTGCTGTTGCTGGCTGCCGGCGTGCTGCCGATGTTCGTGGACTACCAGTGGGCCGGTGTTGGCGCCGTGCTGCTGGCCTGGGTCGCGTTCCGGCATCGGGCGTGGTGGCTGTTGCTGGTTGGGCTTGCAGCGGTGTGCGGGGTCAACCACAACGGCTGGGCACTGCTGGCTGTTCCGGTGGTCGTGCTGGCGACGCGGGTGCCGTGGCGACTGCCGCGCTGGCGCTGGGTGTTCTATGGGTACTACGTGGGGCATCTGGCGGTGCTGGCGGTGGTGGCGCGCGTGCTTTCGTGATCAGTGCGTGCGTGGTCGTGCCTTGTGTCGGTAGATCCACGCCAGGCGTGGATGCGTTTGGCGGATCACCATGGAAGCAGCCAGGCATGGCCTGGCTCTACAGTTTCCGGCAGATCCACGCCATGCGTGGATCCCGTTGACAGTTTGTCGCCCGGCTCAGAAATCCATCGTCGCAGAGAGCAACACCGTCCTCGGCGCACCCAGCGCCAGGCTTGAAAGCAACGGCATGCCCCAGTACGCCTTGTTGGTCACGTTGTTCACGCTGGCCCGCAGCGCAAGCGGTCGACCCGCCACGGTGGTGCTGTAGCGCGCGCCCACGTCGAACAACGTACGCCCCGGCACCGACAGGCTATTGTCGGCACTGATGTACTGCTTCGACATCGCCGTGGCATTGCCGGTCAGGGTGAGGCCCTGCAAGGTCGGCACATCCCATTCCACGCCCAGCTTGGCCTGCCGCTGCGCCACGGCGGTGGCGATGCGTCCTTCATTCACGCCGCCGGCCGTGCGGGTCAGCTTCGGCTGCACATAGGCCACGCCACCGAGCAGGCGCACGCCGCCCATCGGTGCGCCGAAGAGGCCCCATTCCACGCCGCGGTTACGTTGTTCGCCACCAAGCGAGAAGATATTCGTGACCGGATCGGTGTAGCTGCTCGGTCGCTTGATCTCGTACACGCTGAAGGTGTGCGCGAAGCTGCCCAGGTCCAGCTTCAGGCCCAGCTCCTTCTGCCTGGTGCGGAACGGTGCGAACACATCGCCGGCGTTGGCTGCGGTCATCGGCGCGGTAGCACCCTGGCTGAGGCCTTCGATGTAGTTGGTGTAGAGGGAGAGCGTGTCGGTGGCTTTCACCAGCAATGCAGCCGCAGGGGTGGTCGCGCTCTTGTCGTAGCGCGAGGTGCGCGCACCGGTAGCGACGCTGAAGGTCTCGCTGACCACCTGCTGGCGACGCACACCCAGCGTCAACTGCACGCGGTCATCGGAGAAGGACAGGGTGTTGGCGAAGCCGAGGCTGTCCAGCGTCAGCTCGGTATGCGAGATGTGCGGTGCCATGAACGGCGCGGCCGGGCCCCACACCGGGTTGTACAGATTGGTGGTCCAGTCCCAGCCGGGCACGCTGCGCCGGCCGTAGTCGTTCTGGGTGTGCTGGTAATGGGTCACATTGGCGGCCCACTGGTGGCCGACGCTGCCGGTGTGGAAGGAACCGCGCAGGCCGGCATCTCCGGACTGCTTCTTGATGTCGAAGGCGAGCTGGCCGATCACCGTGGTGAAGTCGCCAGCCGGATTGAGGATCTGCGCGCTGATCGAACCGTTGTAGCGGTAGTCGGTCTTGCTGGTGCCGTAGGCGAGGTAGGCCATCAGGCTATCGTTGATATCCAGCTCGCCGCGCAGCATCGCGCCCTTGTCCTGGCTGTCCACGTAGGCCCAGTCCGGGTTGATCAGCGTATCGCCACGCGGTGGCCGCGGAATGGCCACGCCCGGTGCGAGGCCGACGCCACGTGCCGGGCCGTCCACGCGATCGTCGGCGCTGTACAGATCCGCCGACACCCGCGCACGTTCGCCGCGCCAGTCCAGTGCCAGCGAACCGAGCTGTACCTTCTTGCTCTGCTTGCCGACTACGCCGTCACCATCACGGTAGGCACCGTTGAAGCGGATGCCGAACTGCTTGTCGGCGCCCAGACGACGGCCCATATCCACGTGGGTGCCGAACTGCGCGTCGGAGGCGAAGTTGGCACTGACCCGCAGCAGCGGTTGCTCGCTTGCGCGCTTGGGCACCAGGTTGACGCTGCCACCGACCGAGCCGCCCGGCGGCATGCCGTTGAGCAGCGCAGACGGTCCCTTCAGCACCTCGATGCGCTCGAACATTTCCGGCGAGGTGCGGTAGTAGGGCGCCATGCCGCTGAGGCCATTGAACGTGGTGTCGCTGGTGTTGGAGGCAAAGCCTCGGATCGCGTAGTTCTCGCTCCACGCACCGGTGACGCCGTTGCTGAACACCGTAGGGTCGGTGGCGGCGATGACGTCGGTCAGGTCCTTGGCCTGGCGATCACGGATGAAGGACTCGGTGTAGCTGACCGTACTGAACGGCGTGTCCATGAAGTCCTTGTCGCCGAGCAGGCCGACGCGGCTGCCGGCAGCCACTTGCCCGCCCGCATAGTCTGCAGTGACCCGGCGCTGTTCCTGCACCTGCACCGAGGGCAGGGTGGACGGTGCAGTGTCGGCCAGGGCGGCAAACGAGGCCAGCAGCCCTAACGCCAAGGCGGACACCCGATAACGCAGGTGCATGCCCGGCGGATGCATCAGGCCTGAGAATGCGGCAGCACGATGCTGTGCAGAAGTGAAGTTGTAAACGGTCATGCCAGAGTCCTGTGAATCGCAGGCGCGAGCGCGCCTGGCGCGCTGCCGACGGCAAGCACGGGGAGAGGGCGCAGCGCAGGGTTGTTGGCTGGGTGGGGACCTGGCGGGAGGTGAGCCATGGGCTCGATCACGGGCAGCGTGCTGGACGCCTTCCGAATTAGTTGAGTAAGTTAAACTAAATCAATCGAAGCGGACAAGAGGGTCCCTTTACTGGCACCCTCAGCAGGGTATGGACGCGCACCGTAAGAGCAGGCACCGTATGAGCACGCACCCCGATCCAACGGCGCCGAGCCGTGGCCGCCCGCCCACCATCACCCCGGAGCGCCTGGCCGACATCGGCATCCGTCTGGGCCTGCCCAACCTGACCATGGCCAACGTGGCCGCCGAACTGGCGGTGACCCAGGCGGCGCTGTACAAGCGCGTGGCCAACCTGGAGGCGTTGAAGCGCCTGGTGGCGGAGGCGGTGTTCCAGCGCTGGCAGATTCCGCGCGCGTCGGTCGACGCACCGGGTGGGCTGGAGGCCTATCTGATGGGGTTCGTGGAGTCGCTGTGCGAAGTGGTGAAGGCGCATCCCGGGCTACCGCCCTACCTGCTTCGGCGAACGGTGGCGACCGCGCCGATGCTGGAAAAGATCGCATCGCACCAGGCGCACGTGGCCGAGGTGTTCGGCCTGCCGGTGGACAAGGCGCGCTGGCTGCTGGCCACGATCGCGTTCTACTGCATCGCCGGCGCCGACACGATCTATGCGATTGCGGACGACGAGGAGGGGCAGGTGATCACCGAGTTCAAGCAGGGCATGCGGGCGTTGGTGATCGGTTCGCTGGAGGTATCGCGGCTTCGGTAGATCCACGCCATGCGTGGGTGCCGTTGCACGGTTCGCCACGGCCCCATCTACGGATGGCGTGGATCTACAATGCGGCCATGCCTGCCACGCCCACTCTCGATGATCTTCGCCGCTACGCGGTGGCGCGCACCCTGTTCAAGCCGACCACGCTGCTGGCCGCGATCCGGCGGTTGGGCTTCGTGCAGGCCGACCCGATCCGCGCACCGGCGCGCGCGCAGGACCTGACCCTGCGCCACCGGGTGAAGGATTACCGCGCAGGCGACCTTGAGCGGCGCTACACGCGTCTGCCGGTGGAAGAGGATTGCCTGGTGAACTACGGGTTCCTGCCGCGCGAGCATCTGGCACTGATGCACCCGCGGGTCTCCAAACGCGAGTGGGATGCCGAGACCCATCGCCGTGCGGCCGACGTGCTGGCCTTCGTGCGCGAGCGCGGCAGCGTGCACCCACGCGAGGTCGACCAGGCGTTCGCGCATGGGCGGGTGACCAACTACTGGGGCGGCACCAGCAATGCCAGTACCCATCTGCTGGACGGCATGCACTACCGCGGCCTGCTGCGCGTGCAACGGCGCGATAGCGGTACGCGCATCTACGCGGTGGCCGATCATGCCGAGCCCGATTCCAGCGAACAGGCGCAGATCGAACATGCTGCCGCCCTGATCGATCTGGTGGTGCGCAAGTACGCACCGCTGCCTTCCGCCAGCCTGACCTATCTCGTGCGCCTGCTGGGCTATGGCGCCCCACATCTGGCCGAGCAGACCCGCAAGGCATTGGCGTTGGCCAAGCAGCACCTGGCCAGCTGCACGCTGGACGGCACCACCTGGTACTGGCCGGCGGACGAGAATCCGCGTTCGCGCCGCCATTCACCGGACGAACAGGTGCGCCTGCTGGCGCCGTTCGACCCGGTGGTGTGGGACCGCCGTCGCTTCGAGCTGCTGTGGGATTGGGTGTACAAGTTCGAGGCCTACACGCCCGCACCGAAGCGTCAATACGGCTACTACGCACTGCCGGTACTGTGGCACGACCAGGTGGTGGGCTGGGCCAACCTGAGCATGCGCGAAGGTGAGTTGGTGTCGAACGTGGGCTATGCCGGCAAGTCGCTGGCCCGCGACAAGGTATTTCGTGGCGCGCTGGACGACGAGCTGCAGCGCATGGCGGAGTTCCTGTAGCGCCGAGCGGCGCATGGGTAGCCATCGCGCCCGGTAGTCGCCAACCTTGGTTGGCGCTGGCTTCCATCGGTGCCCACCAAGGTGGGCATCTACCGGTCAAGCGGCGTCCTTGTGGTCCGCATCGTCCATGCCGGGGCTGACTCGCCGGCCGATGTCCTTCAGCCGCGCGAGCTGATCCACCATCGACGGTGCATCGTCCAGGCTGCCGGCGAAAGTCCACAGATAGGTCATCACCGCATAGACGTGACCGGGGGTAACGCCATCGGTGGTGGCAAGGCGGCCGATGGTCAGTGCGAACAGGGCCGCTGCCGTCGCGCCGACGGCCAGCACGGCGCCGGCTTCGCGATCGGAGAGCAGGATGCGCAGGCGTGACAGCGTGGTGTAGTGACGGCGCAAAACCGAGGGACTGACCCGGTCCACCAGTCGGATTTCCTGTTCCAGGCGGTTGTTGAGGCGCCCATGCAACTGCTCGTTGCGACGCGCGAACGACGGCAGCAGCAGGAGAGCACCGAACAGCGCGAGGAGAGCGGCTCCACCGACCAGCGGTTCAATTGCGAGCAGCATGACCGCAGCGCCAAACATGGATACCAGTGCGGTGGCGATGATCGGCACGTGCTTTTCGAAGAAGTCGACGAACTCGCGGGCCAGAACGACGCGGGCCGCCGAAGTGGAGGTGGCCTGGCCCAAACGGCGCTGCGCCTGCACCACGTTCACTGCCAGATCGGCATAGATGCGGGTAAACGTCCGGGTATCGACCGCACGGCGGGCGGCACCGACCAACCAGAACAGCAGCACTACGCCGGCGTAGGAGATGGCATGGCCGATGTTGCCGCGGATGATGGCATCCACCGCGAAGCCGGCGAACAGCGGATAGGCCAGCAGCAGCGCGTTTTCCAGTGCCACCAGCGAGAACGTGCCGGTGAGCTGCCAGGGGTAGGTGCGCAGGATGGCCTTCAGGGTGGCGGCCGCATTCTGCTGGCCGATGCTGCCGGCGGCGGCCGCTGGATCGTGGGGGTGTTTCATGGAATGCCTGGGTGGGTCGGGGGTAGAGTCGACTGTTGGTCGACTGCTCTTTGCGAACTGCTGGAAGAACCCGCGCTTGCGCGCGCAAGTCGCCTGACAGTCGACTCTACCCAGGCAGTTCCGGCATTTCGGGCATTCCAGGGCAACAATGGCCCTCAACGACGCGCGTGCACCGGCCAGCGGATCTCGAACGCGCTACCACCGCGTTCGGTCGCCCTGCATCGCGCCGTTCCGTGATGGGCCACGGCAATCGCGCGCACCACCGCCAGGCCAAGCCCGGAACCACCACTTTGTCGCGAGCGCGACACATCGGTGCGCTGGAAGGCTTCGAAAATGCTGTCGCGAAGGTCGTCCGGCACACCGGGGCCACCATCCTCAACGGTCACGGTGCAATGGCCTTCGGCCAGCGTGACACGGACCCGCAGTGGGCAGGGGATGGCATGGCGCCGCGCATTCTCCAGCAGTGCCAGCACCGCCTGGCGGATGCGTGCCGGATCGCAGTCGGCAAGCGACGGCCGTGCGTCCAAGGTCATCGAGAAACCACTTTCGGTCAACGCCTCGGACATCGCTTCGACCACCGCCGCTACCTGCACGCTGACATCGCTGCGCTGCAGGCGCAGATCCAGGTGACCGCTTTCGGCAAGGCTGACCACGCGCAGGTCTTCGATGATGCGGGTCAGGCCCTCCAGCTGGGTGAGCATGCTGTTGAACTGCTCCGGCCCGGGCTCGAACACGCCTTCGGCGATGCCCTGCAGGCGGCCGCGCAGGATGGTCATCGGCGTGCGCAGTTCGTGTGCGATCGCTGCATTCCAGAACACGCGGTTCTCGGACATCCGGCTGAGCCGCTCGGCCATTGAGTTGAAGTCGCTGACCAGTGTGGCGGCCTCGGTCATCGAGGTGTCGCCGCCGCGCGCACGCGCCTCAAGATCACCGCTGGCGACGCGACGCAGGCTTTCGGCCACTGAGTTGAGCGGGGTGATGATGCGCCGGGTCAGGCGCGAGGCGATCAACGTGGCCAGTGCCACCACCACAGTGGCGGTCAGGCCGATCCACAGCCACTCCAGCCCTGACGGCATGATGGTTTCCGGCTCGTCATACCAGCGTGGATAGAACACCTCCATCAGGTAATAGAACAGGTAGAAACCACTGATCGACAGTACGGTTGAACACAGCGACGCGACCGTGATGGACAGCGTGATCTGGCGCCCGATGCTCTTGCCTTTGGGGTTCATCGGTTCAGTCCAGGAAGCGGTAGCCGACACCGCGGATGGTGGCGGGAATGCCGATGACGCCGACGCCCTCCAGCTTGCGGCGCAGCTTGCTGACGTGGCTGTCCACGGTGCGCTCCTGCGCATCGCCTTCCGGCAGGCAGGTCTGGAGAAGATCCAGCCGGCTGTGCACCATGCGCGGTGCGCGCGCCATGTGCACCAGCAGACGGAACTCGGTGAGTGTGAAATTCAAAGCGTGCACATGGTCATCGGTGCGCACGGTGACCTCATGGCTGCGCAGGTCGATCTCGAACGGGCCCTGCCGGATCAGCCCGTTGGGTTCTTCTGCCATGGGCTTCGCGCTACGGCGCAGCACCGCCTGGATGCGGGCGACGATCTCGGCCGGATTGAACGGCTTGGCCACATAGTCGTCGGCGCCGACGCGCAGGCCGGTGAGCTTGTCCACGTCCTGGTCCAGTGCGGTGAGCATGATCACCGGGGTGTTGCCGCGCCGGCGCAGCTCACTCAGGACCTGCCAGCCATCCAACTTCGGCATCTGCACGTCCAGCAGCACCAGGTCGGGGCGCAGCTGGCGGTGGCTGGCGAGGGCGGCTTCGCCATCGGCGGCGCGGGCGCTGCGCAACCCGGAGCGGGCCAGGTAGGCGCCGAGAATGTCAGCAATTTCGCCTTCATCCTCGGCAATCAGCACCAGGGGCGCCTGGCGCGTGCGGGCATCGGATTTCATTGCATGCTGCGGTTTCACGTGAGGAATGGGAAACGCCGCCGACGGTGTCATCGTGGCCGTTCCAGGGTCTGCGCCTCTTCGTGGGCGGCCCAGGCGAGGGTGGCCAGCACCAGCGTGTGCTGCAGGGCGGGCGCCAGCGTTGCGGTCCCGCGCAGGTGCTGTGCGAGCAGGGTCGATACGGCCGCAGGCAGCTTGCTCCACCGTGATTGCATGCCCGTTGCGTCCACCCGGTCCTGCAAGCGGCGGGCCATGCGGACCAGGGCCCACAGGCGCAGGGCAAGCAACGCAGCCACCAGGACCGCTGCTATCCCTGCAGGCATGAGACTCAGGCCAGCGCTGGAGGCGGACCAGGCCGCGAAGCCGATCAGCACCAGCGACGCCAGGGTGCCCGTGCGCGCCGAATGGGCGGGGCCTTCGCTGCGGAAGCACACAAGCGCGGCGGCACCGGCGCCCGCGAGCAGGGGCGGCGCCGGGTTCGCGCTGGCAAGCATCCAGGCGCTGGTCGACGCCATTACCAGTGCAAGCAGCCACGGCGAAGGCGCGCACCAGGCGAGGTAGGCGCGGCGGACATCGATGGGAGGCAGGTCAGGAAACGGGAGGTACACGGCGGGAACGCAGTCGGCGAGGCCGACAAGGCTAGGGGCCGTTGATGGAGACTTGGTCGAGATTGTGTCGAGATTTCATGGACGCGATCCGTGCCGTTCAGGAGCGGACGCCGTGCCTGAACGGATGTGCGGCCTCCATGCAATCTCCACAGTGGCTCCAAGAAACATCCACCACCACCTCCCAGACTGCGGGTTCTGCGGTCACATCCGGTGGCTGCGTGCATGCGAGCCTTCCGATGAACAACCGCAGGACCTGGATCATTGCCGCAATCGTTGCGCTTCTTGCGGGCGGCACCGGCTGGTGGCTGTTTGCCGAAAGTGATGATGCCGCGCTGATCACGGCCGCGGCAAGGGTGGCGGACCTGGAAAAGACCGTGCAGGCCGTTGGCCGGGTCAACCCCAAGGAACTGGTGGCGGTGGGTGCGCAGGTATCGGGCCAGGTCAAGCGCCTGCATGTGGTGCTGGGCCAGCGTGTGCACGCTGGTGATCTGATTGCCGAAGTGGATTCGCAGCCGCAGCGCATCGCCCTGCGCAGCGCCGAAGCGGCTGCCAATGCGCTGCGTGCCCAGCATGCCGCCAGCCAGGCGCGCTACGCCCAGGCCATCCGCGTGCATGAGCGCCAGTCGCAGCTGGTGGCGTCGCGGCTGGTTTCGCAGGAAGGTTTCGAGTCCGCGCGGGTGGCGCGCGAAGCGGCGCGCTCTGACGTCGCCGCGCTGCAGGCCCAGATCGAGCAGGCGCTGACCCAGGTGGAAACGGCGCGGATCAACCTGGGCTACACCCGCATCGTCTCACCTTCCGACGGCTACATCGTGGCCATCGTCACCAAGGCCGGGCAGACGCTGAACTCGATGCAGACCACGCCGACCATCGTAATGCTGGCACAGATGGACACGATGACGGTTCGCACCGAGATCGCGGAGGCCGACGTGGAGCTGATCGCGCCTGGCCAACCCCTGTGGTTCTCTACGCTGGGGCCGGGCGGACGCCGCTACGAATCGCATCTGCAGCAGCTTGAACCTGCGCCATCGTCGATTGCCGATGTGGCCACCGGCAACACCGGTGGATCGGCGCAGACGCCGAAGGCGGTGTACTACGCCGGGCTGTTTGACGTACCCAATCCGGGCCTGAAACTGAAGCCGTCGATGACGGTGAAGGTGACGATCCAGCTGGCGCGCGCCGCCAACGCGCTGCAGGTGCCGTTGACAGCAGTGTCCGAGAGCGATGACAAGGCGGGCAACCGCGCGACCGTACAGGTGATCGACGCCAAGGGCCGTGCCCGCGAGCGCGCGGTGACGACCGGCCTGCGCACCGCTACTGCGGTGCAGATCCTGTCCGGCCTCAAGGCAGGCGAGAACGTGGTGGTCGGGCAGGCGCCCAGTGGCGCGGAAGCCGAGCCCACCAGCCTGCTGGGGATGTGAGCATGGCCGACGCGCTGCTGGAACTGCATGGCGTATCGCGCGCCTACCGCTCGGCCGCGGGCGAGGTGGTGGTGTTGAAGGACGTGTCGCTGCGCATCGCGGCGGGCGAGTTCATCGCCATCATCGGCCCGTCCGGTTCGGGAAAATCCACGCTGATGAACATCCTGGGCTGCCTGGACCGGCCAACCGAAGGCAGCTACCGCGTGCACGGCGCCGCAACCGAGCAGATGTCGCCCGATGAACTGGCGCACCTGCGTCGCGAGCATTTCGGTTTCATCTTCCAGCGCTACAACCTGATGGAGAACCTGAGCGCCACCGAGAACGTGGCCTTGCCCGCCGTCTATGCCGGGGTGGAGGCCGATGCGCGCACCACGCGTGCCCGCCTGCTGCTGGAAACGCTTGGCCTGGGCGAGCGGACCGCGAACCGGCCCAGCCAGCTGTCCGGCGGCCAGCAGCAGCGCGTTTCCATTGCGCGTTCGCTGATGAACGGCGGCGCCATCGTGCTGGCCGACGAGCCGACCGGTGCGCTGGATCATGCCAGCGGCAGGCAGGTGATGGCCGAACTCAAGCGCCTGCATGCGCAGGGCCATACCGTGATCCTGGTGACCCATGATGCGGCGATTGCCGCGCACGCTTCACGCGTGATCGAGATCGCAGACGGCCGGGTCGTATCCGACCATGGTACGGGTGATCCCGCGGTTGCACGCAAAGCCGTCGGGCCCGAGCGCAGCACGGAACCGGGCGCCGAGCGCCGCGCGCGCCTGGATGCGACCAGGGAAGCTGCACGGATGGCGGTACGTTCGATGCTGGCCCATCGCCTGCGCACCTTGCTGACCATGCTGGGCATCATCATCGGCGTGGCTGCGGTGGTGACCGTGGTTGCGTTGGGCAAGGGCGCACAGGCGCAGGTCGAGTCACAGATCAACGAACTGGGTGCCAGTACGCTGGAGATCTTCCCGGGTACGGATTTCGGCGACCCGCGCTCGGCCGAGATTGAAACGCTGGTCGTGGGCGATGCCGATCACCTGGCCGCATTGAGTTACGTAGACAGCGTAAGCCCCAACCTGAGCAGCTCGGTGGCCGCTCTGCAGGGCAACCGGCGCGCCAACACACAGGTGCTTGGCGTGGGCGCTGATCTACCCCGCGTGCGCGGGCTGCGCCTGAAGGCGGGCCGGTTCTTCACCGATGCCGAGGTGGATGCCCATCGCGCGGTGGCCGTGCTCGACCAGAAGGCGGCCAAGGCATTGTTCAACGGCAATCCGATCGGCGGCACGGTGCTGCTGGGCGGCATGCCGGTGGACGTGATCGGGGTGGTGGGTGCCAGTGCATTCGCAGGCGGCGCGACGCCCACGGTCTACGTGCCTTACACCTCGGCGGCCTCGCGCCTGCTTGGCAGCCAGCGGCTGGAGAGCATCACCGTACGCGTGCGCGATGACGTATCAACCCGTGCAGCTGAGGCCTCGCTGGGTGCGGAACTGCAGCGGCTGCATGGGCGCCGCGATTTCTTCATCTACAACTCGGACCAGATCCGCAAGGCGGTGATGAAGTCCAGCCAGACCATGGCGGCGCTGGTCTCGGCGATTGCGGCGGTGGCGCTGGTGGTCGGTGGCGTGGGCGTGATGAACATCATGCTGGTGTCGGTGAAGGAGCGCGTGCGCGAGATCGGTGTGCGGCTGGCAGTGGGGGCCCGGCAGGGCGACATCCTGCGCCAGTTCCTGATCGAGGCCGTGCTGATCTGCCTGTTCGGTGGGGTGCTGGGCGTATTGTCCGCGTTGGGCGTCGGCGCCTTGTCCAGTCTGCTGTCACTGGGCGTGCCGTTCCTGTTCACGCCTGGGCCGGTGCTCGCCGCGCTGGCATGTTCGTCTGCAATCGGGCTGGGTTTCGGCTACTTCCCGGCCCGCAATGCCGCGCAGCTGGACCCGATCCAGGCATTGGCGGCGGAGTAGGCTCGCCTGCTATGGCACGTGTAAAGCCGAACCCACGCTCGGCTGCTCTCCGTTCAGACCGCGATGCGCCCTGCGCCGCGCGCAGCGAGCCGAGCATGGACTCGGCGCTACAGCGACTCAGCGCGCCTTGCCTTTGATCGCCACGCTTCCTGGCAGCTGCGCATAGCCGCTGTCGCCCCAGTGCCGGGTGATGCGCTGGAAGAACAACGAGTTGGGCACGCGCAGCAGGCAACCGCGCCCGCCTTCGCCACGATCACTCAGCGTGGTGTAGATCAGGTTGATGTCCACCACCTGGCCGCACAGGCCCGGTTTGTCCACGCTTTCCAGCACTTCGATGGTGTCATTGATGCGGAACGGGCGCGTGGCGACGATCAGGAACGAACAGAACAGGTTGGACAACACGCTCCACGCGGCAAAGAACGCCACCGCGCCGACGGCCATGAACCCGGTCAGCGCGGTCCACAGCACCGAGCGCGAAACGCCCAACCGCTCCAGTATCAGCAGCGCGGCCGCCAGATACAGCAGCAAGGCACCGCCGCGACGCAGGCCCACATGAAGCTCTGGAGCCAGCCTGCCGCGCTGCCGGGCCTGCACCAGCAGCCACGCCAGCGCACGCACCATCACCCACGCGACGCCGAGGATGGCCAGCACCTCGGCCACCGGCACAACCACGGTCAGCCAGTCCTCGATCCAGGCAGGCAATCCGGTCATGGAGGCTACAGCGTCGCCGCGCCGCCAGAAATGGTCAGCAGTGCACCAGAGGTATAACTGGCGCTGTCCGAAACCAGCATCACATAGGCCGATGCCAGTTCGGCTGGCTGGCCGGGGCGGCCGAACGGCGTCTGCGAGCCGAACTGCTCGACCTCCTCGGCGGCCATGCCTGCCGGAATGAACGGCGTCCAGATCGGGCCGGGCAGCACCGCATTGACGCGGATCTGGTGCTCGGCCAGCAGGCCCGCCAGCCCCAGCGTCAGGTTGGCCACCGCGCCCTTGGTCGCGGAGTACGGAAGGATGTTCGGGGTCGGTCGCTTGGAATTGACCGATGCGGTGTTGATGATCGCGCCGCCACCGCGCAGGTGCGGGACGCACAACCGGGTCAGATTGAACACGGCATGGACATTGGTATCGAACGTCCGCTTCCAGTCATCCAGGGTGATGTCGTCGAAGTGCTCGTAGTAGCGCTGGTAGGCCGCGTTGTTGACCAGGATGTCGAGGCCGTCCAGTTCGCTGGCCACGCGGTCCACGAGCGAGCGCGCCTGTGCCGGGTCGCTGATGTCACACGGCACCAGCACGGCTTTGCGCCCGGCCTGTTCGATCTGCTGCTGCACATGGCGGGCATCGTCCTGCTCACCGTCGAGGAACGCGATGGCAACGTCGGCGCCTTCGCGCGCAAAGGCGATGGCCACGGCTGCGCCGATGCCGCTGTCACCGCCGGTGATCAGTGCCTTCTTGCCCTGCAGCAAGCCATGGCCGCGGTAGCTGTTCTCGCCGTGGTCCGGCCGCGGCTGCATCTGCGCGGTCTTGCCGGGGAAGGATTGCTGTTGGGCGGGGAAGGGCGGGCGTGGGTAGTCGGGCAGGGCCATCGTCACTCTCCGGAAGGAAACCGGTGCCAGTCTCCCTCCATGCGGGTAAACGGCCGGAGGGCGCGGTGTCGTTGCAGCGTGGACGCCTGCGCGGAAGACTTCACAACGGATGGGCGATCGTGGTCATGATGCTGTTGGCCGGTTGCCGTGAATCCAGCCGCGTGTGCTGGACGATGATCGGCTGGTCGGATTCAACGAGGGTGGCAAAGCCGGTGCCGCGCGGCACCGGCGCCGGATCCTGCAGGTCGTTGAAGCGCAGGTGACAGGTGCGTCGCGCCGGCACGGTGAACCGGTAGGGGCCCACCGGATCACGGTCTTCGAAGTAGAGGGTCAGCGTGACATGCGCGGGCTCGTCGCCGGCATTGAGTACGCAGCAGGTTTCGTGACTCTGCATCTCCGGTGACGGGCCGTTGCTCCAGGCTGGAATGTAGCCCTCGGCGATAGCCCAGCGTCGATGCCCGATGCAGGAAGCGTTCGTTTCCATGACGCCGTTTTAGCTGGAGGGGTGTTGCCATCGTGTCCAGTCCCCGCACGGAATCCGTGATGACCATCGGCTACCACGCATCGCATGAGCAGTTCCCGCCCGCCACCTTGCTGGGTCTGGCGCTGCGCGCCGAACAGGCGGGATTCGAGGCCGTGATGTGCTCGGACCATTTCCACCCATGGACGACTGCGCAAGGGCAGTCCGGCCACAGCTGGGTGTGGGCCGGCGCGCTGGCGGTGCAGAGCGCGCTGACCCTGGGCATGGTGACCTGCCCGATGCTGCGCCAGCACCCGGCATTGGTGGCGCAGGCAGCGGCGACTCTGGAGCAGTTGGCGCCGGGCCGGATCTGGCTGGCGCTGGGTACCGGCGAGGCCCTGAACGAGCGCATCACCGGCCAGCCGTGGCCAGCCAAGCGGGAGCGGCAGAAGGCACTGCGCGATGCGGCCGAGGTGATGCGGCGGCTGTGGGGTGGCGAGCAGGTCGACCACGACGGTGGCTTCCAGGTGCGCAAGGCACGCCTGTACAGCCGACCGGCGCTTCCCCTGCCGCTGCTGGGGGCGGCCGTCACCGAGGAAACCGCACGCTGGATGGGGCGCTGGGCCGATGGCCTGATCACCATCAGCCAACCGCTGGCGCAGTTGCGGCGTGTGGTTGCGGCGTTCGAGGACGGCGGTGGCAGGGGTAAGCCGATGTACCTGCAGGCCAAGCTCTCCTACGCGCGTGCCGAACAGGCGGCGCTGGAAGGTGCGATGGAGCAGTGGAGCGCCAACGTGCTGCCGCCGGAACTGGCCGAAGGCCTGGACCAGCCCGAACAGTTCGAAGCACAGGCCCGATCGGTCAGTGCCGAGGTGGTGCGCCAGCACGTGCATGTCTCGGCAGACCTGGGCCAGCATCGGGCCTGGCTGCAGGAGCTGCAGGGACTGGGGTTCGATCGCATCTACCTGCACAACGTGAACCGCGAGCAGGAACGCTTCATCGATGACTTCGCCGAACACGTGCTGCCCGCGCTGCGCACTCAGGCACCTTCGGCAGCCAGCCACGTATAGCCGTGGCCCTGCAGGTAACAGCGGCGACCCTGCAGCTTGGCGCCGTGGCCCACCAGCGTGTTCAGCGGACCGCGCAGGGGTACGTCCACCTCGACCGGCTCGTCGCCGAAGTTGATCAGTGCCAGTGCCTGATGGGGTGCCTCACCGTAGCGGAGCATCAGCAGCGCAGGTGAGGGCGGGTCGAGCGTGTGAGGACCCTGCTCCAGCACGGGATGTGCATTGCGCTGCTGCAGCAGCTCGCGCACCCGCAGCAGCAGTGAACCTGGCGTCGCGCGTTGCGCCTCGACGTTCACCGTGCGGTAACCGTAGGGGCCGTCTGCCGGTGGCGCGCGCCAGGCATGCCGCGGTTCGTCGGTGAACCCAGCCCCTGGGCCGTTATGCCAGTGCATCGGCATGCGCACGGCATTGCGTTCGGGCAGCTCCAGACAATCACCGAGACCGATCTCTTCGCCATAGCGGATCACCGGCACCTGGCCCAGCGACAGCAGCGCCGCCCAGGCCATGGCCTGCCATGCGATGTCGCCCTCCAGCATCGGTGCCAGCCGGCGGCGGATGCCACGGCCATAGATGCGCATGCCACGCTCAGGGGCGAAGCGTTCCATCACCGCTTCGCGCTCATCCGGCTCCAACTGCTCAAGGTCCAGTTCATCATTGTTGCGCAGCCAGGCAATGCGTGTGTCCGGCGGCGCGTGCGGGCCGTACTCGGCCATGACCCGCGCCACTTCGCTGGCATCGCCACGTGCCAGTGCGAGGAAGAAATGATTGTTGAGGTGGAAATCCAGCAGGTGCGAAAGCCGCCGCCCGTGGCACAGGAAGTCACCGTAGTGGGACGCGCGGACATCCGCTTCGCCGATCAGTGGCAGCCCTGGTTGCTGCGCGTCTGCCGTGGCGCGCATCGCCTCCAGCAGCCACAGCCCACCGTCGCGCGGGTCGGCGTGGCGGGCGCGCTCGACCATGTACGGAACGGCGTCCACGCGGAAGCCGGCCACGCCGCGCTGCAGCCAGAACGTCATTGCCCGCAGCAGTTCCTCGCGTACCGGCGCATGGGCCAGGTCGAGGTCTGGCTCGTGCCGGTAGAACATGTGCCGGTTGAACGCGCCGGCCGTGGCATCCCATGTCCAGACAGAGGCCTCGATCGGCGGGAACATCGGCTGCAGGCCGTCGTCAGGCATGTGGTCGCTCCACAGGTACCAGCGGCGCCAGGCCGGGTCGCCCTGCTGTGCGGCGACGAACCACGGGTGCGCGCTGGCGGTGTGCTGCATCACCAGTTCGACGATGATGCCGATGCCGCGCGCGTCGGCCGCATCGACCAGGCGCTGGAAGGCGGTCTCGTCGCCCAGGCGTGGATCGATGCGGTAGTGATCGGTGACATCGTAGCCGCCATCACGGCCGGCGTTGCAGTAGAACGGCAGCAGCCACACATGGCTGATGCCGAGCCACTGCAGGTAGTCCAGCTTTTCGGTGATGCCATCCAGGGTGCCCCAGCCGCGGCCTTGGCTGTCGCGGAACAGATACGGGTCGACCTGGTAGATCGCGCGCAGCGGACGCACCGCCATGGGGCTTCTCCGGCACTGTTCACGGGTGACCAGCCTGCTGCGCGCCGGGGCAGCGGTTCGTGAACCGAATGGCACCGCATCATGACGTGGCATCCACGGCCCGTGCATGCCCGGGCGCGCAGAGTGAATGCTCGTCCCGCTGCGCCGAGGAACCTTTCTTCATGCCCCGCCGCAAAACGCTTCGTATTGCGACGTTCAACGTCAACGGCATCGGCACGCGCCTGCCGCAGCTGCTGGACTGGCTGCACAGGGAATCGCCGGACGTGGTTCCCCTGCAGGAGCTGAAGGTCACCGACGCCGCGTTTCCCGCTGCGGCATTGGAAGAGGCCGGCTACGGTGCGCTCTGGCAGGGTGAGGCGCGCTGGAACGGCGTGGCGCTGCTGGCCCGGGGGACCATGCCGGTCGAGAGCCGCCGCCGATTGCCGGGCGAACCCAAGGATACGCAGAGTCGCTACCTGGAGGCGGCGGTGCACGGCGTCATCGTGGGTGCCCTCTACCTGCCCAACGGCAACCCGCAGCCCGGGCCCAAGTTCGACTACAAGCTGCGCTGGATGGAACGCCTGATCCGGCATGCACGCAGCCTGGTCGAGCTGCCGCACCCGGCGCTGCTGCTGGGCGATTTCAACGTGATTCCCACAGACGCCGATGTCTATGATCCCAAGGCCTGGCGGCGCGATGCGCTGTTCCAGCCCGAGGTTCGCGATGCCTTCGAGCGGCTGCTCGCGCAGGGCTGGACCGATGCGCTGCGGAAGGTGCACGGCGACGCCACGATCTACACCTTCTGGGACTATTTCCGCCAGCACGCCGAGCGCGACCGTGGGCTGCGCATCGATCATCTGCTGTTGAATCCCGTATTGGCGGAGCGACTGAAGGATGCGGGCGTCGACCGTTGGGTGCGGCTGCAGGAAAAGGCCAGCGACCACGCGCCGGCTTGGGTGGCGGTGCGGGCTTGATCAACGCGCGGCAGGGCCCGGATCCGGCATCTGCAATGGAGTAATCAAAGCAGGGTGGTCCATACTGTGATGGATAAAACGGAATTTGATAATGCGATTTGACATCGAAAACCCGCTGAGATTATAAGTGGCGCGCGGTGCAGCTATATTGAGAAAAAATGCTGATCTGCTGCACCGTATTCAGCAGTGTTCATCTCCATTAAATAAGGAAGTGACGAATGAACAATGTACTTGCCCTGCAGGCCCTTGAAATCGAATGCCTCGATGTCTCTGAAACCTGCACTGCCTGCCTGTCTCTGATCAGTTCGGATGCAGGCATCGAAGATGGCATGGATCAAGCCTGATCGATCCCGCGTCCTGTTGCCGGCGAGCGCTTTTTGACGGCATCGGGCAGCTGATCTAACGTGCGCCGCCGGCATCGCGTTGGCGGCGCATTTGTACCTGGCCAGCCGCATGTTTCCGGATCAACCCAGCTTGGGCCGGGATGACAGGGAGTTGTTCATGGTCGACACGACGGCACGGATGTATACGTTGTTAGATGATGTTCATTTCGAGAACATCGAACGCTATAGGCCGACGGATGAGTATTCTTCCGTTGCTCGTAACCTGCTCCCTGCCGACTGGCAGTTGCAGCCACGTGGGTTCTGGACACACTGCCGGCCGCCGGGATGGAAGAGCCGCTCCCACGGCTGGAAGATCCACATATCGAGCATCCCGGAGAACGCCGAAGAGACCATCGCGGTAGCGTGCGAAGAGATCGCGGCCGCGGGTGCCATGTTCAAGTTCTGCTCCGATCCGCGCATGCTGGCAATGTCGCTGGGAAAGGGATGGTCACGGTTCCAGCTTGGAAAGTTCATCACGCTCTATCCGGCAGGCGAGGCCCAGTTTCTCAGCCTGCTGGAACGGCTGCACGTACGTACGCAGCACCTCGGTGGACCACACATTCTTACTGATCGCCCGTACAAGGGGAGCAGTGTTGTCTACTATCGCTACGGTGCCCACTCGGAGGGCTTCCGACCCGACATCTATGGCAACAGGGAGCAGGGATTCCGGCTGGAGGACGGCTCTTGGCACGACGACGTGCGAGGTGCCCACTTCCGGCTCCCTCCAGGCTGCACGGACCCGGTGGTTCCGTTGGAGCGTCCTGCGGTCGATCCGCAGCCGGCGGAGATACTGCTCAACCAGCGCTACAGGGTCCTGGGCGCGCTCAAATTCAATGGTACAGGCGGCGTCTACCACGGCGTGGATATGGATACAGGCCAGCGAATCGTGATCCGCGAGGTGCGCGGCTTCGCCGGCTCAATGCAGGCGCTTGCTCCGCATGTGCTCGTGGGCGGTATCCAGCGTGAGGCCAGGATTCTGCAGAAGCTGTCGGGCACTGGCTTGGTACCCGAGTTCGTGGCGCTGTTCAAGGAGTGGAACAATTGGTTTCTTGTCGAGGAACAGCTGGAGGCTTCGACACTCTGGGACAGCGCAATGGACTTCTACTTCTCGGAGGAGCTGCAGACGGCCGCCGATGGCTTCAGGCGCATCCGGGAGAAGATTGTCAGCATTGCAGAGGCGCTCTCCGTCGTGCATTCACGTGGTGTCGTACTTCGCGACCTGACACGTAGTAACGTAATGTTCACCGCCGCCGGGCAGGTGAAGTTCATCGATCTCGAATTTGCGCATGAAATCGGTGTTGACGACCGCTGGGTGAAGGGGTGGACACCCGGATATGCATCGGCGGAACAGCGTGCGTCGCGGCGACCGACCGTGCAAGAGGATCACTATGCGCTGGGTGTGCTGATCCTGGATATGCTCACCTTCTGTGCCTCCGGTCTCGACCTGGCCCGTGGGCAGATCGTCGACGGAAAGTTACCTCAGGTTCTGGCAGATCTGGGCCTGCCCGAGGCGCTGCGGGATATCGTGGTCGGGTTGACCGATCAGGATGCAGGCAGGCGCTGGGACATCGCCAAGGCGTTGAAAGCGCTGGGGAACATTGAAGTGCCATCGCCACGGCGGGTGATGTTTCCGTCCCGCCAGGAGCTGCTGACCGCGCCGATGCCGGCTCCCTCCGGGTGCCGGGCGCTCCAAGACATCCTTTCAGGGCTCGCGGCCTATCTGCACTCCGTTGTCGACACCGGGCGTGATGATCGTCTCTGGCCAGCCGGACCGCAGCTGTTCTTCACCAATCCGGTTTCGCTTCAGTTTGGCGCGACGGGAACTGCATGGTTCCTGCTACGGCATGAGGGGCACCTCGACCCGGCGATTCTTGACTGGATCCAGGACAGGGCGGTCAGTGAGCGGTGCCCGCCAGGGTTGTACTCCGGACTAGCCGGGGTCAGCCTGCTGCTGTTGCAGGCCGGGAGACGGGAAGCGGCGATGCGGGTGCGCGCGGGCGTCGCGCAGTCGGGCGACGCAATGGCAACTCCTAGCCTGTACTTTGGTGCGGCCGGACAGGGCCTGATGGACCTGCACTTCTGGCAGGCCACCGGTGATGGCGCTTACCTGTCATCGGCGATCAGCATCGGCGAAGGCCTGCTGGAAAGCTCCCGGCGTACCCCGCAAGGTCGATTCTGGTCATCGCAGGGCAAGGTCTTCCTTGGGTTGGGTGATGGTCAATCCGGGATTGCACTGTTCCTTAGCTACCTTGGCGTGGCCAGCGGCGATGCCCGATTCCTGGAGGCGGCGTCGCAGGCGCTGGATTACGATATTTCCCATGGCATTCGTGTGGCCGGACGGCTGTTCTGGAAGAATCTGGCGGATGCGCCCGCCAATGCGAGCAACTCACCGCACACACGCTTTGGCGCAGCGGGCATCGGTACCGCCTGCCTTCGGCACTTTGCTGCAACGGGTGAGGTGCGTTTCCGCGAGATTGCCCTGGAGTGTGCGTATTCGGTCCGATCAAGGGTGACCAACAAGTTGTGGCAGGAGAGCGGCAATGCCGGATTCGGTGAGTACATGCTGGACCTGGCTTGCGTCTTGGGGGATGAGCGTTACGCGAATGCGGCCTTCCATCACGCCGAGGCGATCGCACAGCACGCAGTTCCCATGCCCGTCGGGGTGGCGTTCGCGGGCCCGGCACATCACCGGGTCTGCAATGAGTACAGCGTTGGGGGCGCCGGCATCGGCATCTTCCTGGACCGGCTGCTGAAGCGCTCTCCACGATTGCTGATGCTTGATGGCCTGCTCGACCGACGGTCCGGTGCATCGAGGCGACTTGCGTGAGCAGCGCGCGGTGGCGATCCGCGGGCGGTCCTAATCCTTCTGCGCGCGTCGCTCCCGACGCACGCGCGCGCGGGTTCGGTACAGGCGGCTGTCCGCCTTCTGGATGGTGTCGGCCACGGGCTCACCGGCCGTGTTGATGGCCGCACCCATCGAGAACGCGCTGGGCGAAAGCGCGGCGTGGTCCTGGTACCAGTGCTCGAGTTCGCTCAGGCGGCCATTCGCTGGCGCGACCAGCACTACCATGAACTCGTCGCCACCCAGCCGTACCACGGTCTCGTCCTTGCCCAGCGGCGAGCGCAGGAAGGTGGCGAACTCGACCAGCACGGCATCGCCACGGCGGTGGCCCTGGGTGTCGTTGATGTGCTTGAAATGGTCCAGATCGAACATCACGCAGGCCCAGCGCTCGTCAATCAGTTCATCCAGCCGGTGCAGGTAACGCCGGTTGTAGCACTGCGTGAGCGGATCCTTGAAGGACATGTCGCGCAGCTGCTGCTCCTGCATCCTCAGCGCGGTGACGTCCTGTGCATGCCCCAGCACGTAGGGCGGGCTGGCTTCGTTGTCGAGCACGTTGTGGTACGCCCAGTAGTGGCGCGTACCATCGGCGGCAATCAGCTCGATCACGCCAGCGTCGGTGTGGTTTGCCTGGATCCGGGCGAGGTAGGCCCTGAAACCTTCGCGTTTTTCCGGCGGCATCAAGTCACACAGGCTGCGCCCGATCATCTGGCTTTCCTCGAAGCCCAGCGACTGCACCGCCGCCGGATTCACCGAGGTCAATGTGCCGTCCAGCGTGTGGGTGCAGATCAGGCCCAGGCTGTAGTGGAACAGCCGACGGTAGCGGGTTTCGCTCGCTTCCAGCGCGTCGAGCGCGGCTCGTTCGTCCGTGATGTCCTGGATCGCCCCGACCAGGCGCGGATGGCCGTCGACCTGTTGCCGGCTGCCGACCACCCGGGTCCAGATCGCGCGCCCGTCGGCCGTGGTCATCGGCAGCTGTACTTCCCAGGATGTCCCCTCGTCGATGCAGCGCTGTACCGCCGCCTGGATGATATTGCGGCTGTCCTCGCGATAGAACGAGAGTGCGGTCTCCAACGTGGGCGTGAAGTTGCTGCGTACGCCATGCAACTGCTTGGTTTCCCGTGTCCAGCGCACCTCGTTGGTCAGCAGGTCCATCTCCCAGCCGCCTACCCGTGCGGCACGGTTGGTACGCTCCAGGAAGTCCTCACTGCGTTTCAGCTCGCGATGCAGCGCCTTGGCCTGGCCAACCTGCGCCATGAGGGTGCTGCGCTGTTCCAGCACCTGGGTAGTGACCCGAGCCAGATGCACCATCAGTTCACGCTGGGAGGGTGACAGCACACCGGGCATCGGGTCGAGCAGGCACAGCGTGCCGATGCGTGCGCCGTGCGTCGACCCCAGGGGAATGCCGGCGTAGTGGCGGATGCGCGGCCCACCGGTGACCAGCGGATTGGTGGAAAAGCGTGGGTCCTGGCGCGCATCGGGAATCTCGAACAGCTCGTCCTGGCGTATGGCATGGGTGCAGAAGGAAATCTCGCGGGCGGTCTCGCTGACGCCCTCCAGGCCGATGTTGGCCTTGAACCATTGGCGGTCTTCGGCCACCACGGTGATCAGGCCCATGGTAAGGCCGGTCGCGGCGCGGGCCGCGGCGACGATGGCATCGAACACCGGCTCCGGTGGCGTATCCAACAGGTGCAGTCGTTCGATTTCGAGCAGTCGTTCGGCTTCGTCCATGGCGCTTTTCAGGGCTGGGTGGCGAGGGCGGTTGCGGCGGCTGGCTGGCGCTACGCTAGTGTGCGCGCCGTTATGTATCGCCACGGCGGGGTGATGCCGATGTGAGGTGGGCGCGCCGGCTCAGTGCTGTTGGAGCGATGCCTGCAAGGCGGTGGCCAGTGCAGCGTCTCCGGATACCAGGTCCTGCCAGCGCAGTGTGATGCCCTTGCGTCGCCCCTTCTCAACCAGCTTGAGGCCCTCAGGCGCCACGGTGAGAGTGTAGGGTTGGCCGTCGATGTGCAGTTCGCGGCGCAGTGGCTTGTCGAGCGGGGTCATCATCGTTTCCTCGCTGGGGCGGAAGCGCGACGTGGCTGGATCGATACGTGACGGTGATCACGGATGTGCCAACGCCAGGGGAAATCAACAGCGCGGGTGATGCCGATGCGGGGCCCGACCACTGGATCCTCCGGCGGCGGCAGGCCATCGCTGGCGATGACAATGCCGTGGTTGCCGGTCACCAGATCAGCGCCGTCGAAGCTGCGGTCCAGCCCGAAGGCCTGCGAGAGCTTGCCGGGCCCGCTGGCCAGATCGTGGTCGCGGCGCGCGGCGGGACGCAGTTCGCGCATGCGCTCCAGGCCCAGCAGCGGCTCGATGGCCCGCAGCAGCACCGCCACGCCTTCACCCACTTCGCCGCAGACAACGTTGCTGCCCCAGTGCATGCCGTAAGTGAAGTAGACATACAGGTGGCCGGCCTCGCCGAACATGCTGGCCGTGCGCGGGGTCTGCCCGCGATAGGAGTGTGCGGCCGGATCGACACTGCCCGCGTAGGCTTCGACTTCAACGATGCGACCCGTTCGGCCATCGTCACGGACCAGAAGTTTGTTGAGCAGCTCGGGCGCAACTTCAACGGGCGGGCGCCGGTAGAAGCTGCGCGGGAGGATCTGAAGAGAGGCGGGCAACCAATCCGGCACGGTAGAGGCAGGCTCGGGAAAACGGTGATGGCACTGTGGCACCAGACAGGTGAAACGGGCGCAGACGCAGTGTCATTCCTGCGCAGGCGGAACGGCCAGTGCCGCGCGGCGGGAGGCATAGACCTCGGGTGTCTGCGGCTTGATGAACAGTGCCACCAGTTCCGGATACTCGCGCTTCACGGCTGATTCGATGCGGGTGATGCACGCCTCGATCTGCGGTGTCTTCCGGTCATCCTCGAACTCGGCGCTGAGCATGGCCACGACCTGTTCGGGGCCCATCTGCATGGTGGTCACGCCATTTGCGCGGCGCAGGTCCGGATCGGTTTCCGCCACGGCCATGATCCGCTCGGCCACGGCCGGGTGGGCCGGCTCACCCACCAGCAGTCCCTTGGTTTCGCGTGCGAGAAGAAAGGCGGTGGCGGCAAGCACGCCGGCGATGCACAGCGACGCCACACCATCAAGCACCGGCATGTCCAGGATCTGGGCGGCCACGAGCCCGATCAGTGCGAAACCCAGGCCCAGCAGGGCCGCGCTATCCTCCAGCAGCACTGTGAAGGTGGACGGGTCCTTGCTGCGACGGAAGGCTTCGAAGTAGCCCAGTTTGCCCTTGGTACGCCGGAACTCCCGTAGCGCGACCCACCATGAAGCCCCCTCGAACAGGATGGAGATGCCCAGCACGCTGTAGCTCAACGCGTGGTTGGTGGCCGGCTCCGGCCGGCGGATGTGCTGGATGCCCTCGTAGGCCGAAACACCGGCGCCGGCGGCGAACACCAGCAGGGCGACGATGAAGCTCCAGAAGTACAGCTCGCGGCCGTAGCCGAACGGATGCACGGGGTCTGGCGCCTTGCCGGCGCGGCGCAGGCCGTACAGCAGCAGGAGTTCATTCAATGTGTCGACCAGCGAATGCACGCCCTCACTGAGCATGGCCGAGCTGCCGGAGCTGCCGGCAGCAATGAACTTGGCGATGGCGATGGCCAGGTTGCCCGCGAGGGCGGCGTAGATGACCAGACGGGAACCGGTGGGAGCGGACATTTCGGCGGCGGGGTGAGGCGGATTCCTGATCTTCCTGATCAGCGCGTGCCTACTGTGTGCACGGTGCGATCAGCGCCCCTTGGGATTGAGGTACAAACGCGCCCCATCCGATTCACGGTAGCCCGTCCAGCGCCCACCGCCTGACGCGCGGAAGCGCCCGAACACGGTGTTGCTGGTGTCGGTGAGCAGCAGCTGATTGCCCGACAGTACCCAACGGTTGGCCGAGAAGAAGCCATCCGGGCAGCCGGCGGGCACGTAGGCACTGTAGCCGCCGAACCACTCGATGTTCTTCAGCTCGATGGAGCAGGTGTTGCCGTTCTCCTGGCCCAGCGTCCAGCTGCCGAACAGATCGCTGTCGCGCACATCGCGGCCGCCACGGTGGCGGTCGTGGCCCCAGTCGTCGTTGTCGTCGTGGAAACCGAAACCCACGTCGATCTCCTTGCTTTCGCTGCGTGACTCGGACTGCGAGCTGCCGCTGGTGGTGGTCTGGGTGGTCACCGCGCCACTGCTCTGGGTCTGGGTGCTGCTGGATTGCGTGGTCTGGTCGGTGTGGGTGGTCTGTTCGCCGAAGCCGAACGAGGCGTCCTGGGCCAGGGCGGGCAGGGCCAGGCAGCACAACGCGGACAGGAAGGTACGGGCGAGCACGGCAGCCATCGCAGGATCCTCGGAAGGGGGGATCGCGCGAGTATCGAACCGGTGGGGTGGGAGACGGTGTGAGGGTGTGCGCTGGGGCAGCCCAGCGAAGGGTAGTGCCGGCCGCTGGCCGGCTCCCACTTGGCGCCCAGAAACCGAAGGAATGCCGGCCAGCGGCCGGGCACATCCAGCAGCCAGGCATGGCCTGGCGCTACGGGTCGGGTTTCACCCTCACCACCCGTTTCCGGTACTCATACACGTTGTCACCGCGGATGCGCTTTTCCTCGGTGCCGGTGACCCGGCCCACCTGCTGGTCCGAACCGGTCACGGGCTGCGCCTCGATTTCGGTCTCGTGCTCGAAGGAATGTGATTTGTCGGTGTTGCGGTAATAGCGGTACAGCGCCCAGTACAGCGCGGTTGCGCCGGCTGGACCTGCCGCCAACAGCCAGAGGCCACTGTCGTCGCTCATGTCGATGCCACCAGGAAGGCAATTGCGAGGGCTTCAATGACGGTGCCGGTGGCCAGTGCCGCGAGCAGCATCTTCCATTGCTGCACGGGCACGCTGCCCATGGTTTCGCCGGTACGGCCGTTCACCGCGATGTAGTGCAGCATGCCGCCGTTCTTTCCGGGCTGGTGGTACGAGTACAACCACACCGGCAGGTACATCGACACCCAGCGGGTGCCATGCACCTCCAGCTGTTCCTGCTCCCAGCGCACGCCACGGTTGTAGCGCTTCACCGAACCTTCCACCTGTGCGCGGGCAATCGACAGCAGCTGGTCTTCCAGCCGCGGCCGCAGCTTTTCCACATCCAGGTTACGCTTCTCAGAAGTAAAGCCGGCCAGGTACGAGGCGTTCCACTTCACCGCGTTCTTGGTATCGAACGGCAGGATGGTGTTGATGATGTTGTTGGTGTTGGCGCGGGTGTCCAGATTGCCGCGCTCGGCCGAGGATTCCAGCGGCAGGTCATCAACGGTGAAATCGACCTGGCGCTCCACCTGGTAGACATCGGCGTCGTAGAGGGTGCGCTTGTTCTTCTCGCTGCCCACCGTGTACTCGCGCGTCTTGATCTCGCCCTTGCCGGCCACGGCCGCGCTTACATTGCTGTCGACGATCATGTAGGGCAGGAACACGCCCACCACGTTTTCCGGGGTGAACTGGTCCTTGAAGGCCTTCAGCGCGAACATGCGGCGCTTGTCGACGAACTGGCGGATGCGCGCGACCGCGTCGTCCTTCTTGATATGGAAGGGCAGCACCGCATCAGGCACCGCGCCATTGCTGATCTGTTCGTTGACGCCGAACACGTGGCGGCACCAGTGGCAGCGCGCCGTCATCGTGCTTTCGGTATTGACCGTGACTTCGGCGCCGCAGCCGGTGCACTTGAACGTCATCAACGCCGAGGTGTCGGCATCGATGTCGCGTGCGCCGGACGCGATGACGGTGCCGCGCAGCTGGTCGATGGCCTCGGCCAGTCCGAATTCCTCCTCGACCCGCGCGCCATGCCATTCGTGACGGCAGTACAGGCAGACGAGGATGTCGGTGCCGGCCTTGGGCCGGATGTCGGTGGCGCCGCACTTCGGGCAGCGGTTGAGGCCGTCCTTCAGCTCGCTGGCCGAGGTATCGATGGCCACGGGATCGGGCGCTTCCACTTCATCGCGGATCGCCTGCGGCAGCTTCGAGGTGTCCAGCGGGAAGCTGCCGGGCAGGGGAGGGACGTCCTGCGGCGAACCGGGCCCATCCAACGACGCCGCCGGCAGGGGCGGCGGCGTCGCGGGCGCGGATCCGGGCAGCGGCGGTGGGCCGTTTCGGGGATCGGACATGTCGGTTGTGCGTCCTGCTGTTACAGGCCCAGTGCCTTGGCCTTGAGCGCGTCGTAATCGCTCTGGGTGATCAAGCCCAGGTCCAGCATTTCCTTGGCCTTCTTCAGCTTGGCGACCGGATCGTCGGCAGCCGGGGTGGCCGGCTGCTGCATGCCGCCGACACCGAACATGCCCGAGGCCATGCCGACACCGACCAGGCCCGCCGCACCGCCGTTCTCGCCGGCCGACTGGATGCCCTGGGCGACGCTGGCCTGCAGGTTGGAATTGCCGCGCGAACCGGACAGCGCATCGGCGCGCTGCACGGTCTTCAGCAGTTCGCGGGTGTTGGCGTCGTACTCGATCGAGACGATGGCGGTCTTGACGATGGCCAGGCCGCGGTCGGACTTCCACTGGTAACCCTGCTCGACGGCGGCCGACAGGCTCTGCGCGAAGCCCAGCGAGTCCTGCTGCAGCTTGGTGATGCGGTTGCCCTTGCCCGGATCGTTGGTATACAGGCTGAAGGCCGGAGCCAGCGAACCGACCACTTCATTGAACAGCTGGCTGGCAGCGGCGTTGTCCAGATCGGTGAAGTCGAACACCTGGCCCGGCCGCAGGTAGCTGGCCGGTACGAAGTTCTTCACGAACAGGATCGGGTCGACGATCTTCAGCGTGTACGAGCCGCGGGTGATCGCACCGACCTGGGTATTGAGGAAACCGTCGTCCCAGTAGATTTCCGACTGGGTGCCGAAGCGGTTGTCCGGCAGTTCCTTCAGCGAGACGAAGTAGGCCGCCTGCTGCGCGCCCGGCTGGCCGCCGAACTTGAAGCGTTCCCAGCTCTGCTTGATGAAGGTGCTGACCAGGCCGTCGCCGGCGAAGATCGACTGCGAGTTCAGGTCGTCCGAACGCCATTCGTAGCCACCCGGTTCGGCGACGAATGCGGTGATCGCGCCGTCCTGGAACAGCAGCAGGCCGTAACCTTCGGGCACGATGATTTTCGAGCCGTTGGTGATGATGTTGGACGAGCCGCTGGTGTTGGAGCCGCGGCCGGCATTGGTGCCCTGCGGCACCGCCGCGAACAGGGCGGCCGTGGACGGCAGGCCCGCCGGCACGGTGTAGAAGTCCTTCCACTGGTCGGCCAGCACACCGCCAACCGCACCCTTCACCGCCTGTACCAGACCCATGTCCAACACCCTGTGATTCGAGGGCAGGCACCATGCCTGCCGAGCTTGGCTGAATATAGCAGTGGCCGGGGGCGGCTGTGGTGCCGGCAGGTGAATGGGCGCCACGGGGCCCCGGTAATAGTCCGGACGTTGATTCCGCCGCCGACTCCGGGCCTAATCCGAGGAGGGGCAATGACGTCCCAGCCGACGCTGTGTCGGGCCTGGCCAAGGAGGGTGCAGAGCATGCCGCGCTACAAATCCGAGGAACGCAGTGCACAGTACTACGCACTCTTCGAGCCGACTGACATTCTGGAAAATGGGCGCTGGAACCTTGACGCTCCGGTTCTGATTGATGCGATGCCCGTCGCATCGGCCGAGTCATTTGCCACGATGGACGAGGCGCCGGATAACGTCGACTTTCTTCTGCTGAGCGTCGACGCGCGTGAGGTTGAAGACTACGAGCTGAGCGATGAAGAGTATGCGCGTGGCGAAGACGCTTGGTGCCTAATCACTCTTTCCAACCGCAACTTCGCCGGCGCCATCTCTGTGCGGACACTTCCAATTGGTGATGGCTCTGGTGAGGGAAGTAGGCCTGAAAGACTCTACATGTCCGTGCAGAAGGACGAGACAGGACGCGCGGCGACCTCGAGCAATAACCTGCGCTCCTTTCTGAGTGAGGCTGCCGAGACGTCGCAGGTCGAGGCAGCGCTTCGTAGCGTCGATGTGTCGCTGCATGGCGTTGCGGTCTACGACGTCGGGCAGGCCAACTTCAATGCCCTTGTGGATCAATACGAACATCCTCGTCTTTTCTTTGATTTTGGCCGGCCCATATACATAAAAGGCTTCAGCTCTCCAGCATTGGATAACTTCAATCCTCTGGTCTTCAGCAAGTCGTGGAAATCCAACGAGCCAGTGGTCCTGTCTCATTTGGATCAGGATCATTGGCACTTCGCATTCAAGTCTGGTGTGGCTCGCTGGGACAAGAGCAAGGGTGCCTGGATAGTGAATCCTGTATACCGTCGTACGGCTCGGGAAAGGCCATGGGTTGTCCGCTTGCCGCCATCGACGGTGGCCCTGGGTGCAAGTCACCTCCACCTTCTTTTGTCTCTCAAAAGCAGGAAACTGGCTGGAGGGGCGAGCGCGCTTCACATCTGGAACAGTAATTGGCCGGATATCAGTGTTGGCTCTGTGGTGATCCATCGATGCGATCCGGGCCCGAATACGCCCAACACGCCTGCATATCTGAAGAACAACACTTCCCTGGCGCTAAGAGTGGAATCCGATCATGCGCGCGTTCTGCTGACCGGTGACGCTGACTATCCATCCATTCCGTCATCTGCCAAGCAGGATCTCACCGGAATGGTAGCTCCTCACCACGGCGGTGAGGTTACTGCGAACAGCACGCCAGCAGGGGTCGGCCCAGGTCGAATGGTATTTTCAACATTCAATGGTGCGTATCCCGGCAATCCATCCTCCCAATCATCGTCAGAAGCTCAATTGGCTGGCTGGATCGTGACACAGACCAATTGGCGCTCCTATTGCAGCAGATGCCAGAAGCAGCACGGGCATAAGTACATACCTTTGCTCGCAGCTCCACCTCGATGCGGCTGTACCCACGTGGAACATGCGCAGATATGCCTGCCCACAGGTCCGTGACACTTCAAGTGCGCCCTTACAACATGTACGGAATCTTGAACGCCAGCGTGAAGTCCGGCGCATCCGGGGTCAGCCCGATGCCCAGCAGCGTCACCAGCGTGGTGTGCTGGTTCAACGCATAGGTCACGCCCAGGTTCAGGGATGCCGCATTGGCATCACTGCCGATCACCTTCATCCACTTGCCGCCCTGGAAGCGGGTGGAGGCGCGGGCGCTGATGCGGTCACTGAAGGACAGGCTCAGGCTGGTCCGCTCGTTGAACGCAAAGGCCACGCCTGCGCCGAAGTACACCGAGCCACCCAGCTTCACGTCGCCCGGATTGACCGTGTCCGGATTGCTGTCGATGTCGTTGAATCCGCGCGGGATGGAGTGCACATAGCCGATGTTGGCGAACAGGATGGCCGGGTCGGCGGTCTTCACCATCGACAGGCCGAGGTTGGCCTGCCATACGCCGTTGCCCGTGGGCTGCTCGCGCGGCACGGCGAAGCGGATGTAGTCATCGTCATCGCGCTCGATCACCTTCCAGTCCAGACCGTAGGGTGCGCGTCCGGTGGGGGCGGTGACGCCGGCCGTGAGCACGGTCTCCGGGCGCCAGCCGCGTTCGCCGAACAGCCGGTAGTTCGCGCTCAGGCCAATGTCGCCCAGGCCGTTGCCGTTGGTCTGCTCCTGCGCGATGGCAGCTGCTGCACCGCCGGCGCCGCCTTTCTGGTACACGGTGCGCCGCGCCAGGTAGGGCACATCCAGGTTGAGCGTCAGGTTCGGGCTGACGCCCCAGCGGGCCGCCACGTTGTAGGTCAGCGAGTCGGACTCCACGTTCTCGATGGCGATATTGCCGAGGAAGATGGCGTCCAACGCGAGGAAGCCGTTGAGGGTGAGCTGCTTGCGGTCGTAGCGTGCGTAGGTGAGGCTGTTCTCGATGGTGAAACGACGCGAGAACAGGGCCGATTGCTGCTGTTTCACGTCGTCCACGCTGCGGCGCGACTCCTGCCTGGCCTGTTGTGCTTCTGCGGCGGAACTGGCGTAACCCTCGCTGCTCGGTGGAGCCGCGGCGGCCGCTGCCTGCGCCAATGGCGCGGCCGGTGGGGTCGAGGCTGGGCCAACCCGCCCGCCCAGGCGCGCCTGCATGGCCTGCACCTGCATGTCCAGTTCGCGCAACCGCCGCACTTCCTGTGCGTAGTTGGCCTTCAGCTGTTCCAGCTGGTTGGCCAGGGCCTGCACGTCGGCGCCATCGTCCGGCGTCGTCGGTGCGGCAAGGGCGGTGCCCGCCAGCGCCGCCAGCGCCATCGGGGTGATCCTCATCAGGGTGTGCATGTTCGTGTCCTGCGTTGTGGAGCGTCTCCCCCAATGCCGCGCCGTGCTACTGGCCCGGCCCCATGCCGCGGTTCAACGCAATCGCCTGGGCCACGTTCTGGCTCAATGGCAGGTTGCCGCCCACGGCGTTGCGCACCAGCTCCAGCTGCAACTGGTTGCTGGCGATCTGGCCGTCACCGGCGAGGGCGATGCCCTGGCCGACGCTGCCATTGCGGATCCACTGCTGCACCAGCCCCTGGCCATCCACCTGCAGCAGCAGGCGTGCCTGGTTGCCTTCCAGCACCGCCGTCGCGCTGGCGCCGCCCTGCTGCGCACTGACATTGCCTGCGCCATCAGAAAGAGCCGCCGGCACGTCACCCTCGCGAACCGTCAGCGTGGTGACGTTGCGCGCGACATTGCCATCGCCGGCCACCTGCACGCTCTGCACCAGGCCGCTGGCATTGGCCAGGCCGCTGCTGTCAATGCTGCGTCCGTGGGTATCGGGCAGCGGCGCATCGGCTGCCGTGACATGCACGCTGGGCTGGAAGCTGAGTTTCGGCGCGCCACCGCCACGGAAGTCCATGCCCAGGGTCAGGCCGCCCTGCAGGGTCGTGCCGTTGCTGGCCTGCCACTGCGACACCATGGTGACCCCGAACCAGGCGACGTTGTTGCCGCCCACGGTGTAGCGCCCCCGCATCAGGCTCAGCTCCGGATCGGGGATTTCCGTGAGGCCACGCCCGGTCCTGCCGTCGGCGGCCTGCAGGGGCAGGGCAGGGGCCATCAGCAGCAGAGCCATCCATACGTGTTGGCGGAACATGGTCATACCTCCTCAGAACAGGTCGGCGTGGCTGAAGCCGAAGTCGACCAGTTCGGCATCGGTGATCGGCCCTTGCCGCGCGAAGAGCGCGCGGGCACTGGGCCGTTCGCTGGGTTGCAGAAGAGCGGTGTTGCGATCGAAGTCGCTGCCGATCACCACGAAGACCGCGCGCGATGGCCAGGCGGCCAGGAACTCCGGCAGCGCCAGGCTGCGGTTGCCGAGGATCGGGTCAGCCACTTCCACGATGCCGTTGCGCACCTGCTTGAGCACCACGAAATGGCGGAAACCGCGCACGTCCATCAGCACCAGTCCCGGCACGCGAAGGGTGCGCAGTCGTGTTTCGTCGATGCGGTAGCCCCGGCCACGCATGCCCAGCGACTCCACGTAGCGCTTGATGTCGAGCAGGGAGAAGCCGCGTTCGGCTACCAGCGCTGGATCGGAAACCCCCATCATCCCTTCAATCACCGTCGCCTCGTCGGTCTGCAGGTGGTAGGCGTGGCGAAGGATGGTCGCCAGCGCCGCAGCCCCGCAGCTGTAGTCGGTGTGCTGGCGTACCACGTTGCGGTAGCGCCGCTCCTGCATGCTCTCCACCTTCTGCTGCAGCAGCGCTCCATTGGGCAGTACGCCACTGAAGCGCACGTCGCCCGCCCACGCAGGAACAGTGGCCAGCAGCAACAGGCAGGCCAGCAGGCACATCGAAAGACGGCAACGGATCATCACAGTCTCCGGCAGCAGGGGGGAGCCCCTGCCCCAAGGGGGAGGAGGGACAGGGGCTCCCGGGAACCCGGCCATTGGCGGACGGCCGGGGTGTTGCGCTTACTCGCCGCTGCCACCACCGCCGCCGGTGCTGGGCTGGGCGACTGCCAGGGCCAGGCTGTTGGCCTGCAGGTTGCCGGTGCCGGAAGCCACGTTCACGCCGATGTTGCCGGAGGCGCCGGAGAAGGCGCTGCCGGACAATGCCGAGGTGTTGGTGGCGTTGACGTTCACCCAGCGCGTGGTGCTGACCGTGCCGCTGAGGCTGGCATACAGGTCGGCCACGCCCAGTTCGACGAACTGGCTGGTGCCACTCTCACGCGTATCGAAGCCCAGGCCGCCCACCCCCGGCCGGTTGGGGTTCATCGTGGCGTTCTGGATCTGGTTGTCCAGGTCGATGTGGCCGGTGCTGTTGCCACCCGGGTGTGGCAGCTCGCCACTCCACGTATCCAGGTAGTAGTTGGCCATCTGGTAGGCATTGCCGGTACCGCGGTAGGTGCCCGCGCCATAGGCCAGGGTCAGACCGCTGACGCCGCCATGCATGCCGACCTGCACGGCATCGGTGTAGGACTGCACGAAGCCGGCGTTGCTGACCGTGTTGCCGGTGGAGACCTGGTTGGAGCTGATGCTCGACTGGGCCACCGCCGTGGTCGCGACCGAGGCCGCGAGCGCGTTCTTCTGCTCGTTGTTGTTGCCCGAGGCGATGTTCACGCCGATGTTGCCGGACGCGCCGCCGAAAGCGTTGCCGCCAAGACCTGCGGCGTTGGTGACGCCGGAGTTCATGGTCGCGTTGCCGAAGCCGGCCTGGTTGACGAACACCTCGGCGTCAGCCATGCCGAAGCTGAAGGACGCATCGGCAGCGGACAGCGACGCGGCATTGTCCTGGGCATTGTTGTCGCCGGAGACCACGTTGAAGCCGAGATTGCCCGATGCGCCGGCACCCACGCTGTCACCGATGGAGGCACTGTTGGTGACCAGGCTGTTGCTGGTGGCGTTGTTGCTGATCGACTGGCGGTTGTCGATCACGGCAATGGCCGCCGAGTCGAGGTCGATGTCGCCGGTGATGTTCGGGTCGCCGGAGAAATTGATGTCGGTGCTCAGCCGCAGGTCCTTCTCCAGGTTCACGTCGACGCCGTGGTTGTTCTTCTCCTTGCGTTCGTCGGCCTGGATGTTGCTGTGCTTCTGCACATTGACGTTGACGGTGCGGTTGCGCACGTCGTTGTCAGTGTGGTTGTGGGTGTCGTTGCGGGTTTCGCTGACGGTGTGGTTGTGGTTGATGTTCGCGTTGGCGTTCTGGTTGTCCCAGCCATTGGCCGCAGCGGCGGTCGAGGCAGTGGCAATCGCCATGGCGAGCATGGTCTGTTTGACGGTCGCTTTCATGGTGCCCTCTCTCTCATCAGGTGGTGCATCGGTTGGGTGGTTGTCACGGGCGGTCCTGCACGACCAGGCCCAGTACGTTGGCCGTATCGTTGCCGTTGCCCGCGATCTGATTGAGTTGCAGGACCCCGTCGAATCCCCGCAGTGCGGTGCTGGCTACACCGGCGCTGCGGGTGCCCGTCGCGACGCCGCGACCGGTGTCGTCCCGCCCCCCTGCCAACGCGGAACCCTCGGCGGCCAAGGCCGTATCGTCGGTTTCGCGTATGCCCTGTCGGGCCAGCGTTGCGCTGACGACGTTGAGCGTCGTGTTGGCGATGCCGCTGGCCTGGTTGATGGATGCGATGCCACTGGCACCGGCCAGTGCGTCACCGCCAATGAATGCAGTGGCCTGCAGCGGCGCGGACAGCACGCGGTTGCCCTGCTGCAGTTGCCGCGCATTGATCGCCACGTCGGCGCGATCGCCCTTGGCGATACCCCGCAGGTTGGCCTGCACATTGAGGTCGCCGGCGGCCTGGTTCACGGCGATGGCGCCATTGGCCCCGGCCAGTGCGTGGCCGTCGATCCGGGCCACGTCGAGATAGGCGAGCATGCCGCTGTAGTCATCGGCCCGGGTTGCCCAGGGCGCGGCAGCGAGCAGCAGAAGCAAGCCGTGCAGGGTCTTCATTTTCCACCTGCCGGGGCCGTGCCCTGCAGGGGGAACTGGGCCAGTGCGCCGCGCACGGTGTCGGCGATACCGCGGGTGCTGCTGCCGACCGCACCGAGCGGACCACTCATGGCGCCCCCCAGGTTGCTGCCGACCATGCCGTCGCCACTGCGGCCAAGCGTGCCGCCCAGGGCCTGCTGGGTGACCCGTTCAACGGTGGTTCCACCCGGCGCCGCGATGGACGCTGCCTGCCCGGCCCCCATGCCGGCATAGTCCTCATCGCTCAACTCATCCATGCCGGTCGTCGTGCCGCCGGCACCCAATGCGGTGGCGATCTCGCGCTGCGGCTTCGGGTCGGCAATCAGCGCCATGCCCGGTGGTGCCATGCGATAGGCCGGCCGCGCGGAGACGTCCCGCAACAGGACGATTTCGCCCGGTTGTGCCTTCACGCCCTGGCGGGCGCCCGACGCGGACGCGTCGGCGCCAACCGACAGCAGGGCTGTTGCCAGCGCTGCGGCCAGGCCGCGAATCAGGGTGGTGCCGTCCATGCCGATCTCCCGCGATGGGTGCGGCCGAACCACGCATCAACCGTGCCAACTTCGAAGTGCCCACGCGCCAACAGGGTGACCGCGCAGCACCTGACCGGGCTGCTGCCATGCTGTTACAGGCACGTCGCGGAATTGTCGGGATTTCGAAGCCCCAGGCGCCGCAGGGCAAGGGCTGCGGGCGACTGTCGCATCGGTGTTACAGGTGGCGTCGCCGTCTGCTACGGTGCCGCTTCAGCCAGGAATTTCTTGACGCACTGCTCATTGCGCCGCCGTTTAGGGAAGCGCTAGGATCCGCCCAACAAAGGCCATCCCGGTGGCCGTAGAGGTCCCGGCGGGGGGCGGCACGCCGGTGATTGCCTGACAGTCCGCCGACGGTGTCCGGATGCTGGGGGAAGCATGGCAGCGGTCCCGGAGGCTTCTACGTCACGTTGCGTGCTCTGGTTTGGCGAGCCGTTGGCGAACGAGCGCAGTGCGCTGGCGGCAGCGGGCTGGTATGTGCGCAGCATCCATCCCGATCCCGCCATGGCGATTGGCCTGCGTGGGCGCGATCGATTGCTCGCCGTGCTCGATCTGCGCCATCTCGATGCGGTCGCGCTGCAGCTGCTGGCGCCGTGGATCGAGCAGCACCAGCATCTACCCTGGCTGGCGGTACTGCCACCGGGTGCCGGACCCACATCACCGGCTTGGCTGCCGTTGCTGCAGCGATGCTGCGCGCGCTTCACGCTGCCGTTCGGCCTGCAGGACCTGGTGTGCGCAATGCGCCAGCAGTTCGACGCGGATGATCCGCCTGTCGACGCAACCTGCGGTGGGCACGGACCGCACGCGCTGATTGGCGAAAGCGCCGCGTTGCATGCGGTGCGCACGGTGCTGCACAAGTTTGCGCCGGTGGAGCTGCCGGTGCTGGTCACCGGTGAAACCGGTACAGGCAAGGAACTGGCCGCACACGCGCTGCATGCGCTGTCGGGGCGTGCCGGCAGGCCTTTCATTGCAGTGAACTGCGGTGCGATTCCGGCCAATCTGGTGCAGTCGGAGCTGTTCGGTCACGAACGTGGCTCGTTCACCGGTGCCGACAAGCGGCAGATCGGCGTGTTCGAATCGGCCCATGGCGGAACGGTGTTTCTTGATGAGGTGGGCGATCTGCCGGCAGAGGCACAGACCAGTCTGCTGCGCGTGCTGCAGGAGGGAACCTTCGAGCGCGTGGGCAGCAGCCAGCCGCTGCGCGCAGACGTACGTGTACTTGCCGCGACCCACGTCGAACTGGAACACGCGGTGGCGCAGGGGCGGTTCCGCAGCGATCTCTACTACCGTCTGAATGTGCTGCGCCTGCTGATGCCACCGCTGCGTGAGCGCGGCGCCGACGTGCAGCTGCTGGCCGAGCACTTCCTGCGCTGCTTCCGGCTGCGCCACGGCGTGCGTGCACGCGGCTTTGCACCGGCCGCAGTGCAGGCCATGCGGCGCTTCGACTGGCCCGGCAACGTACGCGAACTTCTCAACCGTGTGCAGCGTGCAGCGATCATGGCCGAAGGCGAGCTGATCAGTGAGCGTGACCTGGAGCTGGGCGCATCGGCGGCGGTCCCGCCAGCGGCGATGCTGCACGATGCACGGGGGCAGGCCGAGCGGGATGTGCTGCTGCAGACCCTGCGCCAGACCGGCTACAACGTCTCCGAGTGTGCGCGGCAGATGCAGATATCGCGCGTGACGGTGTATCGCCTGTGCCGCAAGCACCGGCTGGAGCTGCCTGCGCAGCGCTGATCAGCCGGCCGCGAGGTGCTTGAACAGGCGCAACGGCTTGCCCGCGACGCGCTCGATCACGCCCTTGGCTTCCAGGTCCAGCTGCACGGCCTTCAACCACCAGCCGGCGGTGGCACCTGCCGGGAACAGGGTGGCGGGCAGATGTGGCAGCAGTGCCTGTTTTGCCTGCGCAACGGTCAGGCCGGGCGGTTGCGCAGGCAGGGCCCGCAGCAAGGCATGGCGCATGGCGAGATACTTGGCGCGATCCACGCGCTGGATGTGCCCGGGCGTGGTGATGCTCTCGATCTCGATCCGCTCGGGCTCAGACATGGGTATCTCCCGCGACTTCGATGCGCGGGCTGCGGAAGCCCATGGCGATCCACGCCTTCATCAGGCGGGCGTAGAACCGCAGCGAGTGGGTCTTCAGGTTCGGCACATCGTCTGGAAGGACAGACGGGTCAGGAAGATCACTGACCATCGTCCGCATCTCCACGGCGGGTCTTGCCGACGCCGGCCACAACAGGCCATACAGGCTCAGCCAATGGCCACCGCTGAACTCCAGGAAGAGCGGTGTATTGCAGCATCCCGCCACGACGCGGCGGCTGCCGCCCTTGCTGGACAACCGCAACGCGCGCAGCATGGCATGTCCGGCATCGATGCTGACGCGATCCTTGCGGTGCATTACGAAGAGCGTCTGGCCGTGCGGGCCCAGGACGTCCGGTGCTCGGGGCATCGACTGCAGCATGGCGCCGGCCTTGCGGCAGCTGTCGCAGCAGCATTCGAGGGTGGCAATGGGTTGGCCCGTGGCGGTCAGGCGCACCTGGCCGCAGGCGCAGGCAAGGGACTGGTGTGAGGCCATCTGCGTTTTCTCCTGGGGTTTCATCCTCTCGACGAACCGGGGCGCCGAAAATCGACAACATCTACCTTCAAGGGTGCATCATCCGATAGCGGATGCGATACAGGTCCAACCCTGCACCGTCCGCGCGCCGCGCCGAATAGGTCAAGGTGTCGGGTTGCGAGCCATCCAGCATCGCGCCGTAGCTGTCGCCGGAGGCCTCGTTCAAGGGGGAGGGCAATGCAAGGCCCGCGTCATAACGGTCTCCACGCGCGTAGGCGATGAACTGGCGTACCGGTGCACTGCCGAAGTCCAGGGCGCGGGCAAACACCAGCGTCCGGCCGTCGCCCAGGAAGGTGGCATCGAACTCCTGCGCTGCGGTATTGAGGTCTCCCGGCAGCGGCCGTGCCGGCTGCGCCATGCCACGGACCATCGCTGCGACGTAGAGGTCATGGCCACCCGCACCGCCTGCGCGATCGCTGGAGAACAGCAGCGTGGCTGCGTCGGGCGAGAGCATCGGCGCGAATTCATCGGCCGCGCTGTTCACTGCCGGGCCAAGATTGACCGGCTCCCCGAATCGACCGTCGCTCCCCATGCTGACCCGGTACAGATCGTCGCCGCCCTGGCCGCCTGCGCGATCCGAACAGAAATACACCACGCGGCCATCGGCGGAAAAGGCGGGATCGAAGTCGCGCCCCGGCGAGTTGAACGGCACCGGCATCGCCGGCCGCCAGCGCTGACCATCGTTGCGGGAGACCCAGATGTCATACCCGCCTGGACCGCCGGGCCGGTTGCGGCTGAACCACAGTGCGGTTCTACCATCCGGGCTCAAGGTCAGTCGAATCTCGTCGTATTGCGTGGATGCAACGCCCGGGGCGAAGCGCTCGGCGGGGCCGACGATCCGCAGCACCCTGGATGGAGACGCGGGAGGCGACGCAGCAACCAGCAGCATCACGGCCAGCAGCACCTTCATGCCTGTCGCTCGAAGTCGCTGACCCAGTTGGTTTCCCAACTGTGTCCACCATCGGTCGAGGCCGCCTGTTCCCAGCGCGCCGAACGCGGGGTGATGCGTGACCAGATCACCCGTGTCCGGATTGTTCGACCGTCGTGCTGGTCTTCGCCGAAAAAGCGGCCGACACCAGCCTGGAAACCACCGCGCAGTGGCGCGCCGATCCGGGTCGGCTCCCGGCCATCCAGCCACCAGCTCAGCCAGTGCCGCTCCGCCGCATTCCAGGCGCGGATGCCCATGCCGCGCAGCGGCGCTCCAGGCATGTCCATCAGGTTGTCACCCACGTTGCCGAATCCTCCCAGGACCGGCCAGTTGTGCAGGGTGCCGTTGAACGCGTCCCATGCATCGCTGCCTGCCAGCCGAGCGCGCAGGCGACGATGGCGCACGTTCCAATGGCCCACCAGGAAATCAAAATCGCCCGGTGCATCCGGCAGCTTCGGAAGCGGAGAGGGGACCGCAGCAGTGCGGCGGAACCAGTTGCGCCAGTTCACTTCCCAGTGCGCACCGGCATCGTCGGAGAACGCCTGTTCCCACCACGGCTCCTCGCCGTGGATGTCGTGCCAACGGAACCAGACCTCGATGGGGCGCCCGTCGATCCGGTCGGTGCCGCGGAAGCTGCCGGCATCGCCCTTGAAAGCGCCGCGCACAGGGGCTTCGATATGGGCAGGGTTGCGGCCATCGATCCACCAGATCGACCACGTGGAAGACACCGGATCGAATGCACGCACGCCCAGGCCCCTGTAGGGGCCCGAAGGCAGCGCCATGACGTTGTCATCGATGGTGCCGAGTCCGCCCAGGGTGAGCCAGACCGCGCTGGAACCGGTGAAGGACTCCCAACGGGTATCGCCGACCAGGCGGTCCTTCAGGCGTCGGTGCCGGACCTGCCAGTTGCCCTGCAACCATTTCCAGTCTTCGCCGTGGCTGGGCAGGGCCCACCCGGGGGGCAGCGCCGTAGATGCCGCCGCGGCGGCCAGGGTGGCCAGGAACTGCCGTCGATCCATGTGCGTGATCCCCTGTCGAAGGTGCCTCCATCGTTGCGCGTACCAGGGGGATTGACCACGCAGATATCGGGGCTCAGGCTAAGTCACACTTATGGTCACCCAACGCCAGCTGCCATCGCTTGCCGCCATCCGTGCCTTCGAGGCGGCGGCGCGGCTGGGCAGCTTCGCGCGCGCCGCCGAAGAGCTTGACACCAGTGCGGCGTCGGTGAGCTACCACGTGCGGCGGCTGGAGGCCCAGACCGGCATCTGCCTGTTCCTGCGCCACGCACAGCACGTGGAACTGACGGCGGCGGGTGCCAGCGTCGCCCAGGAGGCGACCCGGGCATTCGATGCACTGCGCGCCAGCTTCATGCGCGCCGCTGACAGGGATGCGGCGCGACTGCGCCTGTCCGTGCTGCCGACGCTGGGCACCAGTTGGCTGACGCCGCGGCTGGGCACGTTCCGCGCCCGCCACCGGCATTTCGTGCTGGAACTGGACCTGTCGGCAGCGCCGCAGGATCTGGCTGCCGGTCACTTCGATGCCGCCATCCGCAATGGCCAGGGCGAATGGCCGGGTCTTCAGGCAACTCCCTTGTTTCCCAGCGTGTTCACACCGTTGTGTGCGCCGGCGCTGCTGCACGAGGCGCGTGGGCTGGGCAGCAGCGCGCTGGAGATTCCCCTGCTCGGGCGGCCGGACTGGTGGGCCCTGTGGTTTGCCGCGCACGGACACATTCCACCGCCGCCACCGGAGAGTTTCGTCGCGCCCTTTGCCGTCGAACATCTGGATGTCGGCGCCGCGATCGCCGGGCAAGGCATTGCCATTGGTTCGCCGATCCTTTTCCAGGCCGAGCTGGACAGCGGGCGGCTGGTGCAGGCGCATCCGGGTGTCGCCAGCGACGGTCGCAGCTTCTGGTTCGTGGCACCCACGGCGCGAAATGGCAGTGCCAAGGTCATTGCATTGCGTGACTGGCTGGTCGAGCAGGCCGCTGAGGCGCGGCACGCGGCACGCCACTACCTGGCCCAGGCGGTGGTGCCATGAACCAGAGCCCCGAACTGCTGCGGCGCCTGCTGCGTGCCAAGGACCGGATGGACCGCGCCAGCCATGAGGAATGGCCGGTCGCGCGCCTGGCCGAGGTCAGTGCGGTGTCGCCGGCGCACTTCGCCCGCTCGTTCAAGCAGGCCTTCGGGCTGCCACCGCACCGCTATCTCCTCAGCCGGCGCATCGAACGGGCCGTGGCGATGTTGCGTGACACCGAGTTGCCGGTCACCGAAATCGCCGCGCAGACCGGGTGGAACAGTCTGGGTACCTTCGGCCGCATCTTCCGTGACATCACCGGTGACAGCCCGGGCAATGTGCGTGAGCGTGAGCGTGCGGGCCAGGCGGCGTCGGCCAGCGTGCCGGAATGCCATGCACGCGCCGCGCAGCGCCCGGACCTGAAGATCGCGGTTTTGGAGAAGCGCCGCCGCGAGGCGGTTGCTAACGTGGACCCTACCTGAGGGAGGTCCCATGACGAACACTGTGAACACGGTCGGCCTGTATGTGCGCGACCAGGATGAGGCGCTGGCGTTCTACGTCGGCAAGCTCGGCTTCGAAGTGCATACCGACGTACGCAATGGCAGCTACCGATGGCTGACGGTACGCAGCCCGGGCCAGGACGGTTTCCAGCTGGGCCTGTTCGTGCCAGGCCCGCCCACCCACGACGCCGCTACCACGCTTGCGCTGCAGCAGCTGGTGGCCAAGGGCGCAATGCCGCCGCTGGTGCTGGCCGTGGATGACTGCCAGGCGCGCTACACGCAATGGCTGGCACAGGGTGTGGAATTCACCCAGGAGCCGATCGAGCGCTATGGCGCCATCGACGCCGGTTTCCGTGACCCATCAGGCAATGGCTGGAAGATGATCGAAGCCCGTTCCGAAGCGAGGCGCCGGCAATGAGCCGCGGTGGCTGGGCACGGCCCGTGCATCGTTGGACCTCGATCGTGTTCACCCTGGCGGTGATCGCCAACTTCGCCGTTCGCGGGCTGGGGCAGGGCGAACCTGCAGCGTGGATCACCTATTCGCCGCTGCCGCCGCTGTTCCTGCAACTGTTCACCGGCCTGTACCTGTTCGCGCTGCACTACGCCGGAAAGCGCCGCAGCGCCGCACTGGGCACTGCGGGCTGAGCAGGGTCAGGCGACGGCGTCCACCGCGTAGGCGGCAAGCAGGCCCGGCAGCTGGTCCATGCGCTGGAAAATCACCTTTGCACCGACTGCGCGCAGGGCTTCGGGCGTACTGTGGTGCGGGCCACCCTCACTGAAGCCGAACACGGTGGCGCCTGCGGCAACGCCCGCAGTGGCGCCGGTGACGGTGTCCTCGATCACTGCACAGCGCGTCGGGTCGACGCCCAGCGCTGCGGCTGCAGCCAGGTACACGTCCGGGTGCGGCTTGGTGCGCGGCATGTCCTGGCCACTGAACACATGGGCACCGAAGGCATCAAGGATGCCGACCTTGCCCAGCTGCAGCTTCACCTTGTGCAGGTCGGCACCGGAAGCGCAGGCGATCCGCCCGCCGGTGGCCGCAGCGATCGCACGCACGGCCTCGGGTGCCCCCTGGATCGCTTCAAGGTCACGTTCCAGTGCCTGGTTGCGCTGCTGGCGGAACTCTTCAAGCCATTCCTCGGTGAACGCCTTGCCGGTGCGCTCTGCGATCAGGCCAGCCAGATGGGCCACGGACTGGCCGAGGAAGACTTCACCCGCCTGCGCCGGGGTCAGCGGCCAGCCACGTGCGGTCAGCATTTCCGAGAGAACGCGGGCGACCAGCGGCTCGGAATCGACGAGTACGCCGTCGCAGTCGAACAGCACGGCATCAAACGGGAAACGGGACATCTACAGCTCCAGGGGGGGGCAATGCAGTGGTGCAATTGCCCGCCATTTTCCCACAGCCATCCCTGTGTGGCACCCGGACCGGGTGCCACCCATTCCCGGCCGGCCGGTCAGCCCAGGTCACAACCCGCCGGCTGCGGCCAGGTGCTGGCCGGCAGCATGTTCTTCAACGAGGCCGGTGCGTTGATCGCCACGTAGCTCGCACCCAGCAGCTCCTCCAGATCGGCGATGGTCACCAGATAGCTGTCGAGGCTGCCCAGATTGGCTTCGTTGGGAATGATCCAGCTGATCGCCTTGGCGGTGCCGGTGTTCGGGTCACGGGTGATGATGGTCTTCCAGAAGAACTCCGGCGTCGGGATGCCGTGGCTGGAAAGGAAGTAGTCGTTGGAGGCGTCGCCGTAGACCACGCCACCATAGACATCCACCGGCGCGATGTCGCGGTAGCACTCGGCCACGTTCTCGGCCTTCACCCAGATGCCCTGGTTGAAGCTGGACACCTGCGGAACGATGTTGGTCATGTAGTTGGCGCGGCGGATGTAGGTCGCGTTGTAGTCCATGTGGTTGGAGGTCACCAGGTGACCGCGGTCATAGCCGGATCTGATGCTGGCGTAGGAAGCGGTGCTGGTCTGGCCGAGGCAGCCTGCCGGCAGGTCCGGATCCTTGTAGAAGCTGGACGGGCGCGCGGCCGAACCGGTGTCTGCGGTCAGGGTGTATTCGTAGCGGGTGGCGCTGTGGATGCTGCAGTCGTAGGTGAGCACGAAGCCGCCCTTGTTGAGGGTGACGACCTGGGCCTGGGCAGCGCCGGCGAAGGCACTGAGGACAAACGCGAAGAAGAAGGTTGCAAGGCGCATTGCGGTTCTCCAGCAAAAGTTCAGGGCGCAGCCGTCCGCCACAACCAGGCCGGGGCGAAGTCATGGGAGGGCGTTGCGGAGACGGGTGCTGCGGATTGCGGTAGGACGTGACCGCGATGACAGGGCCGTGGGGCCGTGCGGTGTCGTAAGCGTCACAAGCTGTCGTCTTTCGGTCAACGACGAAAAGACCAAGCTGTGACAGCGCGCAAGCACTGGAGATGTGTCAGATGGAGCAGGGCGTGACTGAAACCCAGGCGTGCTAGGGCATCGCGACGCCTGCAGCGGTCGTCAGGGGTTCGCCTTCAACACGTAGTCGCCATTGCGTGTTCCCGGCACCAGCGACCACTCCGGCTTCAGGTCCAGCGACCATCCCGGCCCCTGCAGCGGCGGCTCAGTATTTGCGGGCGCCTGCACGAACACCGCCTTCCAGTCGCTCTGCATCAACGCACCGTCGGTGACTTCCAGGCTGCCCCAGACGTCGGTCAGCCGCATCGTTGGATATACCGTGCCACGGCCAGGCAACGGCTGCATCGTGTTGGGGTTGAACTGGATGCGCATGCTGCGCAGGTCCAGGCGCACGACCGGGCCTGTCACGAAGCGCGCACGATTGTGTTCCAGCTGCGCCAGGCGCTGCTGTTCGCGCAGCGTTTCAGCTTCGCGCAGTGCTGGCCCGTCGTAGCGCGCGGCAGCTGCCCGCAGTGCGGTAACGTCCGTCTGTGGAGGTGCACCGGTCGCTTCGGCCAGGCGCGTGCCGAGATCCCGGGCGTGGTGGGCGAGATCGCTGCGCCAACCGGGGGCCGCCTGGTCCAGCAGCAGGCCATAGGCCGGGCCGGTGGCGTAGGCGAAAGAGCGGACGAAGCTGCGATCAGCAACGTGCGCCCGGAGGTCATGCAGCGCCGCCTGGACGCGTGTCGCGGGTGACGGGTTGCCGACGACCACGCCGGTGTATTCAGCCAGGCCCTCGTTCAATTCCAGCGCGGCTTCGTCCTGCGCGGCCGCAGGGAACTGACGGTGGCGTTCGGCGCGGAATGCAAGCGCATCCATCATCGCAGTGTGCTGCGCCACTGCATCGGTGGCCGCAAGCGCATCCGCCAGTGCGCGCCATTCCAGCTGCAGCCAATAGCGTCCTTCAAGCGTGTCGAGGTGTTCATTGCCGTCCTCTGCCGGCGCTGCGATCGACAGCGCGGGTTGCAGGCGGTGGAACATCTCGTGGGCCAGCAGCGTGCGTCGCCGGCTTTCGTCCTGCGGCAGCGGCCAGAGCAGCTGCGTCCAGCGGGTGCCGGACCATTCGACGGCGGTGTTGGCGATGATCGCGTCCGGCGGAAGCTGGCCGATGAAAACCTCTCCACGCGCCTGCAGGTTGCCCTGTGCATCTGCACGGGATGCCGTGACCCGGCGACTGGTCCTGTCCACCAGCATCATTGGCCCACACAGCGACGCTCCCCAAAGTCGACCGTTGTCGGCCTGGCACAGCGTTTGCGCCTCTTCGAAGACTGCGCCAGCGGTCACGTCGGACAGCGCAGGATCCTCCGCGGACACGGGGCCAACGGCAACCAGCAACAGGGCGACAAGTGAAAGCGGCCGGGGTCTCATTATCCATCCGTCCTTGGGAAGGTCCCGTCATAGCATCGATTCAAAGGTTGCGACAGTGCAGCAACGGTCATGCTGCGTCGCAAGGTGCCACCCACCATTCGCACTGGTACGGTCCAACCCGTTGCACCACCACCGACGGGGAGAGACCACGATGCGCAAGGTAGTGCTGCTGTTGATCCTGCTGCCCGGGCTGGCGCCCACCGCCTGGGCGGCCACGATCAAGACCACCCATCGCACCATTCCCAGCTGGGATGGAACGCCTCTCGGGGCATTCGTCATCGAACCGCAGGACGCGGGCAGCGGACGGTATCCGCTGCTGGTGATGCCCAGCAGCTGGGCGGTGCCCAGCGTGGAGTACGTGGGCGTGGCGCAGTCGTTGGCCCGGCGCGGCTATGTGGTCATCAGCTACAGCTCGCGTGGCTTCTGGGAATCCGGCGGCAGCATCGACATCGCCGGGCCGGCCACGGTGGAGGACGTCAGTGCACTGATTGACTGGGCGCTGGACAACACCCGCACCGACCCGTCACGAATCGGCGTATCGGGCATCTCCTATGGGGCCGGCACCAGCCTGCTGGCGGCCGCACGCGATCCGCGCATCAAGGCAGTGGCTGCACTGAGTGGATGGGCCGACCTGCAGGCCTCGCTGTACAGCAACGACACCCCCAGCGCACAGGGCATCGCGCTGTTGGTTGCCGCAGGCCTGGCCACCGGTCGCCCGGGACCGGAGCTGTCCACCATCAATCGCAATGTGCTGGTCGGCAACTACCAGGGCGCGGTGGACTCGCTGCTGCCGGTGGCGGCGCAGCGCAGCCCCGGGGCCAGCATCGATGAGATCAACGCCAACCAGCCAGCGGTGTTCCTGGCCAACGCCTTCAACGACAGCCTGTTCCCGCCGGGCCAGCTGGTCGATTTCTTCAACCGCCTGAAGGGCCCCAAGCAGCTGCAGTTGCGCCATGGCGATCACGCGCTCAACGAAGCCTTTGGCGCACTGGGTGTTCCCAACGAGGTCTACGATTCGGTGGGCGACTGGTTCGACCATTACCTGAAGGGCGTGGCCAATGGCATCGACCGGCAGCCTGCGGTGCAGCTGAAGTCACAGAAGGGCAGCTGGAGCACGTATGCGAACTGGCAGGCGACCAATGCCGGCGCCATCAGCTATGCGCTGACCGCACCCAAAGGGCTGCTGCTGCCCACCGGAGGCCTGGCCGAAAGTGGAAGCAGCACCGGCTGGAACTACCGTATCGGCAGCGGCCTGCTGACCGCTGCCAATTCTGGCGTGGCGATGGCCTCCGGCGCGCTGCAGATGATCAATCTGCCGCCGGGCGCCTATGTGCCGTTCGTGGGCCGCAACGCCGCAGGTGTGTGGCAGGGGCCGATCCAGTGGAGTGCGCAGCGCCTGGACGGCACGCCGGAAGTGCGCTTGACCGTCACGCCCAGCCGCGCCAACACCACGCTGTATGCCTACCTGTATGCCGAGGACGTGCTGGGCAATGGCCAGCTGATCAGCCACAAGCCTTACACGCTGCGCGGTGTCACGCCGGGGCAGGCGAAGACCATCGACCTGCGGCTGGAAGCCAGCAGCTGGAACATTCCGGCTGGCAGCCGCCTGACCCTGGTGGTTGATACGGTGGATCTGCGCTACTCGGGTATCAGCCAGTTGGGAGGTACGGTGACCTTCAGTTCGCCTGCCAACGCGCCTTCGGTGCTGAAGGTGCCGCTGCATTGATGGAAGGCCGCGCCCGTTGCGGCGGGCGCGGTACGCCAGGCTGGAAAACTGCGAGACCGGCGTTTGGTCCGGGAAAGGGATGAATCCATGGTCATTTCAGGGCTGCTGCTCGGTGCAGTGCTTGCGGCGCCCACCGCACAGGGTGCGCCGATCGCCTGGTCGGACACGCTGTCGAAGGATCTGGACGCTGCCAACGCGGCCATGCGCGGTAGCCATCCGGGCGCCGTGGATTCGCGGAATCCCGGTTTCCTTCCGCAGCTGGAGGCTGCCTCGGCGCTTGCCCGCTCGCGCGCGGCCAATGTCGACAGCTTCGCGGGCTACTGGTGGGCCATGAAGGGTTACGCGGCCTCCTTCAATGACGGCCACGTCAGCCTCAACGCGCTTGCCGACGCTCCCGATCTTCCAACGCAGTGGCCCGGCTTCCTGACCGGCTTCGATGGCGACACGCAGGTGGTCATGACCGTGGACGGTGGCCCAGGCCATCCGCCACTTGGAGCACGATTGCTGTCCTGTGATGGCATCGATGCACAGACGCTGGCTGCGCGCAGGATCGGGGACTTCAGCGGGCGCTGGAACCTGCAGGCGAGCCGCATCCACGGCGGCGGTGAGGTATTGCTGGAGCAGGGCAATCCTTACGTGCCGGCACTGCGCACCTGCGTTTTCCTGGTGGACGGACGCGAGAAATCCTATGCACTGCAGTGGCAGCCGCTGCAGGCCGCACAGCGCAAGGAGCGGCTGGCCGACACCCGGCGCAGCTTCCGACCGGCCAATGGCTGGCACACGATGCCCAATGGCGGCTACTGGATCACCACAAGCAGCTTCAATGCCGATCCCACTGCGGCCAATTTCAAGGAGCTGACCCGGATGCTGCAGCAACTCACCCCGGTGGCTGATGCGTTGCGGCAGGCGCCATGGGTTGTGCTCGATGTGCGCGGCAACAGCGGTGGTGCGTCGCACTGGAGCATCGAGCTGGCGCGGTTGATCTGGAGGCGCGAGGCCGTGGACGCAGTGCGTGACGACAGCTGGGTGGAGTGGCGGGCGTCCGAGCCCAACATCGCACAGCTGCGTGGCTTTCTGGAGAAACTGAAGCAGGCAGCTGACGCATCACCGGCGTTGCTACACATGCTGCAGTCCGTGACCGAAGGGATGGCGCAGGCAAGAGAGCAAGGCCAGCCATTGTGGCGGGAACCGGCCAATGATCCGGCCGCCGCGGTATCGCAGGTAGAGCAGGCCGGATCCGGACACACGGGCAGGGTGGTGATCGTGGCCGATGCTTCCTGCGGCTCGGCCTGCCTCGATGCGCTGGATCTGTGGAAACGGCTGGGCGCAATGCAGGTCGGCGTCGAAACTTCGGCCGACAGCCTCTACATGGATGTCAGGCCGGAGCGGCTGCCAAGCGGGCTGGCCAGGATTTCGGTGCCGATGAAGGTATTCCGGGGGCGGGTGCGTGGTTCGAACGAACCGCACGTGCCCGATCATCGCTATACCGGCGACATGCGGGACACCCCGGCACTTGAGGCGTGGATCTCCGGACGATGATCCCGTCCTGGTGGCGTACAGGTGAAGCAGTTCCGGCGCATTAAACCTTTTCACTGGCAGCTGCATCCAACCCGTAATGAGCCGGGCAACCGCTGCTGCAGCTCTACTGACCGAAGGAGCCCTCGGATGTGCGAACTGCCTCGTACTGCGCTTCCATGCGCGATGTTGATCATGCTGGTGCCCTTCGCAGCAGGTGCTGCGGTCACTGAAGTTCCCTTCGAGCTGGGCAAGGATCACCGGATCTACGTGGAGGGCACGATCAACGGCTCCCGACCACTGCGCTTTCTCGTCGATACAGGCGCGTCGGCCATGGCCGTTGCCAGGCACATCCAGCAGGACGCGAAGCTGGTCATTGACGACCAGAGTGAGAACACCGGTTCCGATGGCGTCACGCTTCTCGACTACAGCACGCACAACGCCGTGCAGATCGGCGGCGTGCAGCGACCGATGGGAGCCGTGGTGATCGACTACACGGGGCGCCCCTTCGATGCGGTACTGGGCTGGACCTTCTTCCAGGGCAAGGTGCTGGAGATCGACTACGACCGCAGCCTGCTGCGTCTGCATGACGAGGTTCCCGACCTTGCCGGGTATGTCCGGGCCACCGTGCGCTGGATTGACAACATTCCGGCCATCCAGGTCACGCTCGGCAACGGCAACAGCACTTTCACACCCTGGCTTACCCTGGACACCGGCAGCAACGGCAACATCGACCTGTCCTATGCCTTCGGCACCGCCCACCGCCTGCAGGAAGCGTTTCCGGAACGAGTTGGAACATCACAGTTCAGCGGCAGCGCGGGCCGGAAGATCCGCGCGGTGGACGTGCGCGTGCCCGTGGCCAGCATCTCGACCCTGCAACTGAAGGAGCCGAAAGCCTCGATCACCGTCGATGACGATGGCTCCACGGACGACGGGACGCTTGGCAGCGAAGTCCTGCAGCAGTTCAATATCCTGCTGGATGCCCGTTCCGGCAGCATCTATCTGCGTCCCAACCGTCGCTTCGTCGCCACCCCGGCGGGGTGACCGCGCGCGCTCGGCATTCAGCGCTGGACATCGGCACCTCCATTGCCCAGCAGAGCCAGCACCTGCGCCTCAGCGACCGGGCTGAAGTCGCCGGGAATGGCGTGCTTCAACGCGCCCGCAGCCAGTCCGAAGCCCACGGTGCTTTCTGCGTCGAGCCCGGACAGCAATCCGTGCAGGATGCCGGCGGCAAAGGCATCGCCGCCCCCGATGCGATCAACGATACCGGGCAGCGGGCGCGGTGGTGCCTGCGCCCGCGTGCCGTCGCGGCCGAGCAGCAGCGCGCCCAGGATGTGATGGTCTGCACTCACCACCTCGCGCTGGGTGCAGGACAGCCACCGCAGGTGCGGGAACGCGGCAAAAGCAGCGGCCGCAGCGGCCTCGGTTCGGGCGACCGCATCGTCCTGCGCGAAGTGCAGCCCCAGCACCAGTTCGATGTCCCGATGATCGGCAAAGACAATGTCGGCCTCGGCGAACAGCTCACGCAGGATCGCCGCTGCGTCGCCATCCCAGCGTCGCCACAGTGAGGGACGATAATTGCCGTCGAAGGACACCTGCACACCGGCCGCGCGAGCCGCACGCACGGCACCCAGCACCGACTCGGCCACGTTGGCGCCCAGCGCCGGGCTCACGCCCGAGACATGCAGCAGGTGCGCGCCGGACAGCAGGGCAGGCCACGCATGGTCACTGGCATTGCTGTTTGCGAATGCAGAACCGGCCCGGTCATACACCACTTCACTGGCGCGCTGCACCGCACCGGTCGCCAGGAAGTACAGGCCCATGCGATCACCCTCCACTTCACGCACGGCGCCCACGCCCACGCCATGCCGCCGCAGCTCGGCCACAGCATGCCGGCCCAGCGCGTTACCGGGTACCGTGCTGACCATCTGCACATCGTGGCCCAGGCTGGCCAGCGAGACCGCCACATTGGCCTCGGCACCTCCCACATGAACCTGCAGCTGCGGCGTCTGCAGCAGCAGTTCACGACCGGGTGCACCCAGGCGCAGCAGCAACTCACCGAAACAAACGACGCGGCTCATCGGTTCTCTCTCACTCGGGGGTGGTGCAGCCCAGCATGCGCAGATCGATGGCATCGGCCATGCGCCGGTAGCCTTCGTCGTTGGGATGCAGATGGTCGCGGGTGATCTCGTTGGGCAACGATTCGGCTGCCTTCGGGTCACGCAGCGCGGCATCGAAATCGATGATGCCATCGAAGCCGCTGTTGCCGCCGCGTGCCCACTGGTTGATCGTGGTGCGGGTGGCGGCGGACACGGGCTCGTAGCGCTCGGAACCGCCGAACGGGGTCAACGTACCCAGCCAGGCGCGGATGCCGTGCGCATGCAGCCGCGCCGCAACCTGCTGATAGCCCAGCAGCATGTCCGCCGCACTGCGTCCAGGCAGCGGCTGCGCGCCACCACCGTGGCGGATGTCATTGATGCCTTCGAACAGGATCACCTGATCGGCGTCGGCCACCGCGATCACATCGCGATCCAATCGTGACAGCGCACTGTGGCTGCGGCCGTGGTCAAGCAGCTTGTTGCCGCTGATGCCCTGGTTGAGCACCACGAACCGGTTCGGGCAGGCCTGCTGCAGGCGCTGCGCCAATCGCTCCGGCCACTGGTTGAAGCTGCCGCGGCGTGCGGTGGCGCCTTCCGTGATGGAATCGCCCAGCGCCACGATTACCTGGGGACGATCATCACGCTGCACCATCACTGCCGAGAACACGTTCTGCTGGTAGCTCAGCCGCACGCTGTCGGCGACGGCTGTCTGCTTGCCATCTGCGACCCGCAGCTCGGTGCGGCGCACCGCGGGGCGGGTGGGCTGCGGGAAATAGGCACTCACGCTGATCTCCTGCAGCGCCGCCACCGGCATCCGCACCGGGTCGCTCAGCAGCGCGGCTCCGACCGGCACCTCGATGACCGCGCGGCCATCCACCGTTACCGGCAGCGGTGCGGCCTTGCCGTCCTTCACTCCCACACGCAGGTCCTCGACCCGCAAGGGCGTCGTGCCGAGCTCGTTGCTGATGCGCAGCCGCAGCGCATCGCCACGGCTGCCGATACGCATGTCCTGGCGCACGGTCTGTGCGGCGAACTGTACGGGTGCCTCGGACGTTCCGTCCTTGCGGTCGGGCGCGGGCGCGGCCGTCCAGGCAGTGACCCACACGGGTGCGGCCCACACGGCGGGCGCCGTCATGGCGGAGCAGAGCGTCAATGAAAACAGAAGTGTCCAGCGCTGCATGGGCAGGAGTCCGGTCAGGTGTCAGGAGAAGTAGGTGCCGCCGTTGACGTCCAGATTCGCGCCGGTAATGAACGCCGCCGCATCCGAGGCCAGGAACACCGCAGCGTCGGCGGCTTCGTCCGGCGCGCCCTGGCGGCGCAACGGGGTGGCGCCGGCAACGGCCGTGCGTACTTCCGGCTTGGTGAATTCATCGTGGAAGCGGGTGGCGATCATGCCGCAGCACAGCGCGTTCACCCGGATACCCTTCGGCCCCAGCTCCTTGGCCATGGCGCGGGTGAAGGTCATCACCGCCGCCTTGGCGGTGGCGTAGATCGATGCGCCCGGGCCGCCGCCATCACGACCTGCCTGCGAGGCGAAGTTGACGATGGCCGCGCCTTCGCGCATGTGCGGCACCACCGCGTGGGTGGTGAGGTAGGTCGAGGTCAGGTTCAGGTCCATCACGGTGTGGAAGAACACCGGGTCGATGTCGGCCAGCGGCCGGCGCTGCACCATGCCACCGGCCACGTTCACCAGCAGGTCGATGCGCTCGCCGAACGCGGCCTGTGCCGCAGCGACCAGGCCGGCGACGGCCGTGGCATCGGTGACGTCGGCGCGATGCACCATGGCCTGGCCACCGGCCGCCTGGATCCGTGCCAGCGTTTCCTGGGCACTGGCCTCGTCATTGGCGTAGTTGATGCAGACGCGTGCACCGGCGGCAGCCAGCTTGATCGAAACGGCGCGACCGATATCGCGGCCACCGCCGGTGACAATGGCCACCTTGTCCTGGAACGACATGCGGAAAACTCCTTGGTTTGCGGGGGGATGAAAAACGTGGGCTCAACCGCCGCGGCGGTCGAGCTTCCGGATAGGGCCGGTCCACCACCACAGCGCGGCCAGCGACAGCGGCACCAGGGCGGCAACGAGGATGAAGATCGGGGCATAGGAGTGGCGGGTCAGCACCGGCACCAGCCAAGTGGTGATCAAGGTGCCGGCCACGGCAGCCAGGCCACCCAGGCCTGCCAGCGTGCCCACCGAGCGGCCGTCGAACAGGTCGCCCGGCAGGGTCTGGATGTTGCCGATGGCCACCTGGAAGCCGAACAGCACCGCAGCGATTGCCAGCACCGCCAGCAGCGGCTGGTTGGCCAGCACGGCACCCAGCAGGGAAGGAGCCATGACCACGCAGCCCAGCGTTATGGACAGCTTGCGGGCGCGGTCCACGCTGCGCCCGGCGCGGATCAGGCGCCCGGACAACCAGCCACCACTCAGGCTGCCCAGCATCGCGCCGACAAACGGCACCCAGGCGAACAGGCCGATCTGCTTGATGTCGAAGCCGAAGGTTTCAGCCAGGTAGATCGGCAGCCAGGACACGAACAGCCACCAGATCGGGTCCAGCAGGAAGCGGCAGGCGAGCATGCCCCAGCTCTGCCGGTGGGCCAGCAGCTCACGAACGCTGGCCTTCGGCGCCACCACCGCCTGTTGCCCGGCCTGGTCTTCCTGGATCAGCCGGCGCTCGGCATCGCTCACCCACGGGTGCTTGTCCGGCCCGGCGCGGTAGACAAGCAGCCACGGCAGCAGCCACAGGAAACCGATGGCACCGACCAGCACGAAGGTACCGCGCCAGCCCAGCCACAGGTAGAGGCCGGCGATGGCCGGCGCGGAAACGATCGCGCCGATCGACGCGCCGGCGTTGAACACGCCTTGCGCCAATGCGCGCTCGCGCGCCGGGAACCACTCGGCATTGGCCTTCACCGCGCCCGGCCACGCACCGGCCTCGCTGATGCCGAGCATCGCCCGCACCAGGCTGAAGGACAGCATCGAATGGGTGATCGAGTGCAGGGCGATGGAGATCGACCACACGCTGATCGACAGGGCGAAACCCAGGCGCGTGCCGATCATGTCGAACAGGCGGCCGAACAGGAACTGGCCGGCGGCGTAGAACAGCATGAACACCGTCACCAGCAGGGCGTAGTCATCCTTGGTCGCGCCCACTTCCCTGGCGATTTCCGGCCACATCACCGCCAGTGCGTTGCGGTCGATGTAGTTGATGATCGTGGCAACGGCAATCAGGCCCACGATCAGCCAGCGCACGGCTGAACGCACCGGCACCTTGCGCAGGTTGGCCACCACCGCAGGGCCGTTCATTTGCCGTCACCCTTGCTGCGGTCCATGCGTGCGTGGCTGCCGCTCCAGCGGTAGGCATGGCCGTCCACGCTCACGCTGTGCTCGCCCTTGGCGCTGCTGTCGTCGGCCACGCCGAGGGCGATGCGCGCGCCACTGGCCAGGCGCAGCTCGATCACCTCGGCATCGCTGCCGCGGGTACGCACGATCTCCCTGATGCGGCTGTCGGCGCCATGCACGTACTCGGCGGTGCCGTTGTACTCCCCATGCGGCTCCAGCACGCTGAAGAAGGTGACCTCCTTCTGGCCGTCCACGCGCTGCAGCAGGGCAGGCTCACGGCGCAGGTTGAATTCCGGATCGTTCGCGCCGCTTTCCACCAGCAGCGCCTGCGCCGGCGCGCTGCTGCCGAAGCGGTAGGTGTAGAAGCGCCCGTCCAGCAGCCACGCCAGCGACCGCGGCTCGCTGCCGGGTTTGCTGCGTGCATCCAGCCACAGGTGCTGGTAGCCGTTGTCCTTGCCCAGCACCGGGCGCTGGCTGGGGAAGTGCTCGGCCTCGAAGCCGGTGGTGACGATGTGGCCGTTGAAGTGCAGCGGCAGGTCGTAGCGCGCGGCCTTGTCGCCGTGCACCTGCAGCAGGTCCAGCACCACCGGCAGGCCCAGGTCGGGGTGGCGCAGCAGCGCCTGGGTGCGGGTGAACGCCACGCCGGGATAGGCATCGCGCATCGTTGCCGAGGCGATCTGGGTATCGGCATCGGCCTGGAAGAAGCGCACCTGCGGGGCATGTTCCTCGCCACGCTTCCAGTCGCCCATGAAGTGGCTCTGCTCGTCCACCACCAGGGTGTTGTGGGCCACGGTCTGCTTGGCCCAGCTGCGGTTCTCGGCCAGGTAGATGCCACCGCGCTTGGCTTCCACGTTGAGGAAGCGGGCGGCGCCGTAATCGGTCACCACCGGGTTGCCGTTGTCGTAGAACAGCCAGTTGAGCTTGTCGAAGTGGCCGTGTCCCATGCCCTGCATCGTGTCCTTCTGCACCAGTGCCTGGCCGCGTTCGCCGTTCATGCGAAGGATCGCCAGGCCGCCGCGGTCGCCGTCGGGGCCATCGCGCAGCAGCATCGGGCGGTAGTCGAAGGGCTTGGCCTTGTTGGCGGACAGTGCCTGCGCCACCTGCAGGCCTTCGGGTGACAACAGCAGGCGTTTCTGCTGCTGGGCCACCGACAACAGGCGGTCATCACTGGTGCGCGTATAGGCGATGCCGATGCCGGCCACCAGCTCTTCGGTGTCGATGCCCTTGTCCAGGATCGCATCGTTGATCGGGAAGAACAGGCCGCCATAGCTGGACTGCACCAGCACATCCACCGCCTTCAGCAGCACGCCATCGCGACGCGCGAAGATCTTCCGCTGCGGCTCATTGCGTTCGATGGCGTTGGCGAACAGCAGGAACGGCGCCAGTGCATAGCGCTGGTAGTAAGGGCCTTCCTCGTAGTAGCCATCGGGCGAGAACAGCAGGTCGATCTGCCGCAGGAAGCCGAACTTGTCGTCCTTCTGGCTGCCGCGCAGGGACTTCTCCACCAGTTCCTGGTCGCGCAGCACGTAGCCGGTCATGCCGGTGGCGGCCACCGCCCACGTGGCGTGGTTATGGATCTGGTCGTAGTTCTTCGGTTCGCTGACGAGGAACTCGGCCATCGGCCGGAACACCTTCGATTCGATGGTGTCGCGGTCCTCGGCGGACAGCGCGTCACGGATCGCGTCATAGCCCTGGATGGCGTTGACCAGCCACACCGAATCGTTGAGCACCTGCCAGAACACGCGGCCGGGAATCTGGCCGCGACCCTCCGGGTGCGGGCCCAGCGTGGGGTAAAGCTGGGCGTACTGCAGCAGCATGTCGCGCGCGTAGTCCACGTAGGCCCTGTCGCCGGTCAACCGGTACAGCGTGCCCGCCGCCAACAGTGCCTGGTAGTTGCGCTTGTGCTGTTCATGGGTGCGCCCGCCGCCCTTGTCCCTGGGCACCGGCACGTCGATGCCGGCCTTCATCATCTTCTTCAGTGTTGCCTCGGTGCGCGCCTGCTCCTTGGCGAACCACGGGTAGCGGCGGCCTTCGCTGGCCATCTGCTGCCACTGTGCGGCGGTGACCAACACCGGTGCGGCTTCGGCCTGTCGCGCGACGGTGGCCGGAGCCGCCAGCAGCGGGGCCGGCATCAAGGCAACGGGACAGGTCAAGGCCAGGGAGACGAACAGCGGCTGCAACCTCATCGATCAACTCCATTGCGGGTGCGTGACAGGGCAACTTCGCCCACCTTGGGATACCAGGCGACGCCGGTCGCCTCGCGCGCGGTCATCGCCAGGGCAGGATCGGCGCCCACGGCGGGCAGGGCAGGCGTGGCCACCCACAATCCGCTGGCAGCCTGCTGCAGGCTGACGCCACGGCCCTCTACGCCACCCGGGAACACGGTGCTGGCTGCCGGCGACTGCACGTTGCCGCTGAAGTCGATGCCGGCCAGCGAACTGGCGGCAGTTGGTGGGTTGCTGCTGTTGCGGTTGACGATCAGGTTGCCGGTGAAGCGGCTGCTGCTGGCGGCGACCACGATGCCTTTGGCTTCATCGTGGCCGACGCCGAAACTGATCTTCGCCACGTCCACTAAGGTGTTGCGATTGATCGTGGCATTCACCACCGGCGCATAGCCGGACAGCGGAGGACTGGCCTGCGCATCCATCACCGCCAGTGCCGAGCGGTTGCTGGACCCGGCCAGCCGCTCGAAGTAGTTGTTGCTGACGGTCTGGTCGGCGTTGATGATGCGTACGCCGCCGGTGCCGGCCTTGTCATCGCCGAGGAAGACGTTGTCGATCACCCGGTTGCCGTTGCCATGGCGCAGGGTCAACGCGCCGGCCGAACGGTAGAACACGTTGCCGCGGTAGGTGTTGCCGCCGGACTTGTTGCTGATGATCTCAGTCTCGCCGTCGCAGCCTTCGAACCAGTTGTTCTCCACCGTGCTGTTGGAATCGCTCAGTGAGCTGTCGCTGGTGCCGACGCGGATCGTTTCGCCCCCGTTGACGCCCAGCGCCGGGCGCGGCCCGAACCAGTTGTGGTCGATACGGTGCTGGTTGTCCAGGCCCTGGGTGGCATCGCGCACCACCACCACGGTCGGCCCGGCGTTGGTCTTGCCGCGCAACTGGCTGTGATCCAACCGGTTGTTGCTGCCATACAGCGATACCCAGTAGTCCTGGTCGCTGGCATCCGGGTTGGTGTAGTCATCGATCACCAGGCCGGTGACGCGGCTGTTGCTGGCGACGGCCTTGCTCGACTCGCGGAACGCCACCACCGCATCACCCGGCGCATAGCCGTTGCGGAACACCAGGTTGGACACCTGCAGGTAGTTCCCGGCCAGGCGCAGGTCCGAGCGTCCGCTGAGGACGACCTTGCCGGCGGTCTGCGCGCGCAGCACGATCGGTGCGGCTGCCGTGCCCTGACCCTTAAGCAGCAGCCGGGCATCGGTCCAGGTGCCGTCAGCCAGCACGATCTCATCGCCAGGCTGCAGCGCCGAGGCGGCGGTAGTGAACTCCGCGACATCGTGGACGAGCCAGCTGGCTGCACTTGCTGCTGAAGTGGTCAGGCACATTGCCAGACCAGTGGTCAGGCAAAACAGCCATGAATCATTGGATCGGTGACGCGCCAGCGAGTGAATGCGCATGAAATCCTTCCAGGGACGGCCGGGCCGTCGTTTCAGGGTGGGCCTGCATACCACTTTCGGGTCTGTTGTAAGCCAGCTTTCGCGCAAAGTCATGCTGCATGAGCACATTAAATTGCGATAAAGTGGTATGGATCAAAGGCATTTGAACAATCGCATACCAATTGGTTGACATTGTCATGTCGCCGTGCCGAAGCTGCGTCCCACGCCTGGCATGCAGGCGATCCTTTGGGAGGAGGAAACCATGCGGCGACCCGCCGGAGCAGTGCACAGCATCTCGTTGTCCCCCACACCCCTGATCGTGGCGCTGCTCGCCGTGCTGGCGGGGCTGCCCACGGCCCAGGCGCAATCCGGCAAGGACGCGGCAGGGCAGGATCCCACCACGCTGGACCAGGTGCAGGTCACCGGCATCCGCGAATCGATGCAGAGTTCGATCAACAAGAAGCGCGATGACACGGTCATTGCCGACGTGCTCTCGGCCGATGACATCGGCGACCTGCCGGCGCCTTCGCTGGCCGATGCGATCGAGACCCTGACCGGCGCCGCTTCGACCCGCGACAAGACCGGCGCCTCGGAAATCTCCATCCGTGGCCTGGGTGCCTTCCTCAGCAGCACCAACTTCAATGGCCGCGAGATCACCAACGGCAGCGGCGACCGCTCGGTGAACTTCAACATGTTCCCCGCCGAGCTGATCAATACGGTGGCCATCTACAAGACACAGCGCGCCGACATCATCGAAGGCGGCGTGGCTGGCACCATCGGCCTGGAAACAGTGCGCCCACTGGAGTACGGCAAGCGTGCGGCGCAGCTGGACCTGCGCGGCAGCTGGGCCGAGTATGACAAGAAGTACCGCGACGACGACGGCATCGGCTATCGCGGCACCGCCAGCTACATCGACCAGTTCGAGTTCGGCAACGGGCAGAAGCTGGGCATCTCGCTGGGCTTCCAGCGCCTGGACGGCACCGACCCGGAAGAGAGCATCACCAGCGGTTCCACCTGGTATGCCTGCGATGGCACGCAGAACGTGGGCAATGCCAACTGCAATGAAGTGTCCGCGCAGGCCATCGCCAACGGCGCGCCGTACTACCTGGTGCCAAGCAGCCGCATCTACCGGCTCAAGCAGGAGCGTAACGACCGGCAGAGCGAGTTCGCCGCATTGCAGTGGCGGCCCAATGACGTGGTTGAAGTGAACCTCGACTTCGAACACACCGAGCGCAACTGGTACGAGAACCGCAGCGACCTGAGCCTGTCCAACGCCCGCCGTGGCATCACCCGGCGCGAGGTGGACGAGGACGGCATCGTGCGCCACCTGCATGGCAGCACCTCGATTGATTCCACCTCAAACCGCTACTGGCGTGGTGAGGAGTACACCGGGGGTGGCCTGAACCTGATCCTGCGACCGACCCCGGCCTGGGAACTGTCCACGGATCTTTCGTACTCGCACACCAATCGCCTCGACAGCGAGCGCATGACCCGCCTTCGTGCCAACCAGCGCGACGTCAACAATGCCATCGTGCCGGGCATCAGCAGTGGTGCCACCGGCTACGTGGACTATGACTGGGACTGGCACGGCGAAGTGCCCAGTGTCGCGCTGGCGCCGAACTTCGACCCCAACAACTGGGACGCCTACACCGGCGCGGCGCGCGTCACCTCCAGCGCAACGGAGAACGACCACAGGATCAAGGCCGGCCGCTTCGATGCCAGCTTCATGCCGGAGTCCGGCTTCTTCACCCGTATCAAGGGTGGCGTGCGTGCCAGCCAGGCGGACTACCGCCTGCGCGACAACACCCTGGTAAGCGATTACGACCAGCGCGTGGCGGCCGACAAGGCGAAGATCATCGCCGCCAACCAGGTCTGCCGCGCGCCGTTCCCACAGGATGACTTCATGGATGCCGCCAGCGGCAACACGATCTCCTCGTGGGCGTACTTCGATCCGAACTGCCTGTACCAGTCGTTCCGTGGCAGCCTCGACAGTGGGTTGGATCCGGGTTTCCAGGATCCGAACAATGTCGATATCACCGAGAAGACACGCGCGCTCTATCTGATGGGGGAGTTCAGCAGCAGCCTGTTCGGCTTGCCGGTGACCGGCAACCTCGGCCTGCGCTGGGTCAAGACCGACGTTCGCTCCGAAGGCGTGCGTACCGGGCTGCGTATCGAGGACAATGGTGACGGCACGATCCGCCTGCAACCCACCGGTGCGTACAGCACGCAGGTGTTCAAGGCGGGCAACGACAAGCTGCTGCCCAGCCTCAACGCGGCCTTCGAACTGCGCCCGGACGTGTTGCTGCGGGTCGGTGCATACCGCGCGATGTCACGGCCGGACATCGCCGCGCTGGGTGCCGGGCGCACCATCAACGTGAGCAGTGATGCCACCTACGGCAATCTGGCCGACGCGCTGGATGACATCAGCGCCAGCGGCAACCCCGCCGCGCAGCCGCTGATGTCCTGGAACGGCGACCTGTCACTGGAGTGGTACCCGAACCCGGACACGATGCTGGCCGGCGCGGTGTACTGGAAGCAGTTCAACGGCGGCACCGCCACTGCGCTGGTGCCGGAGACCTACACCATCGACGGCCAGAGCGTGACCGTGCCGGTACGCCAGCAGGTAACCACCGACGAGGACAGCACGCTGACCGGCTTCGAGCTGACCGCCACCCATCGACTGTCGTACCTGCCCAAGCCGTTCGACGGGCTGGGCTTCAAGGTCAGTTACAACTACGCCGATGCCGACTACCGGACCCAGGACTCGCGACTGGGCGAGCAGCTGGCCAGTGACGGCACGATCCTTCCGGCGATCGTGCCGCCGGCGGGCCTCAGCGGCTTCTCGCGGCACGTCCTGTCCGGCTCGATCTACTGGGACGTCGGGCGCTTCAACATCCAGGCCATCGGCAAGTTCCGCTCGCACTACTACCAGGACTTCACCGGCAACACCGCACAGCAGAACCGCTACTACGATGACAACACCAGCGTGGACCTGCGCCTGCGCTACCGGGTGAACAAGCGGTTGTCGCTGTCGCTGGAGTTGATGAACCTGACCAACGAGCCGCGCGTGGCCTACCAGCCGCTTTATGGGAACTTCCGCGAAGTGGTGACCTACGGGCGACGTGCGTATTTCGGTGTACGATACAAGTTCTGAACAGGGCGGCGCGGCCAGTGGTCGCGCCGTCGCTCCAACCGGACCCTTGCCGGCCGCGGTGGCAGGGCAGGGACCGGGAAGGAATCGCCAAGGGTCAGCCGCATGTCCGCCAACCGCCTTTACCAGACCATCGCTGCCAAGCTCCGCAAGCTGATCGAGGACGGCGAATTTCCACCGGGCTCGCGGCTGCCGGGCGAGCGTGAACTGGCCGAACGGTTCGGTGTCAGCCGGGTCACCATCCGCGAAGCCGAGATCGCACTGGAAGCACAGGGCTGGATCGCGATCCGCATCGGTTCGGGCGTGCATGTGAAGCCGCGCCCGACGCAGGCGCCCGGCGGGCTGCCGGATGTCAGCGCCTTCGACCTCACCGCTGCCCGCGCGGTATTCGAGGCCGAGGCCGCCGCTCTGGCGGCAAGCAATCTGGATGATGCCGGCATTGCCGAGCTGCAGGCGCTGGCCGAAGCGCTGTGCCGTCGCGACCTGAGCGACGCGGAAGCCGGCGAGTACGACCGCCGTTTCCACCTGGCCATCGCACGGCTTTCCGGTAACCCGGTGGTGGAGTTCTTCGTGCAGCAGATCTGGCGCATGCGCAGCGAACTGCCGCGGGTAACCGAGGTCTATGCACGGGTCTGCCATGATGATGGCGCCAGCCGTGCCGACGAGCACATGGCGATCTTCGAAGCCCTGCGCGCGCGCGATCCGGTGGCCGCGCGCAATGCGATGCGCCATCACTTCCAGCGTCTGTTCGAGGCCATGCTGCAGGCGACCGAAAGCCAGGCGCTGGAGGAGATCCGCCGCCGCACGCAGCAGGACCGCGAACGGTTCATGGCCACGACGCGTATCTGAGTAACGGCGTTTCCAGGGCCGCCGGGGCGGGTCAGGACGCTGTGACGTGCGGGGAATCATCCTTGCGGGTGCCGACGAGCGCGAAGTAAGCTCTGCTTCGTCGACGAGGGGGACACCATGTACGCAAGGATCGCGGCAGCTGCGCTGCTGTGTATGACGGCCCTGCCTGCGTCGAGCGCCAACCGCGGCTCGACGGTGATGGAGGACTACGCGGCGGCGCTGAATGCCCGCGGGCAGATTCTGCAGTTGGATACCGGTGACATGTTCGGGGAAAGGATCGGGCTGTTTACCGGCTCGGTGGAATTTCTGCAGACGGACGTCGACCTGCCGGGCAACAGTGCGCTGGAGGTGGGCATCAAGCGGCGCTTGGTGGCAGGTGCGCAGGGCCGGCAGGGATTGGGCATGTTCGGGGTGTGGGACCTGGCCCTGCCCAGGGTGCATGGAACGTTCAGCACCCAGGGGGGATGGAAGAATTACGTGGTGGCCGAGCCGCTCAACCGCTGTTCGAAGTTCACCCCGCCTCCAACCGAGATCGTCACGGTGAAGGCGCAGACGCCGACCGGGCCAGGGACATTCACCGAGTACTTCAACTCCGACGAGTTCTGGCATGGAACGCAGCTCTACCTGCCAGAGACCGGTGACGAGGATCTACTCGCGCAAAGCAACGAATGGCCGGTGCCGAGTACAGGCCATGCGTACCCGATGCGAACCAAGAGCGGCAATGTCATCCGCTGCGTCGCCATGGACGACGGGGCGGGTGAGGGCTTCGAAGTCACAACGCCTGCCGGCATCACCTACACGCTCAATCATATGGCCAGCCTTGGTAGCGGACCGCCATTGATCAAGAAGGGATACTCGCGGGGAAACTTCGGCTCGGTTACGGAGTTCGAGTTCGTTCTTTTCCGGCAGGAGTTCCATATTCTTCCGACCAATGCCCGAGACCGGTTTGGAAATTCGGTGACCTACACGTGGGATCCGGCAAATCCACGGCAGTTGCTGCGCATCGCAGCCAACGATGGCCGCACCGTCGATCTCGAATGGACGGCTGGATCGCCCAGCACGCTGCCAAGCGAAGTGAGCGCGGTCCGTGCGGGCGGGAGGACGTGGACCTACGGTACCGTGGTGGGTGGCTACAAGGTCACCTTCCCGGACCAGTCCTACTGGCAGACTACGGGGTTCAACGTAGGCACCATGGGTGCCGGTGCCGTTCCCGCAGAGCGGGGTTTCTGCCGGAATCCGGGTGTGGTGACCTACGGCCATTCCGGTTCGATCCGCCATCCCAGTGGTGCAGTGGCGAGGTATCGCTTCGAGCCGACGCTGCATGGCCGCTCGTGGGCGCGTTATGGCTGCAATATGCCCGACAGCACGGGTAGCGGGTTCCTCGACTCGATCGAATACACGCCCGCCAGGTACTACACGTGGTCGCTGGTTTCCAGGACAGTCACCGGGCCGGGCATCGACCAGCCTTATACGTGGGCCTACAGTTACGGCCCGGCCAACGGGTGCTATGCCGACGGCAGCAAGGAACTGTGCCAGGCGAATTCGCCGGCCACGAAGTGGGTGGACGTCAAGGATGCAGAGGGTGTCACCACCCGGCACACCTTTGGCAATCGATTCAATGTGGACGAAGGCTATCTGCTTTCCTCGGTCCAGCCGGGCCGCGCCACCACCCTCAGCTATCAGCTTGACGCTTCCGGCAGCTATCCGGCATTGGCCGGGCGACCGGCATATCAGCGTGCCAGCGGAATCATCGCAGCCAAGCAGATACCGTTGTTGCAGAAGGTCATCGAGCAGGATGGCGTGCGCTACATCTGGAAGGTCAATACGTTCGACAGCATGGCACGACCTGTGTCCATCACTGAAGCCAGCCAGCCCGTGCAGTAGCATCGCCCCGCCGCGCCCTGTTCGCCCTGGAAGAGGGAGCAGCAAGGACGAAGGCACTACACCGCCGGAACCGTGATCCTCTGCAGATCCAGTCTGGCCCTCGCCCACCCGCGCTGTCGATGCCTGGCCCGTGACCCCGCGCCGACGTATCCGAGGAATCCCGCATGTCCGACACCCCTCCACCGCTGAACATCCTGGCGTTTGCCGGCAGCCTGCGCAGCAACAGTTACAACCGGCGCCTGGTCAGGGCTGCAGCAGGCGCCGCGCCTGCGGGCCTGCTGCTGACCGTGCATGACACCATCGCCGATATTCCGCTGTTCGACGAAGACCTGGAAGCCGCCGACCCGGCCGGCGCTGCCGGGGTCAAGCGCCTGCGCGCGGCCATTGCATCCGCTGACGGCGTGCTGATCGCCACGCCGGAGTACAGCCAGTCACTGCCCGGCGTACTCAAGAACACGCTCGATTGGCTGTCCCGCGACGATGCCGAGTACCGCATGGTCCTTTCGGCCAAGCCGGTGGCGATCATCGGCGCTACGCCGGGTCACTGGGGCACCAAACTGGCACAGTCGCAGCTGCGCCATACACTGACCGCCATGGGCGCATTGACCATGGCCTCGCCACAGCTCTATGTGGCCGAAGCAGCGGCCGCCTACGACGATGACGCGGGAGATTTCGACGCGGCGACGCGCAAGCGCCTGCAGCGCTTCCTGGAGGGATTCCAGAGCTGGGTCCAGCTGCTGCAGGGTGGGGCGTCGCGCGGTTGAGCGGTGCCGGCAGAGGCCGTCATCGCCCGCCGGTGCCAAGGACCGGATCATGCAGCCCGCGCAGCTTCTTCTTGTTGATCTTGCCCACGCTGGTCCGCTCGATTGCATCCACGAAGCTCACGCGCTCCGGGATCGCATAGCGTGAGATGTCTCCGGAACGGCTGCGCGCCGCGACCAGTTCGATGATCTCCGCTTCGGCCACATGGCTTCCCGGCTTCCTGACCACCAGTGGCAATGGCCGCTCGCCCCATTTCGTGTCGGCGATACCGATCACCGCGACCTCGCTGACCGCCGGGTGCAGTGCGATGATGTCTTCCAGCGCGAGCGAGGAGATCCATTCGCCCCCGGTCTTGATCACGTCCTTGATGCGGTCGGTGACACGCAGGTAGCCAGCTTCGTCGATGTTGCCGATGTCGCCGGTGTGCAGGTAGCCGCCCGCCCACAGCGTTGCCGAAGCCTCGGGATCGTGCAGGTAGCCCTGGGTCAGCCAGGGGGCGCGCGCCACCACCTCACCGGTGGCGACGCCATCGTGGACGACATCGCCCATGTCCGGGTCGACGATGCGCAGGTCCACCAGCGGCACCGGAATGCCGGCCTTGGTGCGCAGTGACAGCACCTCGTCGGCATCGGTCACGCTGTCCACGTCGATCTGGGCGATGGTGAGCAGCGGGCAGGTCTCGGACATGCCATAGCCGCCGAAGATGTCGATGCCCCGCGCCAGTGCGCGCTGCGCCAGGGCACGGGGCAGCGCGGCACCGCCGATGATCACCTTCCAGCCCTCCAGGTCGGTCTGCGCGGCGTCCGGGTGCTCCAGCAGCATGTGCAGGATGGTTGGCACGCAGTGCGAGAAGGTCACCTTTTCGCGGGCGATCAACGCCAGCAGTTTCGCAGGCAGGTAGCGCCCCGGATAGACCTGCCTGATGCCCATCGCGGTAGCCACGTAGGGCAGGCCCCACGCGTGCACATGGAACATCGGGGTGATGGGCATGTAGACATCGTCACGATGCAGGCGTCCCTGGCGGGGTGCGCCGCCGAGCGCGGCCATCGCCGCCAGCGAATGCAGCACCAGCTGCCGGTGGCTGAAATAGACCCCCTTGGGCAATCCGGTGGTTCCGGTGGTGTAGAACACCGTGGCACGGGCATTCTCGTCGAAGTCCGGGAAGCGGACGACCGGCGTGGCACCGCGCAACCCCGCTTCGTACTCGGTGGCGAAGCCAGGCGGCAGCGGGCCACCGGCATCGTCCAGCAGGATGCGCGTGCGCAGGTCCGGCAGCTGCTCGTCGATGGCGTCCAGCAGCGGCAGGAACTCGCGGTTGGCCAGGATCAGCCGCGCGCCGCTGTGGTTCAGCGTGTACGCGATCTGCTCGGGGGCCAGGCGCACGTTCACCATCATCAGCACCGCACCGATCATCGGAACCGCGAAGTAGGCCTCCAGGTAGCGGTTGCTGTCCCAGTCCATCACCGCCACCGTGTCGCCGTGGCCGACGCCCAACGAGGTCAACAGGCCGGCCAGTTGGCCGATGCGCACCTGCAGGGTGCGGTAATCGAATCGGACTTGGTCGCCGTAGACGATTTCCTGTTCAGGACTCACCGCCAGCGGCATCAGCAGCAGCTGCTTGATCAGCAGTGGATAGGCATGGGCATCGGGAGTGGGGGCAGATGACATGGCATTTCCTCGTGGGCGGCGTTGCGGTCGCTGGCCTTCTCCTCACCACACTAGCAAGCCCTTCTTGCTGTACCAGCGTACCTAGGTACCTGTTCCCGCGCGCACCCGATTTGATAATCTCGCCAGGACATGCCAACCCTGCTCATTGCCGACGATCACCCCTTGTTCCGCGCGGCACTGCATCGCGCGGCGGAAGAGGCGGTCGCCGATCTGCAGATCAGCGAGGCGGATTCACTGGACAGCGTGCTGGAGGCGATCGAGAACCAGTCGATCGACCTGATGCTGCTGGACCTGCACATGCCGGGCAACCATGGGCTGGCCGGGCTGGCGACCATCCGTGCGCTGCAGCCGGGCCTGGCGATCATCATCGTCTCCGCCAACGAGGAGCCGCAGGTGATCCGGCGCGCCATCGACCTCGGCGCCGCGGGCTACCTGCCCAAGAGCTCGGGTTTGAACGAGCTGCAGTCCGCGCTGCAGTCCGTGCTGGAGGGCGAACGCTGGATCCCGGCGCTGCTGCGCGAGCCGGTGGCGCGGGTAGCGCCGTTCAGCAGGGATGCCGACCTGGCCACACGCCTGGCCAGCCTGTCCGCACATCAATACAAGGTGCTGGGGCTGGTGGCCGAAGGCCTGCTCAACAAGCAGATCGCCGACCGGCTGGGCGTGCAGCTGCGCACGGTCAAGGCGCACATGACACGCATCATGGAGCGGCTGGGCGTGCGCAACCGCGCGCAGGCCATCCGCGTGCTGCACGAAATGGGGTTGGCCGATCCGTCCCGGCTGATCGAAGCGCTGCCCGAGCGCTGAACGGTCAGCGCGTGGCAGTGGCCACCAGCAGGTGGTTGATCGCCCAGCGCAGCGCCAACGGCTTGAACGGCTTGTTGAGCAGGGACAGCCCAGCGCCGCGCACCGCCTCGCGTGTATCGCTGCCGGTATCCGCACTGAGGATCACCGTCGGCCGCGGTCCATGCATGTCCGCCAGCCGCTGCCACAGCGCAACACCGGTATCGCCGTCATCCAGGTGATAGTCGAACAGCCACAGCGCCGCCTCGTGCGCTGAGGGCCCGATGGCATCGGCGCTGCCTGCCGCGATGACGTCGCAGCCCCAGGAAATCAGCAGTTGCCGCATCGCCTCCAGCGCGTCCGGGTCGTTGTCCACTGCCAGTACGCGGATACCCTTGAGGGCGTTGCTGCTACCCGTCGGTGCCGAACTGCGCGGGGTCACAGGCGGTGCTGCGCGTTGCACGCTGATCGAGAAGGTCGAGCCGTGCCCGGGCACGCTGCGCAGGTGCAAGGGTGCATGCAGCAGATCGGCGATGCGGTGGGCGATGGTCAAGCCCAGTCCCAGTCCCTGGCCGTTGCTGCGATCGACCCGGTGGAACTCCTCGAACACCACCGCGTGCTGCTCCGGAGCAATGCCGGGGCCGGTGTCATGCACGCCGATCATCAGTGCCTGCCCCTGGCGGCGCACACCCAGCAACACACCGCCATGGCGGGTGTAGCGGATGGCATTGGCCAGGAAGTTCTGCAGCACCCGGCGCAGCAGCAGGGGATCGCTATGGACCCAGGCCTGGCTCCGCACATGGCGGAACTGCAGGCCGCGCGCCGCCGCCAGCACCGCGAACTCCTGCGCGAGCGGATCCAGCACCGTCGACAGCGCGAACGGGCGCGGATCGGCCACCAGCCCACCGGCTTCCAGTCGCGAGATATCGAGCAGGCCGGACAGCAGGTCATCGGTGGAATCCAGTGCGCCGCGGATCTGCCGCAGGAAACTGTCGAGGAACTCGGATTCGATGTGCTGCGACATCGCCTCGGTCAGCAGCTGGGCTGCATGCAGGGGCTGGATGAGGTCATGGCCGACCGCCGTCAGGAAGCGGGTTTTCGCCGCGTTCGCGCGCTCGGCCTCCTGGACCGCCTGCTGCAGCCTCGCGGTGCGGTCCTGTACGCGGCGTTCCAGGGTTTCATTGCTGCGCTTGAGCGCATCTTCCGCGCGGCGGAACGCCGTGACATCGGTGAAAGTGGCTACATAGCCACCGCCCGGCATCGGGTTGCCGCGGATCTCGACGATGGTGTCATCGGGGAAGATCCGTTCGGACAGGTGTGGCGTGCCACGGCGCATGTGCGCGACGCGGCGCTGCAACGCCCTGGTGGGCGTGTCGCCGGGGCCATCGCCGATCTTCAGCTGCCCCAGTGCCCACGCCGTGAGGTTGACCACCGGCTGCCCGACCTGCAGCAGCTCCGGCGGGAACTTGAACAGCGCGGCGTAGCGGCTGTTCCAGGCCACCAGCTGCAGCTGCGCATCGACCACGCTGATGCCCTGGCTCATGTTCTCCAGCGCGGCTTCGAGCAGTCGCTGGTTGAAGCGCAGCACCTGGGTAGCTTCGCCGACGGCGCGGGTCACCGCATCCAGCGGCGCGGCGCCGCCCTCGCGTGCGGCTTCGACCAGCAGCCGTGCCATGCCTGCGCCCACCACGGCCGTCAGCTCACGCTCGACGGCGGTGACCCGGTCGTCATCCAGCATCTGCCCGGCGTGGCCCTCGAGCAGCTGGCGCGCACGCTCCTGGCCAAGGAAGCGTCCGGCGGTCCTGCGCAGGGACGCCGCAGCCACCGCATCCCGCCTCCGCGGCAATGACGGACGCACGGCCCGCGACACCAGGGCCACGGTCAGCAGGTTGACCGCCAGGCTGGCCCCCATGCTGATGGCGATATGCCCCGGCTGCACGCGCAGCGAGACCACCGCCAACCAGTGCAGCCCGTCGGCGCTGACCGACGGCGTCGCGGCCGGGATCACCATCGGCAGCAGTACCAGCCACAGCCAGGCCAATGAGCCCAGCACGATGCCGGCTATGATGGCCGCGGAGGGCGTACGTGGGCGATACACCGCCAGCAGCACAGCCGGTGCCAGCTGCGAGAGGGCGGTGAAGGACATCAGGCCGAAATCGCTGAGTGCCTCGGTGTCGCTCATCGCGCGGCTGTACAGCCACGACATCAGGAACACGGCGAGGATGCCGGCACGGCGGAACGCCAGCACGCGCGGGCGCAGATCGGCATTGGCCACGCCGCCCCCGATGCCACCGAGCAGGCGCGAACCGAATCCATGGTTGCCAAGCATGATCGACAGCGTCAGCCCGGACAGGATCATCATGCCGGTGGCCGCGCTCAGGCTGCCCAGATAGGCCAGCAGCGCCAGCAGATGATGGCCGCCGGCCTGCGGCAGCGCCAGCACGTACAGGTCAGGCGATACCGAGGCCGGCAGCTGCGCGGCGCCGGCCAATGCCATCGGCACCGACGGCAGGCCGATCAGCAGCAGGTAGACCGGGAACATCCAGCGTGCCGTCTTCAGGTCCGATGTCTGGCGAAGCTCGACCACGCCAACATGGAACTGGTGCGGCAGGGTGAACGCGGAGATCGCCCCCAGCGCGACCATGGTGAGATAGTCCGGCACGATGGCCGGTGGTGGCAGCTGCGCCATCTTCTCCAGCAGCGGTGTGCCGGCCTTGTGCACGGACAGCGCCGCATACAGGCCAATGGCCAGCAGCGCCACCAGCTTCAATACGGACTCCAGGCCCAGCGCGACCACGATGCCGCGGTTGGGCTCGGTGGCCGAGGCCTTGCGTGCACCGAACAGCAGGGTGAACGCGGCCATCGTCAGCGCGAACCAGAACGACATGTCCAGCTGCGCACCGGCAGGCGCGAACCCATCACCCAGCAGGGTGCCCAGCCCCTGGCTGACGGCTTTCAGCTGCAGTGCGATGTACGGAATGATGCCGAACAGCGCCACCAGGGTGATGGTGAAGCCGAGGCCGCGATCGGCACGCAGTCGTGCAACGACCAGATCGGCGATGGTGGCACTGTTGTGCTGCTTGGCCAGCCGCCCGAGACGGAGCAGGAACGGCAGGCCGAACGCGAAGATCAGCGCCATGCCGGCCAGGGTTGGTGGAATGGGGAAACCCCATTGCCGCCCCTGCGAGGCCGCACCGTAGTAGGTCCACGCGGTGCAGTGCACGGCCAGCGACAGTGCATAGATGAGCGGCCATGCCTTCGAAAGCCGGTGCCCCCGGCGCTCGCCCCACAGCGCCACGCCAAACAGCAGTGCGGTCCATGCAATGCAGGCGAAGAGGACGATGGAGGGCGTCAACATCGCTCCAGTGTAGGGAGAGAATCGGGCGGGGTGGTGCTAGGGCGTGATCACGATCAGTGACAGCTGCTCAGCGACCAGTGCCAGCTCGCCATCGGCGACCCGCTCGACGGCCTTGCGCTGGATCAGCAGCCACTGGCCGGGCTGGCGCGCATCCAGTGATACCAACTGCGAGCGTACCCGCACCTCGGACCCGCTCGGCACCGGCGCCAGGAAGCGGACCTTGTTCAAGCCGTAGTTGAGCACATGGGCGATGCCGGGGAAGCCGGCCAGGGCGGCCACATCGTCCTCCACCGTCAGCGAGAGCAGCAGGAAGCCGTGTGCGATGGTACGCCCGCCCGGCATCTGCGCCTGCGCCCGCGCTGGATCGACATGGATCCAGTTGTGGTCGCCGGTGGCGTCGGCAAAGGCATCGATGCGCGCCTGGTCCAGGCAGGTCACGCCACTCAGCCGCTCACTGGCGGCCCACTGCTGCACCGCCTGCAGGGCGGGAGGCAGCTCGCTGTCCGCACTCACACCACACGCTCCAGCAAGGCAAGGATCGCGTCACGCGCCTCTGGTTCGGACAGCATCGGAGCGTGGCCGACATCGGGCACCTCCACCAGACGGGCACTTTCCGAGGTGGCCGCCATCTGCCGAGCGACATCGGCCGGCAGGATGTCGGACAGCGCACCGCGTACCACCAGCACCGGCACCCGGGCGGTCAGCCCGCGAACCGCACGCCACAGCAGGGGACGCAACAGCCACAGCAGCCATGGCCGGGTGGTGCGGATCACTGCCGGGTCGTAGTCCAGTTCCAGCAGGCCATCGCTGCGCGGGCGGAAGGTGCGCACCGCCATCTGCCGCCAGTCGTCGGCGCTGAAGCGCGGGAACGCAGCCTTGCCGATGGATTCCACGTAGGCCGTGGCCTGCACCAGGTCCATCGGCGGTATCGGCTTGCCGGCGTACTTGCCGATCCGTGCCAGCGCCTCACGCGGCACCCTGGGGCCGGCATCGTTGAGCACCGCGCCCGCGATCCGCTCCGGCGCGCGCGAAGCGAGGGTGATGGTCACCAGCACGCCCAGTGAGGTGCCGACGAACACCGCCTTGTCGATGTTCTGCGCGCGCAGCAGCGCGACCATGTCATCTGCGTAGGTGCGCGGGTTGTAGCTGGACGGATCGTGCGCACGTTCTGAACCGGCGCGGCCACGCAGGTCGACGGCGATCACGCGCCATCCCTCGGCGGTGAGTGTTTCGGCCAGTGCATCGAAATCGGCACCATTGCGGGTCAGGCCGGGAATGCAGACCACGGTGCCGCGGGGCGCCTGCCGGGTATCCGCTGCATGGTCGCGCGCGTGCAGGCGCAGGCCATCGTCGCTGTTCCAGTACAGGTCGTCGTAAGACTGCGTCATGCAGAAGCTTCCTGAAGATCGTAACGGATGCGCTAGAAATCGTAACGGACGCTGAGGCTATATTGGCGCGGCGGACCATAGAAGCCAATCAGCGTGCCGACTGCAGGAATGTTGTAGCCAGTAGTGCGGTATTCCTTGTCGGCCAGGTTGGTGCCCTGCAACGAGAAGGTCCACGCATCATCCAGGCGCCAGATGACGCCGGCGTTGACCAGCCCGTAACCCTGCTGGCGGATCACCGGGCTGAGGTCGGTGGTCGGCCACACTTCGCTCTGGTAGCTGTAGCTCACGCGTGCCGACAGGTTGCTGCCGTTGGCCAGGTCGGTGCGGTATTCCACGTTGAACGCACCGGAGATATCCGGGGCATTGGTGAACTTCATCTGCCTGGCCACGTTGATGCCGCGGTCCATGTACTCGTCGTATCTGGTATCCAGCCACGCCAGGTTGCCGGAAATCAGCCAGTGCTGGTTGGGCAGGTACTGATACTCGACCTCCAGGCCTTTGACGGTACCGGCCCCGGCATTGGTGAAATCGCCGAAGAAGGAATCATCGATGCCATCGCCATTGGTATCTAGGCCGGTGAACACCGACAGCTGGATGTCCTTGTACTTGTTGTAGAACGCTGACAGGTTCAGGAACAGGCGCTGGTCGAGGAAGGCCATCTTGCTGCCGACCTCATAGCTGTCCACGGTCTCGTCATCGAACGGCTCCGCCGAGCGCGGTACCGCCACCGCGTTGGCGCGGATGTTGTAGCCGCCGGACTTGAAGCCACGCGTCGCCAGGCCATAGACCATGATGTCCGGAGTGATCTGGTAGTCCAGCGAGACCTTGGGCGAGACGTTCCTGAAATTGGTCTTCTTGTCGAAATCGGCGGTCACCGCCACCGGCCGGCTGAAGCCCGGGTCGGCGTAGAGGCGGTTGAGCACGATCGCGCGCTTGTCCTCGTCGGTGTAGCGGGCGCCGACATCGAGCTTCAGTCTGCTGGTCAGGTCGAAGGTCCAGTCCGCATACAGCGCGATGCTGTCGGTCAGCACCTTGCCCTGGTTGTCGGCGAACTGGGCACTGAAATAGTTGTTCTGGATCTGCCCGCCAGCCTCGCCACTGAACTGGTACAGGCCGACCACACCGCGCACCCGGCCGCCGGCATCGTAGTTCAACTGCACTTCGTTGCTGACCTGGTCGTCGTGGTAGGTGCCACCCACGTCGGCGAGCTTGATCGGCGTGGTGTCGAAGTCGATGTTGGCCTCGCTGTCCGACTCACGCTTGGCCACCACATACTTCACAGCGATGTCTTCGTTCGGCCGCCAGTTCACCGTGGCCGAGGCGCCCTTGCTCTCCACGTTGTTGAGGTTGCGCATGCCCGAGCGGATGTCATAGCGGCTGTCCATCGGCGGGTAGGCGCGCAGGAACGGATTGGGTGCCAGCATCTTCGAGCCGCGCATGCCGGACTGATCGTCGATCCAGTCCAGTGCGAACTGCACATCGAAGTCGTCGCCCGCATACGCGCCCAGGTTCAGGCGTGCCGCGTTGATCTGCTTGTCACTGACCGGCTGGCCGTTGAAAGTGTTCTCGCCAAACCCGTCGTGGTTCATGCTGGCCACCGCCACGCGGGCGCGCAGGCCGCTGTCAGCACCGCCGATCGGACCGCCGATGGCTGCCTTGGCATCCAACTGGCTGTAGTTGCCCACGGTGACCTGGGCGAAGCCCTCGGTCTGGGTCGGCAGGCCGCGCGAGATGTACTTGATCGCGCCGCCGATGGTGTTCTTGCCGTAGAGCGTGCCCTGCGGGCCGCGCAGCACCTCGATGCGCGAGACATCGAACACATCCAGCAGCGCACCCTGCGGGCGCGCGATGTAGACGTCATCCAGGTAGATGCCCACGCCCGGATCGGCGCCCCAGGTGGGGTCGGACTGGCCGATGCCACGGATGTAGGCGGTGACCGTGCTGCTGGCACCGCGGGCGGCGTAGATGGTCAGGTTGGGCACCTGCGCATCCAGGTCGCTGATGTCCTGGACATTCATCTTGTCCAGCGCTTCGGAGGTAAATGCGGTAACCGCTACCGGGACCTCCTGCAGGGTTTCCTCGCGCTTGCGCGCGGTGACCTTGATGCTGTCCAGGTTGGTGGGTGATGCAGTCCTGGCCGCCGTCGGCGTGGCCTGGGGCGTTTCCTGTGCCAGTACCGGCCCGGAGGCCAGCAATGCGCCGATCATGAGACTCAGGCAATTCCGTTTCATTCGGTCCTCCCCCAGGCAGCTGCTTGCAGATGGCCCATTGCCATCCTGCAGCCAAGGCTAGCGGTGTCATCACGCAGCGGCGAGTGGACCTAGGTCCAGTCGGCAGCGGCCGCCGGATGCGGATACTGGGCGCGCCCCCAGCCGGAAGCGCGTCCCGGTACCACTTCATCCACGACTCACGCATGAGGATCTGGCCATGAAATCCGGAATCGATTCGATCAAGGTTGTACTGCTGGTGCTGTGCAGTTGGCTGGCGATGGCGGGCAGTGCCCTTGCCGCAGGCCCGGCCGGGCATTGGGACATTGGCCTGTACGGCAATCTGTTCGGCGCCCGCGAGTACCAGGTGTGGGTGCCGGCGGGCTACGACGACCAGCAGCCGCTACCGTTGCTGCTGGTGCTGCACGGCTGCGTCAACGGGCCCAACCTGATGGGGGAGGCGTCAGGCTTCAATGATGTGGCCGACACCGAAGGGTTCATCGTGGTCTACCCCCGGCAGAACGTCACCTCCAATCCGGCCCGCTGCTGGAACTGGCAGCTGCCGATCAACCAGGCCCGCGACAGCGGCGAAGCGTCGATCCTGGCCGGCATCGTGGACAAGGTGAAAGCGGACTACAGCGTGGATCCGCGCCGGGTCTATGTCACCGGCATTTCGGCAGGTGGTGCGATGACCTCGATCATGCTGGCCTGCTATTCGGATGTGTTCGCTGCCGGCGCCATCCACTCCGGTGGCATGTTCAAGGGCGCGACCACGATTTCCGGCAGCGCCTACGCACTGCTGGCCGGCAGCATCTATTCGCCGGACAGCAATGGCCGCCTGGCGTGGCAGTGCTCGGGTTCGCCGTCGCCGCGACCGCTGCCGGTGCTGGTGTTCCATGGCAGCGCCGATCTCACCGTCAATCCGGTGAACGGCCAGCAGGCCGTGCGCCAGTTCCTGCAGACCAATGACCTGGCCGACGACGGCCTGGACAACGACTCGGTGAAATACGTGCCGACCAGCACCTATCACGGACAGGTGCCGGGCGGCCGCGGGTATACCGTCGACACCTACGCCTACGGTGGCAGGACGCTGGTCCAGCACTACGTGGTGCAGGGCATGGGGCATGCCTGGAGCGGCAGCCAGTCGGGCCTGCCATTCACCGACCCGAAGGGGCCGGACGCCACGCTGATCACCTGGTTGTTCCTGAAGGACTACCAGCGCTGACGGGGGGCAGGGGGCCTTCCAGGGAGGGGCGCGACCGGAGGTGCCGGATGGCACCTTCAGCCGCTCATGGCAATCGATTATCGTGAGCGCCCGTTCCCACGACCTTCAAGCGCCGGCGCATGGAATCCATGTCAACGACTGCCCGAAACCGGCAATGGCTCAATGCCGTCGTGCTATCCGCAGTGCTCCTTGCCGTCGGCTGCGAGGGCAGGAAGGCACCGCCGAACGATGTGGGGGCGGCGGTCGACGAGGCGGCCCATGCCCTGATCGAACAGCCTTTGCTGCACTCGGCCTCCATCGGCGTGGTGTACCGGGGCAAGACCTTCATCCGTCACCGCGGCGAGATGGTAGCCGGCAAGCCCGATGTTCCGACCGACGCAACGCTGTATGAGATCGGCTCGCTGAGCAAGACCCTGGCGGGCACGTTGATGGCCCGTGCGGTGCTTGAGGGCAGGGTGGGCCTGGAGGATGACGTTCGCAGCTACCTGCAGGGCGACTATCCGAACCTGCAGTACCAGGGCCAGCCCATACGGGTCCGTCACCTGCTGTCACACACCAGTGGCCTGCCGAACATGCTGCCGGAGCGGGCGAACACCGTGTTGGAGGACTTCACCGATCACCGCGTGCCCGGTGAACTCAGTGCCCTCTATGCGCATTACGGCAAGCCGGATTTCCTGCGGGATCTGCACGCCGTGCGGATCCCACGGATGCCCGGGAAAGAGTACGCCTACTCCAGTGCTGGGACGGAGCTGACGGCCCACATTCTGGAAGGCGTCTACAAGACCGACTACACGTCATTGCTGCGTGGCTTCTTCAGCGACGCCGCAGCAATGACCAGCATCGGGATCAAGCTGGGGAATGCGGAAAAAGACCGTCTTGCCATCGGCTACCACAGCGACAATCCGGTGCCGACCTCGCCGATGCCACAGTTGCCATGGGGCGCTTCCGGCAACGTCAAGGCAACAGTGCCCGACATGGTGAAATACCTTCAGTTCCAGCTGGCCAACGGCCCGGTGGTGCAGGAATCGCATCGCACTCTGGCCAGATTCGACGACGAGTTCAGCATTGGCTATTTCTGGAACATCGTCGCTGGCGATCGCCAGAAGGGTGTCTATTACGCCCACCACGGTGGCGTTCCACGCTCGCAGTGCTACATCTACATCATGCCGGAGCACGATCTGGGCATCTTCGTGATCACCAACCAGAGCGGCGACCGGACCGCGCGTGCCATGGAGGCGGCGATCGATACCCTGGTCGGGAGAATCGCGGCGCGTTGAACCTCCCGCTGAGGCTCGGGCCCACGCGGCCCGGTCCGTGGACCAATGTGGCTTCGCAGGACGACGTGTCGGACAAGCCTGGAACCGATCTGGACAGACTGCTCGGCCCCGGCGGCTGTCGGCCGCAGGGCTTTGCGCTCGCATTCCTAGCGTTCGTCGCTGGATATCATCGTTGGTCGCATGGTCTGCGCCGCGGCAATGCCCTCGGCTAGGCTATAGCGATCGACCGCAGGGATGACGACCCCATGAACCGCTGGCTTTTCCTGGCGCTTGCTGCGCTCCCGTTCACTGCCGGTGCCGTGGTCATCCGTGATGACGTTGACGACGCCCGGTATCAGATCGATGCCTCTGTCTTCCCGGCGCTGGCTGACATGCCGGGTGAAGGACATGGCGTTCTCATCGCCCCGCGCTGGGTACTGACCGCAGCGCATGCGGCACCCATGGAAGGGATGGAAGAATCCATCTCCATCAATGGACGCGCCTATGCGGTCGAGCGCGTCTTTGTGCATCCCGGTTTCAGAAGAATGCCGGAGGCCCTGGGCAAGGAGGCGCTGGCGACAGGAAATCCCTCCAGGATCCACGCGTTCCTGGCAGCATCGGATGACATCGCACTGATCAGGCTTGCGACTGCTGTAAAGGATGTACAGCCCGTAGCGCTCTATCGCGGTGCTGCCGAAGTCGCGCAGATCGCGGCCCTGATAGGAAAGGGGGCTACCGGCAATGGCGTCGTAGGGCTGGTGCCGGGCGGCCCGCATCGCACGACCCTGCGGCGGGCATTCAACGCGATTACCGGCGGCAACGAACGGTATCTCTGGTACCGGTTCGATCCGCCACCGCAGGCCCTGCCGCTGGAGGGGGTTCTCGGCAACGGTGACAGCGGCGGTCCGCTGGTGATTGATGATCACGGAACGCCGCAGCTGGTGGGGCTTGGTTCGTGGATCACTGCGGTTCCAGAGCATGCGCTCGAGGCGGGGTTCTATGGCCAGGTGGTCTACAACGTTCGCGTATCGCGCTACATCGACTGGATCGAAAGCATCAGCCGTGACGCGTCACATTGATTGCTTTTCGTGGAGGCGTAGCAGTGCAGGGGGGGCGTTACCCTGATCTCAGCCGGTGCGACGAGCGTTCGTATGCTTCCCATCATGGGCTCATCATTTCACCGTCCAGATTTCATGATCGTCACCCGGCCGTCCGGCTGGGTGCAGAGCGGCGAGCGCTGGGATCTGTGGTGGAACGGCCGTTCGGTGGCCAGTATCGTGCCGCATGCCGTGCTCGGGTTCCGCCTGAAACTGGACGCACGCAGGATGTCACAGAGCAAGGTCGTGTCCGTCGCCAGCGCCCGCCAGGCGAAGCGCTACGCCGAGCGCTGGTGCGCGGCGCGGCTCTGCCCACAACTGCCACTGCGTGACGCCGTCGCCCGACTGGTGCAGAGTGCACCCGAACCGGGCGCCGTGTTCGCGCCGCCACTGACCCGGACGCAGCGGCAGCAGGCCCGGCGCCTGGCCGAGGCCGGCGCAAGCGAGATGGGGCGGATCAAGGAAGCGCTGGCGCCACGGCCGCGCGTGATGGCCGCCAGGCCCGAGGTGCAGGGACGAGGTGGAACCTGGTCTGTGCCCGGCCAGAATCCATCCTCGCCGCACCGAAACGGGAACACCTCCCCAGCCAGGGTTACGCCGAAAGCTCCTCACGCACGATCCTGGCCCCTTCGCTGAGCGCGCGCAGCTTGCCGCGTGCCACTTCCCGTGCAAGCGGCGCCATGCCGCAGTTGGTGCTTGGGTAGAGTTTGTCGGCATCCACGAACTGCAGCGCCCTGCGCAGCGTGTTGGCCACGTCTTCCGGCGTTTCCACCGTATTGGAGGCCACGTCGATGGCGCCCACCATCACCGTCTTGCCGCGCACCAGTTCGATCAGGTCGATCGGCACGTGCGAGTTCTGGCATTCCAGCGAGATGATATCGATGCTGGAGGTCTGCAGCTTGGGGAACGATTCTTCATACTGCCGCCATTCCGAGCCCAGTGTCTGCTTCCAGTCGGTGTTGGCCTTGATGCCATAGCCGTAGCAGATGTGCACCGCCGTCTGGCACTTCAGGCCCTCAACCGCACGCTCCAGCGCGGCCACGCCCCAGTCGTTCACTTCGTCGAAGAACACGTTGAAGGCCGGCTCATCGAACTGGATGATGTCGACGCCAGCGGCTTCCAGCTCCTTCGCTTCCTCGTTGAGGATCTTCGCGAACTCCCAGGCCAGCTTTTCGCGGCTCTTGTAGTGCGCGTCGTACAGCGTATCGATCATGGTCATCGGGCCGGGCAGGGCCCACTTGATCGGCTGCGTGGTCTGGCGGCGCAGGAACTTCGCATCCTCGACGAACACCGGCTTCGGACGGCTCACGGCGCCGACCACGGTCGGCACGCTGGCATCGTAGCGGTTGCGGATGCGGACCGTTTCGCGCTTCTCGAAATCGACGCCGCTGAGGTGCTCGATGAAAGTGGTGACGAAGTGCTGCCGGGTCTGTTCGCCGTCGCTGACGATGTCGATGCCGGCGTGCTGCTGCTCCTGCAGGGACAGGCGCAGTGCATCCTGCTTGCCTTCAGTCAGGCCGTCGTCCTGCAGCTTCCAGGGTGACCAGAGCTTCTCGGGCTCGGCCAGCCAGGAGGGCTTGGGCAGGCTGCCTGCGGTGGAGGTGGGAAGCAGTTTCTTCGTCGACATTGCGTCTGGTTTCCTGGGGGCGAATGGGGAATCAATGAATCAGCGGGCAGCCCACTGCTCAAGCACGGCGCGGTACGGCTTGATGAAGTGTTCTTCGGTAAACCGGCCCTGCTTGACCGCCAGCTGGCTGCGCTCTTCGCGGTCGTAGACGATGCGGGTGGAGGAGTAATCCTGGTGCTTCAGGCTGGGCTGGTAGACCTTGCCGGCCACGGAATTGGCGTTGTAGATCTCCGGGCGGTAGATCTTCTGGAAGGCCTCCATCGTGCTGATGGTGCCGATCAGCTCCAGGTTCGAGTAGTCGCCCAGCAGGTCGCCCTGGAAGTAGAACGCCAGCGGTGCGACGCTGCCCGGCGGCATGAAGTAGCGCACCTGCAGGCCCATCTTGTCGAAGTACTGGTCAGTGGGAGAGAACTCGCCCTGGCGGTATTCCACGCCCAGGATCGGGTGGTGGTTCTCGGTGCGGTGATAGGTCTTGCTGCTGGATACGCTGATGCAGATTACCGGCCCCTTGCTGAAGTTGGCGCGGTAGGCCTCGGACTCCAGGAAATGCTTGAACAACTTGCCATGCAGGTCGCCAAAGCCCTCCGGGATGCCAAAGGTGGCCTTCCCTTCGTTGCTGGCCGGCAGCACCACGCTGAAATCGTAGTCGCGCACGTAGGACGAGAAATTGTTGCCGACGATGCCTTCGATGCGCGCGCCGGTGCGGGTGTCGACGATGGTCGGGCGCAGCACCTCGATCAGCGGGAACGGATCACCGCCACCGCTGCTGCCGATGTGCATCTCCACCGAGATGATGTCCAGCTCGACCGCGTAGCGATCCGCGCTGGGGTTGTCCCAGTGCGCCAGATCGTTGAAGCGGTTGTTGATCATGCTGATCGTGTTGCGCAGGTTTTCCTGGCGGGACGCGCCGCGGGCAAGGTTGGCGAAATTGGTGGTGATGCGCGTCCCGTCGGCAGGCTGGTAATCCTCGTTGAAGGGGATCTGCGTGATGCTGAAGGTGAAGGTGTCGGTCGTCATGGGTGGCGTTCCGTAGTGCGGGGTGACATCCGGATGCGGGCGAGGGCATCCGGCATTCAAAGTGCTGCGGCCGCTTCCAGGTCGGCAAGGCGCTGGCGAGGCAGGTCCAGCAGCGGCATGGCCCGCCGCACCGCCAGCCGTGCGCGCTCGACCAGGGCGTCGTTGTGCACGCGACCGTCGGCGAAATCCCGGTCGGTGGCGTAGACGCCCAGCGGCAGGGTGCGCGCCTGGAAGAAGCTGAAGAGCGGGCGCAGCTGATGGTCGATCACCAGCGAGTGGCGCTCGCTGCCGCCGGTCGCGGCCAGCAGGATGGGGGTGTCGACCAGTGCGTCCTGGTGGACGAAGTCGAAGAAATGCTTGAACAGCCCTGTGTACGAGCCGCGATAGACCGGCGTGCTCACCACCAGCACATCGGCCTGCTCGACGGTGGTCAACTGGCGTTCCACGGTGTCGGGCAACTGCGAACGCCAGAGCGCACCGGCCAGCTGCGGGGCCAGTTCGCCCAGTTCGACCAGGTGCTGCTCGCTGTGGATGTCCTCGCCGATCAGGCCCATCAGATGCTCGGCCAGGGTGGCGGCCTTGGAGGGGCGCTGCAATCCGCCGGACACGGCGACGATTCGAAGGGGGCGGGCAGGTGAAAGCATGACCCGATGCTAGCCATGCCCTTCCATGAAGTAAAATGGTATTACTTCACCTATCCATGAGCAGGATTCATCGTCATGCTGGAGCGGATCCACCTCAGCATCGTGCAGCAGGTCGAGCAGCAGGGCTCGCTTACCGCGGCCGCCGGCGTACTGAACCTGACCCAGTCGGCCCTGAGCCACAGCATGAAGAAGCTGGAACAGCAGCTGGGCACTGATGTATGGCTGCGCGAAGGCCGCAGCCTGCGCCTGACCCAGGCCGGGCAATACCTGCTGGCCGTCGCCAACCGCGTGCTGCCGCAGCTGGATCTGGCCGAGGAGCGGTTGGGCCAGTTCGCACAGGGCGAGCGCGGCGCGCTGCGCATCGGCATGGAATGCCATCCCTGCTACCAGTGGCTGCTGAAGATCGTCTCGCCGTACCTGGCCGCGTGGCCGGATGTGGATGTGGACGTCAAGCAGAAGTTCCAGTTCGGCGGCATCGGCGCGCTGTTCGGCTACGAGATCGATCTGCTGGTTACCCCCGATCCACTGCTCAAGCCAGGCCTCAAGTTCATTCCCGTGTTCGACTACGAGCAGGTGCTGGTGGTGGCCAGCAACCACGCCCTGGCCAAGGTGGATTACGTGAAGCCGCGCCAGCTCGGCCAGGAAGTGCTGATCAGCTATCCGGTGCCGTTCGAGCGCCTGGACATCTACAACCAGTTCCTGCTGCCGGCCGGCATTACGCCGCGACGGCACAAGGCCATTGAAACCACCGACATCATGATGCAGATGGTGGCCAGCGGTCGTGGCGTGGCCGCCATGCCGCGCTGGCTGGTGGAAGAGTACGCCACCCGCATGGACGTGGTGCCGGTGCGCCTCGGTGCGAAGGGCATTCCCAAGCAGATCTATCTGGGTGCGCGCGAAGCCGATACCAGCATCGACTACCTGCAGGCCTTCATCGAACTGGCGCGGAACAGTTCGCCCCTGGCCAGCAATGCAGGCGTGGGCGCGTGATGTCCGCGCCTACGTCGCTGCGGGTGCAGGCCTTCCTTGATGCTTTTTCGCTGGAGGTGAGCGCCAGGGCCATGCCGGCGCTGGGTGCCGAAGCCACCCGCATTCCGCGTGGCACCACGATCTCCATTCCCTGGCTGGCCAGCGAGGACGACGACGCACGCCTGGCAGCGGCGCGCAGGGTGCGTGAACTGGGCTTCGAGCCGATGCCGCATCTCTCGGCGCGGCGCATCGGGTCGCGTGCGGTGCTTGAGCGCTTCCTGCAGCGTGCCGCCAACGAGGCAGGTGTCGCCCAGTGCTTGGTGATCGCCGGCGACCTGGCCACGCCCGCCGGACCGTTTGCTGACAGCGCTTCGATCATCGAGAGCGGCCTTCTGGAGAGGGCCGGTATCAAGGTCGTCGCCATCGGCGGTCACCCCGATGGCCATCCGGTCCTGGGCAGTGACGCGTGCTGGCAGGTACTGGAACACAAGTGCCAGTCCATCGAAGCGCGCGGCATGGCGCCAATGATCATCACGCAGTTCGCCTTCGATGCCGACATCGTCCTGGCCTGGTTGCACGCGCTGCGCGCCCGTGGCATCCACGTTCCGGTGCTCGTTGGCGTGCCGGGCCCGGCAAGCATCGCGCGGTTGGTACGCTACGCCGCAATGTGCGGGGTGGGGGCCAGTGCATTGATGCTGTCCCGGTATGGCATCTCGATCGGCCGGTTGCTGGGCAGCGCGGGCCCGGAGGTGTTCGTGGACCGTCTGGCGGGCGGTTTGACTGATGCCCACGGGTTGGTCAGCCCGCACTTCTTTCCGTTCGGTGGAATTGCCCAGTCGTTGGACTGGATCAACCAGCATCGGGCGCTGCCATCGGTTGCCCGCCGCTGACAGGCCATCAATCGTGCCTGCCGGGCAGCGCATGACCCGGTGCCGCCCCGCTCAGCCCCGGCGGTGGCGTATCCCTGACGGGGTACTGATCAGGCCCGCATTGCTGATGGCCTGGCGCGTACCGCACGCCCGGCACGCAAGCACGGTTCCTCCTCGCACATGCTCCATTTCCTGCTCGCCCCAGACGCTGGTTGCGCCGCAGGCCGTGCAGGTGGCTTCGATCTGCAGGGCACGGGCCAGGTCGCCCTCCGCGCCTGGCGTGTAGGTGAGGTCCCTGATCTTGAATAGGCCGGTATGACTCATTGGAACGCCGTTGTGGGTGCACTACGGGAAGATGCGAGGCGAAGGTGTCGACAGGGTTGGCACAGTGTCGAGAAACGGCGCGCTTCAGCTCATGCATCACTACGCAGCACGAACTCCTCCAGCCGCGCCCGGCTGACGGACTGGTGGTTGCCACAGCCTGGGCAACTGAGCGAAGCAGCGCCGTTGAGATCGACGAGGCCATGATCAGGAATGGCGCGGAACTGCCTTGAACACTTCAGGCAGGAACAATCGATCCGGGTGACCTGCAGCAGGGTGCCATCCTCACGCGCCACTCCTTCGACGCTGTTTACATAGAACTGTCCGATGTCGCGCATGAAGATGAATAAAGCCCTGAACGTATGGGGGCGTTCATCATGCCGCCTGTCGCGCTGCTAGGCGCGAACCGTATTCTGAAGAATTAAGAATACGCATCACGGCCCGGACTTGCGCCGGGTGCTAGAGTGTGAATAGGTGCCGACGTGGCCCTGCATTCAAGGCGAAGTCCATGCCCATCCGGGCCGTTGTATACGCAAGCCAGGCCGTTGAAGGCCTTTCGATTGACCGCCTGGAAGCACTCGTCACCGATGCCGCGAGGTTCAACAAGCTTGCAGGGGTGACAGGCGTGCTGCTGCATGACGGCACGCGATTCGTGCAGTACTTCGAAGGGCCGGAAGATGGGGTGGCCAGCGTTTACGAGCGGGTGCTGCAATCGACCAGCCACACGGATGTGGTGGAGCTGGCCCGGGGACGTGTCTCTACCCGGCAGTTCCCCTATTGGTCGATGCACCAGCTTCCTGCCGACCAGCTTCTGGTCGGCAGGCTTGCCAGGGCCGACTGGTCACGCTTCAAGAGAAGCCAGCCCGAGGAGATTGCGGGTTCTGCGTGGGGTATCGATGTGCTGGCCGCCGCGGTTGAGCCCTACGTGCACGCCGCTTAGTTTGCGGTTCGGCGGCCGCTCCCTTGGGATGTGCAGCGACATGAAGGCTTTCATCACGCTCATCGCCGCATTTGCTGCGGGCCCGGCGCTTGCCGATGCCCCGCTGCTGCCGCCGGAGAGGTTCACGGCATGCTCCCCCCGCGCGGAATCTCTGTACCGATTCGGATCCAGCCGTCAATTCAACGCGGGTAATGCCACAGGAATCGGGCCAGGATGCCTCGCTGATACCCGGATGGCATCGCGGGTTGTTCCCGTCGGACGATGGGGCTCGGTCGTGGTCGGCTGCGAAGGCATGAACCTGGTTCCGGCTGACGTGACGTTGAGCGAGCCGGTGCTGCATTTCTACAATCGCGGCCGCCTGGTTCGCACGGCTACGCTCGATCAGTTGTATCGGCGCACCATGGCGTGACCACGCCATCACCCGCATTCACTCCACAACAGCGAAAATGCACTATCGGGCGCGCCCCTACGCGCGCCGCTCACTGCCTGCAGGATCGCGAAGATGTCCAAGCCCCCCTTTGGTGAATCGTCATGTGCCGCCGCTGCCAGCGGTTGCGTCGAGGTGCGCGGCGCGCGCGAGCACAACCTCAGGAATGTCGACGTCTCCATCCCGCGCAACGCATTGGTGGTGTTTTCCGGTGTTTCGGGCTCCGGCAAGTCATCGCTGGCGTTCGGCACGATCTTCGCGGAGGCGCAGCGGCGCTACTTTGAGTCGGTTGCGCCGTATGCACGGCGCCTGATCGACCAGGCCGGCGTGCCCGATGTGGACGCCATCGACGGGTTGCCGCCGGCAGTGGCCCTGCAACAGCAGCGCGGCGCCAGCAACGCGCGCTCATCGGTGGGCAGCGTCACTACGCTGTCCAGCCTGGTGCGCATGATGTATTCGCGTGCAGGTGCGTACCCGGCCAACCAGCCGATGCTTTACGCCGAGGACTTTTCGCCCAATACCCCGCAGGGCGCCTGCAGCACCTGTCACGGGCTGGGGCACGTCTACGAGGTGACGGAAGCCTTGATGGTGCCGGATCCGTCGCTGAGCATCCGCGAGCGCGCCATCGCCTCCTGGCCGCCGGCCTGGCATGGCCAGAACCTGCGCGACATCCTGGTCACGCTCGGCTACGACATCGACGTACCGTGGAAGAAGCTGCCGAAGAAGGATCGGGAGTGGATCCTGTTCACGGAAGAAACGCCCACCGTGCCGGTCTATGCAGGCTTCACGCCTGCCGAGACCCGGGCTGCGCTCAAGCGAAAGCTCGAGCCGAGCTACATGGGTACATACACCGGCGCGCGTCGCTATGTGCTGCATACCTTCGCCAACACCCAGAGCGCGCTGATGCGCAAACGGGTTTCCCGCTACATGGAAGGCAAGCTGTGCCCGTCCTGCCACGGAAAGCGCCTGAAGCCGGAAGCGCTCTCGGTCACCTTCGCGGGCGTGGATATCGGTGAGTTCATGCGGTTGCCCCTGGATCAACTGGCGGATCTGCTGGAGCCCATCGCGGAAGGTGATTTCGGCGCACACAGCAAGGGTGCACCTATCAGCAGGCATGCGACACCCCGCGATCGTGCCCGGCGCGCCGCGAGTGGCCGCGCGACGCACGAGGGCGCCCCCGACGTGCGCCTGACCTCGGCCCTGTCCGAAGAGAAGCGGCTGGCCGCACAGCGGCTGGCGGGCGGGGTCATGGGGCGGGTACGGCAACTGCGCGAGCTTGGCCTGGGCTATCTCTCGCTGGACCGCGCCACGCCCACGCTGTCCGCCGGCGAACTGCAGCGCCTGCGGCTGGCCACGCAGCTCAGCTCGTTGCTGTTTGGTGTGCTGTACGTGCTCGACGAGCCTTCGGCCGGACTGCATCCCGCCGACAGCCAGGCGCTGTACGACGCGCTGGACCGGCTGCGTGATGGTGGCAACTCGGTGTTCGTGGTCGAGCACGATCTGGAGCTGATGCGCCGCGCGCAGTGGCTGGTGGATGTGGGCCCGGAGGCCGGTGAGCGGGGCGGGCGCGTGCTCTACAGCGGCGAGCCCGATGGCCTGCGCCAGGTGCAGGAGTCGCGCACGGCACTGTATCTGTTCGACCAGGTACCCGCGCCCACCCGGCGGCAGCGCACCGCCACCCACTGGCTGGAACTGCAGGGCATCCATCGCCACAACCTGCAGGGAGTGGACGCGCAGGTGCCGCTGGGTTTGCTGACGGCCGTGACCGGCATTTCGGGGTCGGGCAAGTCCAGCCTGATGGCACAGGCCTTGCCCGAGCTGATGCTGCTGCACCTGGGGCATGAACCCGCGGACGATGGCGCCGAGGCGTCGCCGGACGACGGGCCGACGGTGATGGAAACCACCCGTGGCCAGTTGGCCGGTGATGTGGACGCCATCCAGCGGGTCGTGCAGGTCGACCAGAAGCCGATCGGCCGCACGCCACGCTCCAACCTGGCCACCTATACCGGGCTGTTCGATCACGTGCGCAAACTGTTCGCGGCGACGCCCGCCGCACGTCGTCGTCGCTTCGATGCGGGTCGTTTCTCGTTCAACGTAGCCAAGGGCCGATGCGAAACCTGCGAAGGCGAGGGTTTCGTGAGTGTCGAACTGCTGTTCATGCCCAGCGTCTATGCCCCATGCCCCACCTGCCACGGCGCCCGCTACAACGAGGCCACGCTGAAGGTGCTATGGAATGACCGCAACATCGCCGAGGTCCTGCAGATGACCGTGGACCAGGCGCATGCATTCTTCATGGCGGAAGAGGTGATTGCCCGGCCGTTGCAGCTGCTGCAGGACATCGGCCTGGGCTACCTGAGGCTGGGCCAGCCGGCCACGGAGCTTTCAGGCGGCGAGGCCCAGCGCATCAAGCTGGCCACCGAACTGCAGCGCAGCCAGCGCGGGCGCACGCTTTACGTGCTGGACGAACCCACCACCGGCCTGCACGCGTCGGATGCGGACAGGCTGCTGGTTCAGCTGCAGCGGCTGGTCGACGCAGGAAATACGGTGGTGATGATCGAGCATGACATGCGGGCGGTCGCCCAGGCGGACTGGGTGATTGACGTCGGGCCGGGCGCAGGCAGCGCGGGTGGCACCATCGTGGCGAAGGGAACGCCGCAACAGGTGGCCCGCGCGCGGGGAAGCAGGACAGCGCCTTTCCTTGCGCGCGAGCTGGCTCCTCTGTAGGGCCGAGCCATGCCCGGCCATCACCCTCGGCCAGATCCGGGGGCGGCCTGTCCAGCAAACGATGCTCAGGTCTCCCCGCGCCACTGGCTCATCAACATCTGCAGAAAGCGTTCCGCAGTAGGCGAGAGCAGGGCGCCCCGGCGACGGACGATCCCGATCGTGCGCGACACCACGGGGTTACCAATCGTGCGCGTCACCAGGGTCGGATGATCCCCGTCCGGCGTGGCCATTTTCGGCAGGACCGACACGCCGATGCCGGCCTCGACCATGCCCAGTGATGTCGACAGGTGGGTCACTTCGTAGTGCCAGCTCAGCTTGAGGTTCTCGCGCGCCAGGGCACCATCCAGCAGCGTGCGGTTGCCGCTGGTGCGATGCACGGTGATCAGCTGGTGCTCGGCCAGATCGGCCCATTCAACCTTGCGCTTGCGGGCCAGCGGATGATCGCGTCGGCAGGCCAGCACGAAGGGATCTTCGGCCAGCACGTCGAAATCGAGATTCGGATCGTTGGCGCCCATGAAGTTGATGCCGAACTCGACTTCGCCACGCTCTACCGCCTGCAGGCCTTCGGTGGCCGGGATATCCAGGATCCGGAAGCGCACGTTGGGATGCGCTTCATGGAAACGCGCCATCACGCTGGGCAGGAAGTAGAACGCCGCCGTGGGCAGGCAGGCGATGGTGACGGTAGCGCCCCGCGTATCGTCCCGGCCCCGCAGTGAGAACAGTGACCCATCGAATTCCTCCAGCATGCGACGCACCAGCGGCAGCAGGTTCTCGCCGACGGCGGTGGTGCTGACGCTGCGCGTGGTGCGCTCCAGCAGTGGCGAACCCACAGCCTGCTCCAGCTTCTGTATCCGTCGGCTGAGTGCCGGCTGGGAGACGTGCAGGATCTCCGCGGCGCGGTGGAAGCTGCGCGTCTCCGACACCAGCAGGAATGCGCGTAGATCCAGGATCTCGCAATTGATGCTCATTGGGTATCAATCATCCAAAAATCAGCAATTCACAGATCAATTGGGGTCATGCCAGTATCGAATCACAGAGGGGTCATTCATCCCCTACACGCATCAATCTAGCACACGTATGTCCAACGATCTGCTCAGCATTCCCTGCGTACTCATGCGCGGTGGTACATCCAAGGGCCCGTTCTTCCTGGCCAGCGACCTTCCGGCGGACATTGCTGAACGCGATCGCCTGCTGGTGGAAGTAATGGGGTCGGGCCATCCGCTGCAGATCGATGGCATCGGTGGCGGCAACGCGCTGACCAGCAAGGTGGCCATCATCGACCGATCCAGCCGGGCAGACGCCGACGTGGATTATCTGTTCGCCCAGGTACGGGTGGAGCAGCAGGTGGTGGACACGTCCCCCAACTGCGGCAACATGCTGGCGGCGGTGGGCCCGTACGCCATCGAGCGGGGGCTGGTGCAGGCTCAGGATCCGCAGACCGAGGTGCGCATCCACAACGTCAACACCGGCAAGCTGATCATCGCCACGGTGGAAACGCCGGGTGGCCATGTGGTCTACCGCGGTGATACGCGCATTGCCGGCGCACCGGGCTCGGCCGCGCCGGTCAGGCTTTCCTTCCTTGATGCCGCAGGCGCCCGCACCGGCAAGCTGCTGCCCAGCGGCCACGCCCGGGAAACCATCGATGGCGTGCCGGTCAGCCTGGTGGACTGCGCCATGCCGATGATGCTGGTGCGTGCCGAAGACCTGGGCGTGCACGGTGATGCCTCGCCCGCCGAACTGAACGCGGATGCCGCGTTCATGCGCCGGCTGGAAGCGCTGCGCATCGAGGCGGGCGCCCGAATGGGTATCGCCGACGCCGGCAACAAGGTCATTCCCAAGCCGGTGCTGCTGTCGGCGCCGCAACACGGCGGCGATCTGCAGGTGCGTTACTTCATGCCGCACCAATGCCACACCGCACTGGCCATTACCGGCGCGGTCGGCCTGGCCACCGCCGCCGTCACGCCGGGCACGCTGGCCCACACTTTGGTCGGGTGCCTGTCCGTTCCCGGCAGCATTACCCTCGAACATCCGAGCGGGGATCTGCAGGTGGGCCTCAGTCGCAGCTCGGATGACGCACCGGTGATTGCCAGCGTGGTCCGCACCGCACGCCGCCTGTTCGAGGGGCGCGTGTACGCGACTTCGCCCGCGCCCGCCGCGGCCAGTGCCACCCAAGCCCGCCAATGGACGTCAGCGGCATGATCTGAACCCGGCAGGGCCGGCGCAGACGCGCATGCCAGCCATTACAACGTAGATGCTTCACTCCTGGGAGGGATGATGTACAAGCAGTTCTTCATGGCCGCGCTGTGCGCGGCCGGTCTGGCCGCGGCCGGTTGCAGCAACAGCGGGCGCCCCGATGGCGCATCCACCGGCACCGGTGACGATGCACCCGTGCGCATCAGCGTCGGCTCCTACAACCTCAACAACCTTCCGTTCTTCATTGCCGATGCCAAGGGCTACTTCAAGGACGTCGGCCTGGACGTAAAAACCGAGAACTTCGCCCAGGGTGGCTCGAAGGTGCTGCAGGCCCTGGTGGCGAATTCCACCGACGTGGCGGTCGGTTTCTACGACCACACCATCCAGATGCAGGCCAAGGGCAAGGACGTGGTGGCCTTCGTGCTGCTCTCGCGCAATTCCGGCCTGGTGATGGCGGGGCGCGAAGATGCCACGTTTGATCCTGCGCGACCGGAGTCCATCAAGGGCCAGAAGGTCGGCATCACGGCCCCGGGCTCCTCGTCCGACTTCTTCGTCCGCCACTTCCTGGCGCAGCACGATATTCCGGCCGACAGCATTTCGCTGATCGGCGTCGGCTCCGGCGCTGCTGCAGTCGCCGCGCTCGAGCAGGGCAAGATCGACCTGCTGGTCAACTACGATCCGGCTGCAACCCTGATCACCGAGCGCAAGGTCGGGAAGATCATCCTCGACGCGCGCAGCGACGAAGGCGCCCGCCAGGTCTATGGCGGGCTGTACCCGACCTCAGTGATGTATGCCAACCAGAGCTTCCTGGACAAGCGCCCCGAAGCGGCCGAGAAGATCGCCCGTGCCGAGCAGATGGCGTTGAAGTTCATCGCCGACAACAGTGCCGAGGAGATCGTTGCCGCGCTGCCGGACAGCTATGTCTCCGGCGACCGCGCCACCTATGCCCGCGCGGTGGAGAACGCCCGCGCGATATTCACCCGCGATGGACGCTTCACCCCGGCCGACCTGGAGACGCCGTTGAAGGTGCTGCGTGAGTTCAATACGGATGTGGCCAAGGCCAACATCGATCTGTCCAGGACCTACACCAATGCCTTCGTCGAGCGTGCCAACGCTGCGGCGCCGGCTGCCCAACCGTAAGCGGAGGTAACCCCATGGCCCTCAATGCCACCGTGCGCCAACTCAACGGCGCACCGCAGCTGGAGCCTGCACAGACCATGGTCGCCATCAACAAGGTGACCATGTCCTTCGGCGAGTTCACCGCCGTTCGCGATGTCGACATCCAGGTAGGTGACGGCGAGTTCCTCGCCATCGTTGGGCCCACCGGGTGCGGCAAGAGCACCATCCTCAATTCCGTGGCGGGCCTGCTGAAGCCATCCTCGGGCGACGTGGCCATCGATGGCCGCACGGTCAGCGGCGTGCAGGAGTCGGTCGGCTACCTGTTCCAGCAGGACGCCCTGCTGCCGTGGAAGACAGCTTTCCAGAACGTCGAGCTGGGCCTGCGCTTCCGCGGCGTGCCCGAAGCCGAACGCAAGGCCAAAGCCAACGCGTGGCTGGCCAAGGTCGGCCTGGCCGGTTTCGAGCATCGCTATCCGCACCAGTTGTCCGGTGGCCAGCGCAAGCGTGTGCAGATGGCGCAGGCGCTGATCGTCGAGCCGAAGGTGATCCTGATGGACGAGCCGTTCTCGGCGCTGGACATCCACACCCGCCACCTGATGCAGAACGAGCTGCTGCGCCTGTGGCAGGAGGATCGCCGCTCGGTGATCCTGATTACCCATGACCTGGAAGAAGCAATCGCGCTGGGTGACCGCGTGGTGGTGCTGTCCTCCGGCCCGGCGAGCCGCGTGGTGCGCAGTTTCGACGTGGATCTGGAACGGCCGCGCAATGTGGCCGAGATCAAGCTGGATGACCGTTTCACCGACCTGTACCGCGACATCTGGGCCTGCCTGCGCGGCGAAGTGGAGAAGAGCTATGCACGCCAAGACTGACAAATTCATCCAGCTCGCGCTGGTGGTCGCCGTGTTCGGCGGCTGGGAAGGCGGTATCGCGCTGGGCGTGATCGATCCGTTCTTCTTCCCTTCGCCGACGGCCATCGTGCAGCAGGCCTGGACCTGGTTGTCCGATACCTCGTTCTACCAGCATGTCTACATCACCCTTACTGAAACCGCGCTGGGCTACATCATCGGCACCGGCCTGGGCGTGGCTGGCGGTGTCTGGCTGGGCCTGAGCCGCCGTTCGGCGCGCATCCTCGATCCCTTCATCAAAGGCTTCAACGCGATTCCGCGCGTAGTGCTGGCGCCGATTTTCGTGTTGTGGCTGGGGCTGGGCCTGTGGTCGAAGGTGGCGCTGGCGGTCACGCTGGTGTTCTTCACCACGTTCTTCAACGCCATGCAGGGCGTGCGCGAGGTGAATCCGGTGGTGCTGGCCAATGCCCGCATCCTGGGCGCAAGCCGCAGCGATCTGCTGCGCCATGTCTACTTCCCGGCAGCGGCGAGCTGGATCCTGTCCTCGCTGCGCACCTCGGTCGGCTTTGCCGTGGTCGGCGCGATCATCGGCGAGTACCTCGGCGCTTCGGCGGGCCTGGGTTACCTGATCGCGCAGGCCGAGGGCAACTTCAATGCCGTGGGTGTGTTCGCCGGCATCATCATCCTGGCCGCCTTCGTGCTGGTCATCGACGCCCTGCTGGACGTGGTCGAGAACAAGCTGATCACCTGGCGTCCCAACGCCCAGGCACAGGCCACCAGCTGACCGGGCCGGGCTGAGCCCGCCTGCCGCGCCGCCGGTCCGATCCGGCGGCGCGAGCTTCCTCCCCCGATCTTCCCCCGCACCACCGCAACAGGCCAGCGCCGGGCCAGGGGGCCGGCTGGCCGGAGAGAGAGTCCATGAACCCTTCCACCGTGCTGCCGCTGGCAGCGCTGCCGGTCGCGCTCGGCCTGCTGTTGGCCAGTGGCCACGCCGACGCCCAGTCTGTTTCATCCCCGCCCACGCCACTGAGCCAGGCCGAGCTGTCACGCCTGGTACAGCAGCAGGCGCTGCAGATCCAGCAATTGGAAGCGCGCCTCCGCGCCGTCGAGGGCGGGCAGGGCACCGCGGCCGCACTATCCGCGCCGCCCGCGCCCGCGCTGGAAACGCGGGTGGCCGCACTGGAATCCGGCCAGTCCAGGCAGCCCAAGGTCTCCTGGGCCAAGGGCGCACCCGAGTTCAGCAGCGCCGACGGCACTACGGTGTTCCGTCCCCGCGGCCGCCTGTTCGTCGATGCCTCCAGTACGGACGGTTCGGCGGTCGGTGATCGCAACGTTTCGGGCACCGAGGTCCGTTCGGTGCGCCTGGGGGCCGAGGGACGCTACGGCACACTGGGCTGGGTGGTTGAGGGTGACTTCGCCGACAACGCGGTGGCCTGGAAGTCGGTCTACGCCACGCTGGACCACACCCTGTTCGGCCTGCCGGCCGATCTCACGATGGGCAACCGCTTGAACGATCGCGGTATCGATGGCTCCAGCAGCACCTCCAACACGCCGTTCCAAGAACGCAACGTGGTCGGCACGTTGATGCTGCCGCAGCGCGGCCTGTTCGGTGTCGGGCTGACCGAGCGGGTGTACGGAAAGGGCTGGCACGCCAGCCTGTCGGTGGCCGGCAACGATCTCAACAACGCCGGCACCGACAACGACAGCCAGACCTGGGCCACGCGCGTGCACTGGAATCCGCTGGACACCGCTGGTGCCACGTTGCATCTGGGCGCATGGGCGTTCCACGAGAAGATTCCCGCCGGGGCCAGCGGCGTGGTGCGCAGTTCGGCTATCGCGGGGCATTTCAACGATCTGGTCAGGATCACACCGGGCACGCTGCTGGGCGCCGAGCGCAGCACCGCGTACGGTGCGGAACTGGCCGGCTTCTTCGGCCCGGCGTGGGCAACGGGCGAGTGGGGTACGCGAAGCCTGCGCGGGGCCGATGCCGGCGGTCGCTACGATCGCGACCACGCGGCGTGGGCGATCTCGGCTGGCTGGTTCCTGGCGGGCGCCCAGCCTTCGTACTCGGGCAAGGCCGGTACCTGGGGGAAGGTGAAGGTCGCCGATCCGGTGACGCGCGGCGGCGGCGGTGCCTGGGAGCTGAAGGGCCGCTATGAAGACGTGGACTATGCCGAGCTGCCCAGTGGTGGTACCGGTAACGCGTGGACCCTGGGCGCGAACTGGTACCTCAACGATTTCAGTCGCGTGATGTTCGAAGCCGTCCGTTGGCAGACCCGTCACCGCAACGGCAGCGCAATGGGCAGGGATGAAGGCACCACCTTCAATACCCGCCTGCAGCTGGTCTTCTAGGGCAGGGGCGCCGCCTGCACTCTGGTCACAGCAGCAACAACGCTGCGATGAGTGCAGGTGGCATCACCAGCGCGCCGACGCGCAGGAAGTCGAGCGCGCTGACATGCTCGCCTTCGCGACGCAACGCCATCAGCCACAGCATCGTGGCCAACGAGCCGGTCACCGACAGGTTCGGGCCCAGATCCACGCCGACCAGCAATGCGGCACGGGTCTGCGCCGGCAGGTCCGCCATCTGCCCCAACGAACCAGCCGCCAGGCCGACCGGCAGATTGTTGGCCACGTTGCTCAGCAGTGCAGCGGCGCCGCCGGCCAGCCAGCTGGCCTGGTGCGGCGACGTTTTCGCCAGCGCCTGCAGCGCGCTGGCCGAACTCTGGATGACACCGGTCTGCGCTACCGCTTCCACCAGCACGAACAGCCCCGCCACCAGCGGCAGCACCCCCCAGGATACGTGGCGTAGCAGCGGCAGCGGGCTGCGTCGCTGGCGGATCGCCACCGCCACCACGCTCAGCGTGCCCGCGCAGAAGGTGGTCAGGCCCAGCGGCCCGTTCAAGGCGGACGTAACCAGCAGCACCGTGCCGGTGAACAGCACACCCAGCGCACTCAGGCGCCCACCCTCGGTCAACGGGCGATGCGCCGGCGCGGCCACCAGCGGCTGTGCGATTTCGCGACGGTGCACCCAGCGCAGCACAAGATAGGTCGCACCGATCGCCGCCAGCGAGGGCAGTGCGAACTGCGCCAGCCACTGCAGCAGCGGCGGCATGTGCTGGCCGTACACCACGAGATTGGCCGGGTTGGAGATGGGCAACACGAAGCTGGCCGCGTTGGCGATGAAGGCACAGACGAACAGGTAGGGCAGGGGATTGGCCCGGGCCGCCTTGCAGGCCGCGTAGACCGCCGGCGTCAGCACCACGGCTGTCGCATCATTGGAAAGAAACACCGTTACCAGCGTGCCGACCAGGAACACCAGGTCGAACAGGCGCCGACCCGATCCGCCCGCATGCCGCACCGCGTACAACGCCAGCCAATCGAACAGCCCTTCGCGGCGGGCGAGCTCGGCCAGCACCATCATGCCGACCAGGAACAGGTAGACATCGCGGCCCTCGGCGATTGCGTGCCAGGTAGTGCCGAACGACACAGTGCCGCTGAGCGGAAGCAGCGCGGCCGCACCGAGCGCCCATACATACTCCGGAATGCGGAACGGACGGAACAGCAGGCCGACAGTGGCAACGGCCACCGCCATCCAGATGATGAGGGAAGAATGGGAAGCGAGCATGGGGTAGGGGGCGTGCGCGGTGCCGTCCATCGACCGCGTCGCCGGTTCTCCGGCGCATGTGATCGGCGTGCAGGCGCCCGCTGCGATCAGTGCAAGTGCCGGGGTTGCGGCATCATACTGCGCCGGCTGCCCAGCAAAGGCCCTGGCGCGGCACGTTACGTGACGGCCGCACCAGGGCATTCAACACCGCGCCTACTGCGACGCACACTCCACCTTGCGATCGAACTCGGTGCCCAGTACGACCGAGGTGATCGCAAGCGTTGTGCCCTTTCCGGCGCGCAGCGCAAACGGCACGTTCAAGCGGCTCATGTTCGCACCGGCGTTGGCCAGGCACTTGAGGGGAACGCCCAGCCTGACCCACTCATTGCGCGGCGCCGCCGACAGCGCGGGGCCCAGCGCAACCTCGGCAGCACATGCCGCCCCGCAGGCGGTACCGAGTGTCACTGCGGATTCCGCCGGGAGCTGCTCGACACGCATGGTCGCTACCAAGGACAGCTCGCCGTTGGTCTCGCGCGACCAGTCCAGCGGAGTATTGGCCTGCAACGCCACCGTGGCCGGCGCCCGGAAACTGAACCGGCGTGCGCCCTCCTGCACATCGGTGTTGATTGCGACCATCGCCAGTGACTGGTCGGCAGTCTTTGCATTGGGGTGCACGACATCGGTCGATTCGCCATTGGCGGCAGTCAGGCGAAGCATCAGCCCAGTGCCGGCCACACCACGATCGAACAGGGTACCGCTACCGGCGGCGTCCGGATCAATGCCCGGGTCCTCGGAAAGCGCAGGCAGATTTCCCTTGTCGGCATAGGTCAGGCCGTATCCGAAGGCGAACTGCGGGTCGTAGTCCTTCTGCCCCACGTTGTTCTGGTACTGGTTGGCGCGGCGTGGCCAGGAGTAGCTCAGCTTTCCGCGGAAGTCGTGTTGCACGCGCCCATCGGCCCCACGCAGCAGCACATCGGCCACGCCCCCACCTTCCGATCCCGGCAGCCATGCGGCCACGAAGGCATCGGCGGCGTTGATTTCGCGGTTCAGCCACAACGGGCGCCCGCTCAGGAACACCCCCACGACCGGAATGCCGTCTGCCTTCAGGCGTCGCATCAGCTCCAGGTCTCCGGACTTGCCGTTCTTGAACATCAGGTTGGGCAAGTCGCCCTGGAATTCGGCATACGGATCTTCGCCGAACACCACGATGGCCACATCGGGCCGGTTGCGATAACGTCCATCGACCGCCAGTTCGGCCTGGCCGCCGCCCGACCTGACCTGTGCCTCCAGGCCTTCCCAGATCGTCTCAGCATTCGGGAAGTCCTCCCGACGCGTGCCATCGCCCTGCCAGCTGAGCGTCCAGCCGCCCGCCTGACGGCTCATGTCGTTCGCGGCATCGCCCGCAACCAGCACCCGTTGTTTCGGCCGGAGTGGCAGCAGCTGGTTCTGGTTCTTGAGCAGCACCAGCGATTCACGCACGGCCTGCCGCGCCACCTGGCGATGCGCCGGCGCCCCGAGCAGCTCGAATCTGCCGCCCAATGCGCGCTCGGACGGCTTGGGTTTGTCGAACAGGCCCATGCGCATCTTCGCCCGCAGAATGCGGCGGACGGCATCGTCCAGCCGCGCCTCCGGCAGGCTGCCGTCCTTCACGTGGGCCAGCGTGCTTTCATACATCCCCTTCCAGCTGTCCGGTGCCATCGCCATGTCCAGGCCCGCCACGTAGGTCCTGGCGCAGTCGGTGTTGCTGCAGCCCTTGATCTGGCCATGGCCGTTCCAGTCACCGACCACGAAGCCGCCGAAGCCCATCCGGCCCTTCAGCACATCGGTCAACAACGGCTTGTGCCCATGCATCTTCTCGCCATGGAAGCTGTTGAAGGACGCCATCACCGACTGCGCGCCCGCATTGATCGCCGGCAGGTATCCGGCGGCATGGATGTCGCGCAGTTCTGCCTCGCTGACCGTGGTGTTGCCCTGGTCCTTGCCATTGCCCGTGCCGCCATCGCCGAGAAAATGCTTGACCGTGGTCATCACGTGGTGGTCGTCGAGGAAGTCAGCAGCCCCGGCCTTGCCCTGCAGGCCTTCGACGAAGGCCCCTGCATAGCTGGCCACCAATGCCGGATCTTCCGAGTAGCCTTCGTACGTGCGCCCCCAGCGGTCGTCCTGCGGAACGGCCACGGTCGGCGCGAAGGTCCATTCCATGCCGGTCACACGGGTTTCGGCAGCGGTGATCCTTGCGATCTCGCGCAGCAGTTCCGGGTTGCGCGCTGCGCCCAGGCCGATGTTGTGCGGGAACAGAGTGGCACCCACCACATTGCTCTGGCCATGCATCGCATCAATGCCCCAGACGATGGGAATGGCCTTGCCACCGTTGCGCGTGTCCATCGAGGCTTCCCAGAACGCGTCGGCCAGCGCAAGCCATTCGGCGGGTTTTGCGTTGTAGCGGCCACCTGGGTCGGATGCGCCGCCCGCCAGTATTGAACCCAATCGATATCTGCGCACGTCGTCGGGCGTGATGCTGGCGATATCGCCCTGCACGATCTGGCCGACCTTTTCTTCCAGCGTCATTGATGCGATCAGCGCGTCGATGCGTCGTTCCATGGCCGGATCGTTGGCCAGCGGCCAGGTTGCCTTGGGCCAGTGCGCGGGAGTGATGGTACCTGCGTCGTTCACCGGGGCAGGGGCCGCACCGGTCGCAGGCACCAGCGCCATGGCAAGCGATGCAGCCAGCAGCAGGCGGTGTGGACGTAGAACGGGGTTGCGCTTCGCACGATCGGAATGACGGACGTTCATCGGAACAATCATCTCGGAAGGGTGGCTTGGATGGGCTCGGCGACCAGAAAGCAACCTGACAGCGTTGTCAGTCGAAGTCGAGCATACCCAGCCCGTGGAACGAATGCTTGCTGCACAGCGGCATGGGTTTTGAGGATAAAGTTGCATCTGCATCCACATCCCGTGGTGCAGGATTTCGGTAGAGATGGTGAGGCTATGACGGGCAGAGGGCGGGGGATGCCGGGACCTGAGCAGGTGCTCGCAGGCAGGCCGGGACGCGTGCGGATCGAGGATGTCGCGGCAACGGCCGGGGTCTCGATGAAGACCGTCTCGCGGGTGCTCAACAACGAGCCGAACGTCTCCAAGAGCACCCGGGCCCGGGTGGACGCGGCAGTGGAAAAGCTGCGTTACCGTCCCTTGCCCTCTGCACGGGTCCTCGCCGGCCGGCGTTCCTACCTGATCGCGATGCTCTTCGATAATCCGTCCTCGAACTATCTGATGGAGATCGAGATGGGGGTGCTGGATGCCTGCATGGAACAGCACTACAACCTGATGCTCGCTCCGCTGATCTACGACGCGGCCGATATCGTGGAAAAGGTCGAGTCATTGATCATGCAGTCGCAGCTCGACGGCGTGGTGCTGACGCCGCCCCTGACCGACGACACGGCCCTGCTGGAACGCCTGGTCGACCTGGGCATTCCGTACTCCAGCATTTCGGCGAAGGAACAGAACCGGAACGTGGGCGTCGTCGTGGATGAAATCGGCGCGGTGGTGGCGCTGATCGCACACCTGGCCTCGCTGGGCCATACCCGCATCGCCCATATCAAGGGACACGCCGCGCATGGCGCAAGCATGTGGCGCCTGGCAGGCTATCGCGAAGGCCTGCGCAGGGCAGGCCTGCGCTACGACCCCAGCCTGGTGCTGGAAGGTGAGTTCTCATACGAATCCGGCTACATCGGCGCCAACGCACTGCTTGATCGGCCTGATCGGCCGACTGCCATCTTCGCTGCCAACGACGATATGGCGGCCGGGGTCATCTGCGCGGTGTTCGAGCACGGCCTTTCGGTGCCGGGCGACATCTCGGTCTGTGGTTTCGATGACACGCCGATCGCCCGCCAGATCTATCCGGCGTTGACCACGGTCTGCCAGCCCACCCGAGAGATGGGCCGGCGCGCGGCCATGGAGCTTATCAAGGAAGTGCGCGAGCTCGGCAGCGGTGGCGTGGTCGATATTGACTACGCCCTGCAGGTCCGGCGATCCACGGGGCCGGTCCGTCACGATTGAACGCGGTCCAACGGCCTGCCGGCGCGATCGGGACGCCGCGCTGGCAGGGCAGGGGCGCGGTTCAGCTCAGTGGCCCGCTTCGGTTGCCAATCGCTCCAGATCAACACCCTGGCGACGAAGTGTACGGCCGGCCGCCCAGGCGTAGAACGCCAGATAACAGAAACACAGCACGCCAATGATGAAGCTGTAGTGCACGCCGACCTTGTCGGCAAGCGCACCCTGCGCCCAACTGACGATGCCGCCGCCCATGATCATCATGATCAGCAGGCTGCTTGCCTGGTTGGTATGGCGGCCCAGGCCGCTGATGGCCAGGGTAAAGATGCAGGGCCACATCGTGCTGCAGAACAGCCCGACACTGATGAAGGCGATCACACTGGTCATGCCGGTGGTGAACATGCCGACCAGCTGCGCCGCAATGCCACACACGGCAAAGTACAGCAGCATGCGCGACGGATTGCCCCTGCTGGCCAGGGTGGCAATGATCATCAGGACGATCACCGGCGCGTAGTGCAGGAACTGTGCGGAGTTGTGGCCAGAGATCGCGTTGACGGCAAGGTAGATGGCGAACGCGACGAACGGCAACACCAGCATCAACAGCTTCCGGGTGCCTGCGCGCACATCGAACGCGCCTGCGGCACCACCCCAGCGGCCGATCATCAGGCTGGCCCAGTACAACGACACGAACGGGGCGATCACCGAGGTTTCCAGCCCCAGTCCACCCTTGCTCAAGGGCTGCTCAAGGTAGGCTGGAAGATTGTCGATGGTCGATACCTCCACGCCGACGTAAAGGAAGATCGCGATCATGCCCATGACCAGCTGCGGGTAGGCGAGCGCAGATCTGCGATCTGTCTGGTGATCTGCCCCGGTTGCACCTGCGGGGACCGTCGCGGACAGCTCGACATGATTGGGCACGCTCGAGAGCCGCATTAGCACGGCTACCAGTACGAAGGCGGCGCCCAGCACCAGGTATGGGATCTTTACGCTCTCGATGCTCGCCTCTGTGTTGCCCGCTGACACGCTGCCAAAGATGGCAATGCTCACCAGCAGTGGGCCTACCGTCGCGCCCAGGTTGTTGACACCGCCGGCCATGGTCAGGCGCTGCGATCCAGTGGCCGGATCACCCATGATCACCGCCAGCGTATTGGCTGCGATCTGCTGGAGCGAGAAGCCCAGGCCAACGATGAACAGGCCGGACAGCATCAGTGCAAACGAGCCGGTGTTGGCCGCGGGATAGAAGAGCAGGGCACCCAGTGCCGAGACCAGCAGGCCAAGGCAGATGCCGTTGCGGTAGCCCACCCTGTGCAGCAGGTCGCTGCCGATGGCGCGGGAGACGGCGATGTAGATCAGCGAACCGGCGGTGTAGGCAACGTAGAAAGCCATCGCCACGTACATGCTCTGCGCCTGGCTGAGATGGAACGCCTTCTTGAACACCGGAATGAGGATGCCGTTGCTTGCGGCAACGAAGCCCCAGAAGAAGAAGACGGTGATGAGTACACCGAACTGCGACCAGCGGGTTGTGTGTTTCATGATTCTCGTGTCATCGCGGGCAGGGCGACGCCCCGTGCGTTGTCGCACAGGGCGGGACGTGGTGATTGCGCACGGAGGGCCGGCGAAACCGGCCCTCCTTCAAGGCTGCGTTGCTCAGAACTGGTAACGCAGGCGCAGGCCGTAGCTGCGCGGATCGTTCAGGAAGCGGACGTTGATGCCGGAACCCACCAGCGCCTTCTGCGAGACGTCGTTGCCCAGCAGATTGTTGCCCCAGGCTTCCACCCGCCAGTTGCCGCTCAGTGAGGTGAAGCCAATGCCCGCGTTCAAGGTGGTCTCGCCCTTCTGGCGGTCAGGGAAGCCGGCCGCAGCGGCACTTTCGGTACGGTCATGGACCAGCTCACCAGTGGCCGGATCCTGTCGGATGAACTCTACGTCCCGGTTGTTGTACTGGGTGAGATAGAAGGCCGAGCGGTACGAGGCCAGCAACTGCCAGTCGAAGGTGCCAAAGCGCAGCTCGGTCGTATGCTGCAGCCGTACGTTGAAGGTGAGCTTCGAGGCCAGCGGCAGCTCGTTGCCGGACAGGTCGATCAGCGAGGTAGCACCACCGGCGTCGTAGTTCTGGCTGCGGACATCGGCGACGGTGCCTCGCTTGATCTCGCTGTCCATCCAGAGCGCATTGATGTTGACCATGAAGTTGTGCGGGAATCGCAAGGTGCTTTCCGCCTCCAGGCCGTACACAGCGGACTTGCCGACGTTGCGGTTGACCAGCGCATAGCCGGTGGCTTCACCGGTGGTCGGATTGGTGGCGATTACCGCCAGGTCCTGGAACACCTGGTCGCTGTAGTCGTAATAGAACCCGCTGACGTTGAAGGTCGAGGTGCGGCCCAGCATCTGGAAGGAGTTCTTGCTGCCGATTTCGTAGGCAATGATCGATTCGGGCTTGAAGGTCTCGGGAATCTCCTTCGGATCAAACGTGTCGTTGAAGCCGCCCGCCTTGTGGCCGGTCGATACCAGGCCGTACAGCAGGCTGTCGTCGCTCACGTCGTACTCGAAGCCTGCGCGCCAGTCGGTAAAGCTGAACTTGCTCTTGCCGAACTGCTGGGCCGGAATCGCGCTGACCTGGGCCCAGCTCTGGTACGGGCAATCGACGGTATCGCCACCGATGTCGGGACGGTCGACGCAACCGAATGGGCCGCCATCGGGCACCGCGCCGATCTGCTGCAGCAAGGTGTCGTTGCGACCGTGTCGCAGCACGCCCTGCAGCAGGAAGCGGGCCATCTCCGCCTGCGAGGTGATGTTGCTGACATCAAAGTTCGGACGACTCATGAACGCGGGCTCGAAGCCGGGCGTGCCGAGGCGCGTGGCAAAGTCCCCGCCCTGGCCAGGCAGGCCCAGCGACCAGTTGCCGCCGATGCCGTAACGTGACTTCTTCTCCTCGGAGTAGCGCAGGCCGCCCTTCAGGCGCAGGCGATCGTTGACGTCGAACGTGCCATCGGCGAACACGGCGGAAGACTTGCCATTGACCTTCGGCATGGTGAATTCAGTGCCCGAATACCAGCGCCCTTTGTCCACCAGCGAAAGGTAGCCCACCCGCTGGTCCTCGTTGAAGTGGAACAGGCCGGTGGTCCAGCGCAGCCGCTCGTCCTGGTCGGACGTGAACCGCAGCTCATGTACCTGCGACTCCGACTCGGTCAGCCAGTACTGGGTGGAGTAGTTGTCGTAATCGATGCCACCGGGGTTGCTGGGCGATACCGGATCGATGTTGCGGCCCGGCCAGAGGATGCCTTCGCTCTGCGCATTGGTCTGGCGGTAGTCCACGTTGCGGTAGCTGCCGTTGTATTCCACCGCTACCTTGCCGAAGTCGTAGGAGATGCTGGTCTGCGCCCCCCAGTTGGTGCTGTCCAGCTTGCCCTGCGCGCCGCGGTAGATGATCTTGCGCAGATCGACATCGTCCGGCAGATAACCGGCCTTCGCGGCAGTGTAGACATTGGCACCGGGATAGCCGGTGCCGCCTTCCTTGCCGATGTCGGCCATGGCGAAGATCGACAGCTTGTCATCCGGCTGGTAGAGGAACGACAGGCGTGCCCCCCGGTCGTCCTGCACACCAGCCGGTTCCAGGTCCTGCGCGCGGCCCGCATTCTTGAACGGTGAGTCCTTCTCCACCTTGTAGCCGGCCACGCGGAAGGCCGCGCCACCGCCGATCGGCAGGTTCAGTGCGAACTCGCCACCGCGATGGTCACGATTGCCGGCCTCGGCCTGAACATACCCGCCGAACGCTTCCAGGTCGGGGCGCTTGGTGATGATGTTCAGCGTGCCGGCCAGCGCATTGCGGCCGCGCAGCGTGCCCTGCGGACCCTTGTTGATTTCCACCCGCTCGACATCGTAGAACATGCCGCCCAGACCGCGCGGTCGTGCAATGTAGGCCCCGTTGATGTGGGGCGCGGCGCCCGGATCACCCAGTTCGGTGTTGTTCGAAGAGCCCACGCCGCGGATGAAGATCTCCAGGTTGCCTTCCTGGTTGGCCATGCTCATGCCCGGCACCAGGGCCTGGATGTTGCGCAGCTCATTGTTGATGCCCAGCGCACGCGTATCGTCCGCGGAAATTGCCTGGGCAGTACCTGCATATTTCTGCAGGTCCTGTTCCCGGCGTTCGACAGTGACGATGACGGCGTCCAGGGTTGAGGCCTCCCGTGCCTCGCTGGTGGCGGTCGAGCTGCTTTCCTTGGCTGATTGCGCTGCGACGGGCAGCGCTGCAGTGGCGGTGACGATGGTGGCAAGTACTGCCTGTGCGAGTGTGCTCTTCCTGAAATGGCCGGTCATAGGGTCCCTCTCTCCCCATAAGTGATGTCTGGACGTTCCCGCGCCACGCGCCGGACGTGGGCTCTTGTAAGCGCGACCTGACAACGCTGTCAATCAGAATGAATGATGGATGACCAGAAGCCCGGGAAATCAGACAGTTGAGCGATCAGCAGTGCTGCTTGGCACGCCGCATTTGCTGCAATGCGAAACAAAATCGGGCGGCCTTGCCCCTTTCCTGCGACTGCAACGGCCGGATCGGAACCATCAGAAAGCGGGTCCGCAGGAAGGGCCATCGGCTTCGCGTATCCGCTGGCGGACTACGGGGCCATGCAGGGGGCGTGGTGCTGATGCTGTCATGTGGCCGGGCATGACTTCAGGCACTCGGTCGTGACTACAGCTGTAGGCAATGTGGACAGGCATTCACCGGAAGAGATGCCCATGAAAACTGCAAGATGGTTGTCCGGCTTCGCGGCCTTGATGCTGGCCCTCCCTGCACTGGCCAGCACGACCACCACGGCCGACGCCGTCGCGACGATCGAACGCAACGCCCGTGCCGCGCATTCCGACGCGGTGCTTGTCTGGAAGGATGGAAAAGCACTGCTGGAGCCACAGCCAGAGACTGGCGAGGAGCCGGTTCACCTCATGTCTGCCACCAAGTCGGTGGTGGCGCTGGCCATCATGCTGCTGCTGGACGACGGAAAACTGGCCTCGGTCGACGAGCCGGTAAGCAACATCTTCGCGGAGTGGAAGCAGGGGCGGAAAAGGGACATCACGGTACGCATGCTGCTGGACCATACCTCAGGCCTGCAGAACGTGGCCAACGCGGGGGAAGAGCTGGAAGCTGCGCCGGACCTGGTCAAGCTCGCACTGGCGGCAGAGCTGAGCAGCGATCCAGGTACCACGTTCTCCTACAACAACAAGGCTACCAATCTGCTGCCCGGCATTGTCGAGCGTCTGGCAGGGGAACCGATGGATGCCTACCTTGAGAAGCGCCTGTTCAAACCGCTGGGCATTGCCCGATATACCTGGTTGAAGGACGGTGCGGGCACCCCCTTGGGCATGGCCGGATTGTCGCTGAGTGCCCGCGATCTGGCGAAGATCGGGCAGCTGCTGCTTGATGGCGGCGTGACCCCGGCGGGTACGCGCGTGCTGAGCGAGCGGTCGGTGGCGCTGCTGACTGGAGCAAGTGCCCGCTCCCCGGATGTTGGTCTTCTGTGGTGGCGCATTCCAGCATGGGAGCGTTATGAGCTGAAAGGCCAGATGGCCGGCTTCCTGGCGCAGCATGGGGTCAGCGCTCCGGTCCAGCAGGCATTGCTGGCCACCGGGGGCAGGGTATTCGACAGCAAGAGTGCATTGATTGCGTACGTGGCCGAGCGACTTGGGGCGGACTGGCCGCAGCACTATGGCAGCGAGATCACCGGTCGTGGACTCAAGCTGTCCGACATGTTCGACATCCAACGCGGCCCCACCGTTGCCTACGCCGCCAACGGTTACCTGGGCCAGCACCTGGTCATCGTTCCGCAGCAGCGCGTGGTTGCCGTGCGCCTCATCCACCGACGCGACAGCCATCGCGCGCCACTGGATGACTACGCGACATTCCCGGCGGATGTACTCACGCTGGCCCAGGCGCTTCAGTGAACGGAGGAGCCGGGCCTGCGCCCGGATCCTCGTCCACTGCTTCATGCTGCTGGCCGGAGTGGCAGGGTCTGGCAGGGCGCGCCACTACTTCGGCATCAGCACGGTATCGACAACGTGGATGACGCCGTTGGATTGGTTGACGTCGGCGATGCTGATGCCTGCTTTGCCACCCTTGGCGTCGATCACCCACAGCTTGCCGTCGTGGAGCGCCACGGTAAGCGGCTCGCCTTGCACTGTCTTCAGCGTGGCTTTTCCACCGTGCTTCCTGGCATCGGCCAGGAGCTGGGCGGAACTGAACCGTCCTGGGACCACGTGGTAGGTGAGGATCCGGGTGAGCTGCGCCTTGTTTTCAGGCTTCACCAGTGTATCGACCGTGCCTGCTGGAAGCTTGTTGAAGGCCGCATTGGTGGGCGCAAAGACGGTAAAGGGACCGGCGCCATTGAGGGTCTCGACCAGGCCTGCGGCCTTGACCGCTGCCACCAGGGTGGTGTGATCCCTGGAGTTCACGGCGTTTTCAACGATGGTCCTGGTCGGGTACATCTCGGCCCCGCCAACCATTACCGGATCTGCGGCGAAGCTGGCGGAAGCGGCTGAGACGAGTACGGCGAAGCTGACTGCGGCGGCGATGCGCTGAAGAGCGTTCACGGTGCGTTCCTCGATAGGATGCCCGCACAGCGCGGGCATCCTACATACGGCTGGCGGGAGCGCCTGGATGCACCGGATGCAGGCCGGGTCAGTCAGGGGGAGGGCCGTGATGCGTGTCGAAATTCTCCCTGCAGCGGCGGACTTCCTCGGCGTGTCCCACTACCCAGGTCCACATCGGGATCATAAGAACCAGCAGCTCCCTGCCCAGCGGAGTGATGGTGTACTCCACGCGCGGCGGAACCTCACGGAAATCCTGCCTATGGATCAGTCCGTCCCTTTCAAGCTGACGCAGGGTACGCGTCAGCATACGCTGCGTGACTCCTTTCATCCGCCGCGCCACATCGGCGTGACGCAGTGTTCCGTAGACCCCCAGGGCGTGAATGATGCCCAGCGACCAGCGGCTGCCGGCATGCGCGAGCACCTCGCGGCGCAGACCGTCGTCGTCCGCGCTCATGCCGTCGCATATCGATTGTGAATGTCGCAGAAGCTCATCGGTGCTCATGAACGGTGCGGTCGGTATCATCGGTGTGCCTTCTTACGTGGCAACTAGGGAGGGGCGCAGAATCGCCGCCATCGTACACACAGATGGTGGTTTCAATGTCTCCCCCGATTGTTTCCCGCTCAATCCTGGTGCTGGGTGCCGGCGAACTCGGAATGCCCGTCATCCGCAACCTGGCCCAGCTCGCGGTTGTGCATGACGCAACCATCAGCGTGATGCTGAGGCCTGCGTCGATTGAATCCACACTACCGGACAAGCGTACGGTCATTGACCAGATCCGCTCGCTGGGAGTGGCCCTCGTTCCTGGCGACCTGGTCACTGCCACGGTCGATGAGCTGGCTGATCTATTCTCCGGTTATGACACGGTCATCGGCTGCACCGGCTACGCCGCTGGCCGCGACACTCCCATGAAGGTAGCGCGCGCCGCCGTGAAGTCGGGCATTACCAGGTACTTCCCTTGGCAATTCGGGGTCGACTTTGACGCCATCGGACGCGGCGGGCCACAGGATCTTTTCGACGCCCAGCTGGATGTACGCGACTATCTCCGCTCACAGGCCGAAATGGACTGGGTGGTCATTTCCACCGGCATGTTCACCAGCTACCTCTTCGAGCCGGAGTTTGGCGTCATCGATCTTCCCGGCAGAAAGGTCAATGCACTTGGCACAGCCTCCAATGCGGTTACGCTGACCACACCAGAGGACATAGGTGCAATGACTGCACAGATCGTCTTCCACTCGCCCCCCCTTCGAAACGAGATCGTCTATCTTGCGGGAGACACGGTCCGTTATGAGCAGCTGCCCGCCATCCTTGAGGAAAAGTTCGGTGCTCCCTTCAAGCTGATCGTGTGGAGCGTTCCCCAGCTGATGGAGGAGCTTGTCAGTGACCCATCAAGCATGATCAGGAAGTACCGTGCTGCCTTCGCCCAGGGCAGGGGCGTCTCCTGGAGCCTGGACGGGACGTTCAATGCCAGCATTGGCGTGAAACTGGAGGGTGTCGACGACTGGCTGAAAGCCCACTTCGAGACTTGATGAGCCGTTGAGCGGCAATCGCGTGGACGAAAACGGATTCTCCTACAGACTCCAATCGACCCGCAGGCCGGCGATCAACGCATTCGGCAGGTCCCGCTGGCGTGCGGGTTCGTTGAACTGGTCCGGATGCACGATGTAGTGCAGGTTCGGCGCGACCCGAAGCTGGGGGGTGACCTGGATGCCATAGCTCAGCTCCATCATCACTTGGCTCCCGTGCGGGGTGCCGCTGCCGCCCGCTGCGGCACGGGCAAGGCGCAGGTTTTCCAGCGCGATGCTGCTGTACTTCTGCTGCGTCACGACGAAGGCGATGCTGTCCTGCGGTCGGCTGGCGAACGTACCTTTCTGCACCAGCCCGGCCTGAAGGAAGTGATCCTCGATCACCTGGCCGGAGGTGCCCTTGAGCGCGGCGCCGAAAAGGGTCAGGCCACGGCCGCTGCCATCGCTGCTGAGCTGCTGCTCGAAGCGGGCGAACGCACCGGAGCGACCATGACGTGTCGCGTACTCCTGGCCACTGAGCAGCGCCGGCGTGCCATTGGCATCGCGCAGCGGGTCGCGGTAGGTCGAGTTGTCCTGCCAGCCACCCAGTTCGTAGCGGGCCTTCAAGCGCGCCGACGCGGGGCTGCGCCAGCCGATCGTGTAGGGCACGATCCAGCCAGTGGCCTGGTTCGTGCTCCATTTCAGGCCGTGCTGGCCATCTTCGGCCTGGCTCGGGTCGACCTGGTACGCGCCCACGCGTACGTAGACATCCGGCGTCACCCATGCCGTGGCATCAGCCATCCAGCTCGATACAGGCCACCAGGTGAAGTTGCTGGTACGGAATACGTAGGTCGGGTTGCCGCAGGCCGAGTTGCCCTGGAAGTACTGGCACAACTCCGAACCTAGATGATGGATGTTGGCGACGCTGCGTCCCGCCTCAAGCACCAGCCGGTCGTCCAGCAGTTTCTGCTCCAGCGTCAGGTTGGCCAGGCGCGTGCCCTGGCCACCGAAGATTTCCTGCACCGAGGTGCTGTTGCCCGTGCTGCTGTTGGCGAGGTTGGTGCCATGACGATTGATGCCGTAGGCCTTGATCGTCGCGCCTCGCCAGCCAAACGCAGCGTCCAGGTCCACGTCGGCACCGAACATCAGTTGGCCGGCATAGGCCGTGCCGCTGCGCTTGCCCCCATCGAGCGTGGCGGCGGCCTCGCCGGTGTAGGCGAGCTTGGGAGTGAAGACGTCGCTCGCGTCTGCGGTGGCAGCCAGGGATGGCAGGGCAAGCGCGATCACCATCGGCAACACGTGTCGGGAAGAGCGGGTCATGGGCGAGGGTCCTTGTGCAGGGCGTAGGTCGCTGCGCCCCTGCGTGCGCAGGGGAGGTGGCAGGGTCTTGGCGATGGGGTGGATCAGGCCGGCGTGGTGACCGGCTTCTTGAGGATGCGCAGCGCGACCGCAGTGACAGCCACGCCGGCCAGCAGTGCCAACAGGTAGATGCCGAGGTGAGTGACTGCGTTCGGGATCGGCAGCACGAACACGCCGCCGTGCGGCACCTTCAGCTCGACGCCAGCGGCCATCGAGATTGCACCTGCCACGGCAGAACCAAGGATCAGCGCCGGAATGGTGCGCAGCGGATCACGTGCGGCGTAGGGGATCGCGCCTTCGGTCACGAAACTGAGGCCAAGCACGCCGGCGGCACCGGCCGTGCCGCGCTCCTCGGCGGTGAAGCGGTTGCTGAACAGCCATGTCGCCAGTGCAATACCCAGCGGCGGCGTCATGCCGCCGATCATCGTCGCCGCCATCGGCGTGTAGACCTGGCTGGAAATCAATGCAGTAGAGAACGCGTAGGACGCCTTGTTGACCGGCCCGCCCATGTCCACCGCCATCATTCCGCCCAGCAGCAGGCCAAGCAGGATCGCGCTGCCGCCCTGCATGCCGCGCAGCCAGTCGGTCAGCCACGCCAGCAGCCCGGCGACCGGCGTGCCGATCACGTACATCATCAACAGGCCGACCAGCAGCGTGCCCAGCACCGGCAGGATCAGCACCGGCTTGAGGCCTTCCAGGCTGCGCGGCAGGCGCAGCGCACGGTTGATCCAGTGCACGCCATAACCTGCAATGAAGCCAGCCAGGATGCCGCCGATGAAGCCAGCATCCATGTTCACTGCTACCAGTCCGCCGATCATGCCGGGCGCAATGCCGGGCCGGTCGGCGATGGAGTAGGCGATGTAACCGGCCAGCGCCGGCACCATCAACATGAAGCCGGACTTGGCGCCGATCTGGAACAGCGACCACGCCAGCGTGCCCTTGTGCGCGTCATCGAAGGCATAGATGCCGCCGAGTGCGAACGCCAGTGCGATCAGCAGGCCACCGGCAGTGACGAACGGCAGCATGAACGACACGCCGGTCATCAGATGCTTGTAGGGGCCGGTGGCCCTGGTTTTTTCGGCCGTGCGGCCCGGAGTCGCGGTACCGGCCTGCACGCCGGCCTCGGCCAGCGCCTTGCGGATCAGGTTCTGGCCATCGTTGATCGCCGGCTTGGTGCCACTCTTGAACAGGCGCTTGCCGGCGAAGCGCGACAGATCGACTTCGCGGTCTGCGGCGATCAGGACGAGGTCGGAGGCAGCGATTTCCTCGTCACTCAACGCGTCCTGCGCGCCCACCGAGCCCTGGGTTTCGACCCGGATTGCATGGCCCAGTGCCTTGGCGGCCTGTTGCAGGCCCTCCGCCGCCATGAAGGTGTGGGCGATGCCGGTGGGGCAGGAGGTGACGGCGACGATGCGCTTGCCCGCATGCGTGCCGGCGTTGCCCGACACCGCGGCCACGAGCGGTGCGAGCGCCGCAACCGGGTCGTCCAGTACCTCGCCCAGGCTCGCATGCACGATCCCGGCATTGGCGAAGCGCGCGATGTCCGCCTCACCGTCACCCACCAGCAGCAGGTGCGTCGCGGCGGCGGCGTTCGAGGCAGACAGCGCGCCGGTCACGCCCTGGTCGCTGCGGATCTCGATCATCAGCTCGAGCCCGCGCTGGCGGGCGGCGCGGCGCAGCGCTTCGGCGGCAAGAACCGCCTCGATGCTGCGTTCGCCGGCGGCGATGACTACGTTGGAAGCGTGCATGGAAACTCCTGGAATTCTTCGGGCTCGTGCTTGCCGAAGGCGCTGCGGTCGGCCCGAAGCCGCCGCCGTGCTCCCGGCAGGGGGGTCAATCCAACCGCTCGATCAGTACATCGCCGGTCCACCCGCGTACCTGCGCCGGGTCCAGCCGTCGTGCGTCACCGCTTTGCAGCCGGCTCATCGAGAACGCGGTCGCCAGCCGCGCGCAGCCGTCCAGATCGATGGACGGCTCCAGCAGGGCGGCAGCGATGCCGGCCACCATCGCGTCGCCCGCACCGACCGTGCTGCCCTGGGCCAGTCGCGGCGGTCGTGCGACCAGCGCGCCGCTGCGATCAATGAACAGCGCGCCGTCGGTGCCCATCGAGATCGCTACGAGCGCAACGCCACGTTCGACCAAGGCCTGGCCAGCGACGCGCAGGGCGCTGCGGTCCGGCAGCGGGGTGCCGGTCCAGGCCTCCAGCTCCTGGCGGTTGGGCTTGACCGCGTAGGGCAGCGCACCGGCGGTGTCACTCAATGCAGCCACAAGTGCGTCGCCACTGGTGTCCAGCAGCACGCGCGCACCGGCGGCGGCGGCCTGCGCCTGCAGTCGCGCCCATGCATCGGACGGCAGTCCAGACGGCAGGCTGCCGGACAGCACCACCGGAAGGCCCGGCAGCAGCAAGGCGCCAAGCCTGCGCGACACTGCGTCCAGAGCGGTATCGTCGAGGGCCAGGCCGGGCAGGTTGATGTCGGTGGTTTCGCCGTTGTCCTCGTCAACCAGCTTGATGTTGGTGCGGGTGCTGCCGGGGATACGCAGGCAACCATCCACGATGCCGCGCGTGGAGAAGAGCGCGCCGAACACACCGTCGTTGCCGCCACCGAGCACGCCCAGCGCGGCGGTCGGCACGCCCCAGTCGGCCAGGCAGGCGGCCACGTTGATGCCCTTGCCACCCGCATCGTCGCGGCTGCTGCGGGCGCGGTGCACATGGCCCGGCCGCAGGCTGGCCAGCCGCACGGTCTGGTCGATCGCCGGGTTCAAGGTAACGGTGACGGCGCGGGCGTTCATGCGCGGGCTCCGTCGAGGGCGCGCACCTGCTCGGCGGTTTCGCAGTCCAGCGCCGTCGCAGCCAGCGTTTGCAGATCGGCCAGCGCGCTGCCACGCAGGCGTGCCTTCACGGACGGGATGTCGTTCGGGGTCATCGACAGTTCGTCCACGCCCAGCCCTGCCAGCAGCATCGCGCCGAACGGATCGCCGGCCAGGCCGCCGCAGACACCCACCCAGCGCCCCTGCGTGCGTGCGCCGTCCACCGTGGTGCGGATCGCGCGCAGCACGGCCGGGTGCAGGCTGTCGGCCTCTGCGGCCAGCTCCGGGTTCTGGCGATCGATCGCCAGCACGTACTGGGTCAGGTCGTTGGTGCCGATCGAGAAGAAGTCGGCGTGGCGCGCCAGCACATCGCTCTGGGCGGCCGCGGCCGGTACTTCGATCATGATGCCGATCGGCACGTCGGGGGCCTCGAGTTCGGCGCGCAGGCGCTCGCAGATGGCACGCAGTGCGACCAGTTCAGGCACCGAGGTGATCATCGGGAACATGATGGACAGGCGTGCCCCTTCCTTCGCTGCGCGGTACAGCGCACGCAGCTGCGGCTCAAGCAGATCCGGGCGGCGCAGCAGCAGGCGCGCGCCGCGCACGCCGAGGAACGGGTTCTCCTCGTGCGGCAGCTCCAGGTGGGCGACCTGCTTGTCGCCACCGATATCGAGCGCACGCACGATCAACGGACGGCCTTCCAGCGCTTTGGCCATCGCCATGTAGGTTGCGTACTGCTCCTCCTCGCTGGGCGTGCTGCCGCGTTCGAGGAACAGGAATTCGGTGCGCATCAGGCCGACACCTTCCGCGCCCTGTTCCAGCGCCAATGGCACCTGCTCAGGCAGGTTCACGTTGGCGCCGATGTCGATGCGATGGCCGTCGGTGGTCTGCGCCGGCTGCGCGCGTTGTGCGGCTTCGCGCGCGCGGATCTGCTGCTGCTCGGCGATCCAGGCGCGTGCCGAAGCAAGATCGGCCTCGGAAGGGGACAGGTAGAGCCGCCCGCTGCTGCCGTCGATGATCGCTTCGCGGCCGGCCTGGATCGCCAGCAGTTCGGCGCCACCGGCAACCAGCGCCGGCAGGCCGAGCGTGCGCGAGAGGATCGCAGTGTGCGACGCGGGGCCGCCCTGTGCGGTGGCGAGGCCGAGCACGCGGGTGCTGTCAAGGTTGGCAGTATCCGAGGGCGACAGGTCGGCGGCAAGCAGGATGCACGGTTGCGCCGGTAGATCTGCCAGGCCGCCACCGGCCGCAGAGGGGTCAAGCTGCGCCAGTACGCGCCGACCCACATCGCGCAGGTCGGCAGCGCGCCCGGCCAGCACCGGATTGCCCAGCGCCGCCAGCCCGGAGGCGATCTGCTCGATGGCCTGGTGCCAGGACCACGCGACGCCATGACCTTCAACCATCAGCTGGCAGGTACGGGTAATCAGGTCGGTGTCGTCAAGCAGCGCAGCCTGCGCCCTGAAGATCGCCGCATCCGAGGCGCCAAGGCGGCGCTGGGTGTCGTCCTGCAGCGCGGCCAGCTGCTGGCGGGTACGACTGAGTGCATCCTGCAGGCGCGCGCCGCCCTCGCCAAGCGGGGCAGGGCGATCGGCAACATCGGCCTGCGCGCTGGCCAGTACATGCAGCGGACCGATGGCCAGCCCGGGGCTGGCGCCGATGCCGACGATCGCTGCCTGCGCTTCGGGCGGATTCCAGCCCGCGACCGGCGCCGTCTTTCGCTGCGCTGCACGCTCCGCATCGGCCTTTTCCTGCGCGACCAGCCCGTCCATGGTCTTGCGTAGTGCAGCCAGCAGTGCGGGGGCATCGGCGCCTTCGGCAGAAACACGCACGGCATCGCCCTCGCGAAGCCCGAGCTGCAGCAGCGCCACCAGACTCTTGGCATCGGCCGCCTGATCACCCGCGCGCACCTGGGCCCGGGCCGTAAAACTCCGCGCCGTCTCGGCCCAGCGCGTGGCCGGGCGCGCGTGCAGTCCGCTGGGGTAAGCAATGGTCCAGTCGAAACGCTCGGCCAGGTCCGCCACTGGGTCGTGAGTGGCAGAGACTGCGACGTCGCTGGCCAGCGCATTGACGATTTCGCTTGCATCGGAGGTAGTGAACAACCGCTGCAGCGCGGCCTCGTCCTGGATCAGGCGGGTCAGCCTGCGCAGCAGGGTGATGTGGGTATCGGACTGGGCGGCAATGCCAACCACCAGGCGGGTGACCTGGCCGGGGTTCCATTCCACGCCTTCCGGCAACTGCAGCACCGCAATGCCGTCGCGGCGCACCAGGTGGCGGTCCTCGCCGAGCCCGTGCGGGATCGCCACGCCATGGCCGAGGAAGGTGTTCGCCAGCGCTTCGCGGCGTCCCATGCTGGCCTCGTAGCCCGGCGCCACGCAGCCGGCAGCGACCAGCATCTGGGCCACCTGGGCGATGGCATCGGTCTTGTCCTGTGCCCGCGCATCCAGGCGGATCAGTTCCCGGCTGACGGGGGAAGGGGAGGTCAGGGGCGACAAAGCGGGCTCCGGGAGGGATGGCTGGGGCGTATTGGGAACGTTCCCACTGCACATTTCAATGTGCACTGCACAAAAATCCAATAGTCCTTTGGCGTTAGCATTGCCCTGAACAGCCATCCGGCCATGAACAGCGTACGTTTCCGGGAACGTTTCCAATGAGCATCAGCATCAACGACGTCGCACGCGTGGCGGGGGTGTCCAAATCCACGGTGTCACGGGTGCTCGGGGGCGGTCCGGTCAGCGAGGACGTGCGCGGCAGGGTCGAGCTGGCGATCCGCCAGACCGGCTATCGACCCAACCTGCAGGCAAGACGGCTGCGCTCCCGGCACACCGGCATCATCGGCTTGATCGTGGCGGATATCCGCAACCCGTTCTTCACGGCGCTGATCCGCGCCGTGGAAGAGGTGGCCTATCGCGAAGGTCTTCGGGTCACCCTCTGCAACACCGACGAGGACCCCGAGCGGGAGGCGCTGTATCTGCAATTGATGCACGAAGAGCGCATCAGCGGCCTGATCTTCGCGCCGACCCGGACCACGGTGGGCCGGCTCGAGCGGCTCACGCTGGACTATCCGACGGTGCTGGTGGACCGTGCCGCGCCCGGCGGTCCGATCGACAGCGTGGTACTCGACAATCCGGCAGCGATGGCAGGCCTGGTCGAGCATCTGGTCGAGCGCGGCTATCGGCGTATCGGCGGATTGTTCGGCAGCACCAGTACCACCGCGGCCGAGCGACGTGACGGTTATCTCGCTGCGATGCGCACGCATGGGTTGCAGCCGGACTACCGTGAGGTTGAACCCACGGCCGAAGCCGCCATCGCGACGGTCGATCAGTGGCTCGCCACGCCATCCCGCCCCGAAGCACTGGTCACCAGCAACAGCCTGCTGTTGATGGGAGCATTGAAAGCCGCCCGCGGCGCCGGGCTGGCGATTCCAGAGGCGTTGGCACTGGCCGGCTTCGACAACGAACGCTGGACCGAGCTGGTCGAGCCGGGCATCACCGTGATCGAGCAACCGGTTGAGGAGATGGGGCGGGCCGCGATGTCGCTGCTGCTTGAGCGCCTGCGCACGCCGGAGCTGCCGGTACGCCGACTCGTAATGACGGGCCGGTGCGTGGTCAGAGGGTCGACGGCAGCGCGATAGCTCGGCGCCCGATCGCGGCGAAGCCTGGGAATGCCGCCCGGGTGTTGGCGGGCCAGCCGCTGTCTGTTACAAGCCATCTGTCCACAACCAGCTAGCTCGACTTTGACCCACGCTGTGTGCATCCCACAGGAACGCGCCAAGGACTCCGACATGAACGGACATCACGAACCCCAGGCGCGCCGCCTCTTGCGTCGGCTCCTCGCACTCGGCCTCTGCGCCCTGGCAGGATCCGCCCTCGCCGGAACAACGCAAGCGGCACGCACCTGGCTTGTCAGTGGAGCCGAACTCATCACCCTGCTGCAGGGCAAAGGCGCTGATGGGTTCTGCGACGGCGAGCAGTGCCGGAACCTGTCCAGCGCTCGCGCCAGCGCCTATATCCAGGGCGTTGCCGATGCCAGCCACGGCCAGTGGTGTGGCCAAGGCAGGATTCTTCCGCATGAGCTGGTCGACCGTGTGTCTTCCCATCTCCGGCAGTTGCCCGGCGAGCGATTGCAGCAGGATGCGTCTTCACTGGTTGCCGAAGCGCTGCGGACCGCATTTCCCTGTGGTGGTGGCGCGTCACGGGGTGGCAGTGCCGAGCCCGGCAAAGACGAATAGGACGGGCCGCGCCCGACGCGTGACCACGCGAACGTCCTACACCCTCGCGACACGGTGCATTCACGGCCACCGACACCCGCGCTGTCCACACTGTATGCTCCTTCCACAGCACGAGGTGCCCCATGGCCACCTGTGATGTCTGCGGCAACAACTACGACAAGAGCTTCACCCTCCAGCAGGGCGGGCGCAGCGGCACGTTCGATTCGTTCGAATGCGCGATCCACGCATTCGCACCGCGCTGCGCACACTGCGATTGCGCCGTTATCGGGCATGGTGTTGAAGGAAACGGCCAGATCTTCTGCTGCGCACACTGCGCCGGTCATTCAGGTGTAAAGGGTTTAGCCGACCGGGCCTGAGTCGCCGTCAGCGCCATCCCGCTCCTGCCCAGAGACAAGCGAAGAAATCCGCGCGACCCGCGCTGCGCCCGAACCAGCAAGCAGCGCCAGTGCCCGCCGCTTCTGCGCTGGCATTCCCGCCACGGCCTCCGACGCCAACACCACGTGGAATTCCCTGGCGTTGGCGTCCAACGCTGTAGCCAGGACACACGAATCGGCCGTCATGCCACACAGGCAAAGGTGGCGCACTCCCAGTTTGGCCAGCAGAATCGGCAAAGGGCTGGCCAGAAAGGCCGAGTGCTTGGGCTTGAGCACGAAGTAGTGACCAGGCAATGGCGAGAGAAGGCTGGCGATTCGCCCCGCCGGGCCACCGTCGCGCCGGCACTGTTCCACCTGCTGGCGGAAGTCGCGCTTCCAATCCGAGAAATTGTCATTGGCGTAGATGACCGGCCAACCGCGTTCGTCGAAGTGATCCCTCAGGCGCCGGATCTGCCGGGCCGCCCGCTCTGCCGCCGGCGCCAGCTTTTCAGCGCCAGGGAAGTCGAATCGGCTGAACATGTCGATGATCAGCAGGGCCGTCGATGGATCATCTCGCATGGCTCAATCACCTGTCTGCGCGTGTGGGGCCTCAACCGGCTTGGATTGCGGCGAGTCCTTCTGGCGCAGGAAAATCGTCAGCACCACCAGGGACAGCACGGCCAGGAATTCGCTCTGCCAGTTCTGCATGGATTCGAACCAGAATGTGCTGCTGGCGAGGTGCTCCACAAAGCCTGGCGGCGGCAATCCCTTCAACTGCTGTTCGGCCTCCTCGGCACGCCAGCTTCCCACTGCATGCAGCGTAAAGCTGAACAGGAACAACAGCCCGAACGCGATCGCAAGCGAATGACCGTAGAGCGTCTTCCATGGACCACCGCGCCTTACCGGCCACGGCGTGGGCCCCGGCTCGACGCGATTCTGTTCCTGCGCAGGGTCCAGCGGCCGCGATTCGGCCGAGCCGCGCTGGCGCAGGCTGACCGTCAGGAGCACATACATCCCCATCTGCAGGAACTCGCTCTCCCAGTTCTCGAACGTGGCGCTGACGAAGTGCCCCGTCGCGAGGTAGTGCCAGAGATCGATCGGCGCGCGTCCGTACTCGACCAGTTCCTGGTTGTGCACGTGATGCCCGGCAACCGCCTGCCCAACGATGAACACAAGCGTGAGCACAAGCAGCACCAGCGAGAGACCGTTGCGTTTCCACATGCAACACCTCATTCAGTCTGTTCCAGAGGCCGTGCGCGAAGCTTGCGCGGGTAGCGGGCCATGACCCGTGAATCCGGCGCATCCAGAATGTGAGGCGGACTCAACGCTTTCCGGTCGGGTCAGGATCAGGACGTTCGTAGTCTTCCGGTACGGCCTTGGGGCCATCGCCGTCGTCGGGCATGTCGTGCTCCTTCCACTTGGCTCGATCGTTGCGCCGCTTGTCCGGCGTGTGCGCCTTCGACTGATCGTCCACGTCTGTCGTCGGATTGAAGGGCAGCTTGTCGTTCATGGGCAGCTCCTGCGGCTAAAGACCGAAGACTGCACCGGGCCGGGTTAACACCATGACCCCGTGGAATGAACGCCGTGCACACCGGGATGTCACCGAAGCGGGACGGCGGCCTTGCGATGCTGGCGTCCCGAGCTCCTGGAGAAGCACGATGCAGGCATTGACCTATCACGGCCGCAAGGATGTGCGAGTCGAGACCGTACCGGACCCGGTACTGGCGGCCGAGGATGATCTGATCCTGAGGGTAACTGCCACCGCCATCTGTGGATCGGACCTGCACCTGTATCGCGGCAAGATTCCGGATCTGCACGATGGCGATGTGCTCGGCCACGAGTTCATGGGCGTGGTGGAAGAGGTCGGCAGCGGCGTGACCCAGGTGCAGCCGGGCGATCGTGTGGTGATCCCTTTCGTGATCGCCTGTGGAGAGTGCTTCCATTGCCGCCTGGCCGAGTATGCCGCTTGCGAAACCACCAATACCGGCAAGGGCGCCGCACTGAATCAGAAGGGCATGCTGCCTCCGGCCGCATTGTTCGGCTACACCCATCTGTATGGCGGCGTGGCCGGGGGCCAGGCCGAATTCGTGCGCGTACCGAAGGCGAATGTAGGCCCGCTGCGCATTCCGGAAGGCATTGCGGATGAGCAGGTGCTGTTCCTGTCCGACATTCTCCCCACCGGCTACCAGGCTGCGTTGAACGCAGGGGTGAAGGCGGGCTCGACGGTGGCCATCTTCGGTGCGGGCCCGGTGGGGCTGATGAGCGCGGCCTGCTGCCGCCTGCTGGGCGCAGAGACCATCTTCATGGTCGACCATCTTCGTTACCGTCTGGATTACGCGCGCCGTACCTACGGTGTGACGCCCATCGACTTCAAGGAGATCGAAGACCCGGCGGACTACATCCTTGCCCAGACCAGTGGGCGGGGCGTGGACGCCTGCATCGAGGCGGTAGGCTTCGAGGCCGAGGGCAGCGCGCTGGAGTCAGCATTGACTGCCGTGAAACTGGAGGGCAGCAGCGGCGTGGCGATCAGGCAGTGCATCGCGGCAGCACGCCGCGGCGGCGTGGTCAGCATCCCTGGTGTCTACGCTGGCTTCATCCATGGTTTTCTGCTGGGTGATGCGTTCGACAAGGGGCTGACGTTCAAGATGGGGCAGACCCACGTGCAGGGACTGATGCCGGAACTGCTCGACGCAATCATGGAAGGAAAGCTGCACCCGGGTGACATCATCTCGCACCGGATGCGCCTGGCCGATGCAGCTCAAGGCTATGCAATGTTTGATGCCAAGGACGATGACTGCCGCAAGATCGTATTGACACCCTGAGCGTGCCGCCATGAGCGCGATTGTCATCGCCTGTGTCTACGCCCTGTGGCTGGCTGCCGGATCGCTGGATTTCCATTTTCACCGGCGCACCGATCTTCCGCACACTTCCGCGATGCGCGAAAGCCTGCTGCATGGGGTGCAGCTGCTGCTGATCGGCAGCGGCGTGCTTGCCTGGCTCCTGCTGGAGAACACGTTGTCGCTGGTCGCGCTTCTGGCAGGCCTGGTCATCGCACACGCGGTCGCCGGCTATCTCGATACCGTCAGCGCGGACGGCCGTCGACGCATCAGCCCGGCGGAACAGCATGTGCACAGCGTGCTGGATGCCGCGCCGTGGGTCCTGCTGGCCTGGGTGGGCTGGCAGGTCCACCCGCGGTGGTCGCTCGAAGTGAAGCCTGCAGAACCGGACGTCTGGTGGTTCACCCTGCTGCCGGCGCTGGGCCTGGTGGTGCTGCCATGGCTCTGGGAACTGCGGCAGTGCGTGCGTGCAAGACAGCGCACGCAGACGGGGCCGTGAGGATCATGGTACCGGGCATTCATGTGCCCGCCACGCCATCAAGACAGACATGTGACCGCCTGCCGCCTACGTTCATGGCGTATCTCCATTGCAGGTCTGCCACCCATGCAGGATGTGACGTCATCCTCTTCGCTGTTCAATCGCGCACGCCAGGTGCTGGTGCAGCAACCGGCATTGCCTTTGCCCGGTGGCGGCCAGACGCTGCAGCGTTGGCAGGCGCTGGCAGCCTGGGGGGCAGAGGATCTTTGCCTGGCCAAGGTACTGGAGGCCCACTATGACGCCCAGGCGATTGCTGCCGAGTTGAGGGCGCCCATCCCTGCTGAAGACACGTTGCTGGCGGTGTGGGCTGCAGAGGGTCCGGCCAACACCGTTCGCATCGATGCCGGCGGTGGGTTGTACGGTGACAAACCCTGGTGTTCCGGCAGCGCATGGGTGGATGCGGCACTGGTAACGGTTCGCAACCCGCAGGGCGTGTGGCTATGCCAGGTAGCGGCGGAACACTGGCACACACTTGCGGGCGAGCCATGGCCTGCCGTGGGCATGGCCGCAATCCCTTCCACCACGGTGCGCTTTGACGGCGCACCGATGGTGATCCTGGGGACGCGCGATGACTACCTGCAGCGCCCGGGCTTCTGGCACGGCGGGGCAGGCATCGCGGCGGTCTGGTTTGGTGCAGCGGCCGCTTTGGCCGAGCGCATGCGACCGGCCTGCACCGAGGGAAATCGCGCGCGGCTGCTGGGTGAAGTGGACCTCGCCCTGGGCCCGGCAGCCGCGCTGCTTCGCGAACTGGCGGCGCACATCGACGCCGCGCCCGAACTGGCCCATCGCGAAGATGTAGTGCGCGTGCGCTGTGTCGTTGAGCGCGCGGCAACGCGTGTGCTGGACCTTGCGGGTCGGGCGCTGGGCCCGGGCCCGATGTGCCTGGAGGACGCCCATGCCCGGCGCTGCGCGGACCTGACCGTGTTCCTTCGCCAGAGCCACGCCGACCGCGATTGGGAATGGCTGGGCGAGCAGCGTGCAGCACAGGAGGCAACATGGGCGCTGTAGCCAGGACACCCCTGCAAGGGGAAGGAACCCAGGAGCAGGCCTGGCTGCACTGCGATTGGCTCTGGCAGCAACCGACCACATCGGCAACCGCACTCTGCAGCGGGCATGACCGCATGGTGGTGGTCGCGCCGCATCCGGACGACGAAATCCTCGGCTGTGGCGGACTGCTGCATCATGCTGCGGGGCAGGGTATCGACGTCAGTGTCGTTGCCGTGACCGACGGCGAAGCATGCTACCCGGGCGAGCCGTGGTGGACGCCCGAACGCCTGCGATCAGCGCGCCGAGCGGAGCTTGCCGCGGCATTGGGCGAACTCGGCATTCCGGTTCGCTCCATCTTCCACCTGGGTATCGCCGACGGCGCGGTCAGCGCGCATGAGCAGGGGCTGGAAGGTTGGCTGCAGCAGTATCTGCAACCGCGCGACCTGGTCCTGGCGCCATGGCGGTTTGATGGTCACCCCGATCACGAAGCGGCAGGACGCGCTGCCTGCCGCGCCGCGCGGGCGGTTGGTTGCCACCGGCTGGAGTACCCGGTGTGGGGCTGGCACTGGCTTGACCCTGCCTGCGCACATATGGCGTGGGAGGTTCCGAAGCTGGTCGACATTTCAGCAGTGGCGTCCGCAAAGCGAAACGCAATCGCGCATTTCCGTACGCAGACCGGCGACGTGGCGGGCCTGAACAGCCCGCCGGTGCTGCCCGCACATGTACTCGCCCGATTCTTCCGAAACTACGAGGTATTCCTTGCATGAGCGCGCAACCGTACTTCGATGACCTGCATGAGCAGGAGGACCCGTTCGGCTACCGCAGCCGGTGGTATGAAGAGCGCAAGCGTGCGCTGCTGCTGGCAAGCCTCAGCCAGCGCCAGTTCGCTCGCGGCTGGGAACTGGGGTGTTCCAACGGCGTACTGACCGAGGCGCTGGCCGCACGTTGCGAACGCCTGCTGGCAACCGACATCAGCCCACGTGCGGCGTTCCAGGCGCGCCGCAACCTGGCCCATCTGCCGCACGTGCAGGTTCATTGCGCCAGCCATCCCGAGCAATGGCCGCCAGGACGCTTCGACCTGATCGTCTGCGGCGAAATGGGCTACTACCTGGGGGCAGGCGCACTGCGCGAGCTGCGCGGCGGCATCGATGAAGCACTTCGCGATGACGGCCTGCTGGTTGCCTGCCATTGGTTGCCCTCGTTCGCCGGACGCGCGAGCCGGACCGAGGTGGTGCATCGATGCCTGGGGGAAGGCCTGCAGGAAGCCTTCCACTACCGCGATGCGGACTTCGTGCTTCAGGGATGGACACGGGGCCCCTTGTCATTGGCCCGGAACGAGGGCCTGCGGTGATAGGCGTTCTGATACCCGCCCACAACGAGGCGGACAGTATCGCGCGGTGCCTGCAATCCATCCGGGTGGCGGCCCTTCACCCGGGCCTCGGCGGCGAAGCAGTGGAGGTGATGGTCGCGCTGGATGCGTGTACGGATGCAACGGGCATCATCTGCCGCCAACACCAGGTCGGCAGCGTGCAGCTGGATGCACGCTGCGTCGGTGTCGCCCGGGCCGCAGCCGCTGCTGAACTGCTGGGGCGGGGCGCCAGGTGGCTGGCAAGCACGGACGCTGACAGCGAGGTGCCTCCCGAGTGGCTGGCCGCACAGGTTCAGGGCAGTTGTGACGCTTTCTGCGGACTGGTGGACATAGCGACGACCTGTCAGGGTGAACGGCGCCTGCGCAGGGCATTCCAGGCAAGACAGCAGTGGGGCGACCATCATGGGCGCATCCACGGTGCCAACCTCGGCATCTCTGCCTGTTCCTATCGGGCCGTTGGCGGCTTTGCTCCCCTGCACTGCAGTGAAGACGTGGCGCTTGTCAGAGCGCTGCAACGCTGCGGTGCGGTGGTGCGATGGGCCGGCGCTCCCGTGGTGATGACAAGTGCGCGTCTGCAGGGGCGCGCTACAGGCGGATTCTCCGCTTATCTGGCGGCGCTGGGTGGCGAGCGCTCTGGCGCGGAAGCGTCGGCCCTGGTCACCTGAGGGTCAGCCACACCGTCACGCAAGCGCCCGTGTTATCGGAGCGTGCGGTTGAGGAGAGCGTTGGGACAGCGCAGGCCACGAAGGCCCTCATCACTGCCTACCTCCGCGAAGCGATGATGGACGAGCAGGAAATCTCCTGCGTCAGAAGGAACGAATGTGCCCCTCCGTGCAGTCGCCTACGCAAGTGAGGCGACATCGGGGCTTTCCATGGACCATGTGGATGACCTCGCCAGGGCCGCCGCCCGCTTCAACTTCGAAGCCGGCGTTACGGGTGTGCTTCTTTACGACGGGCTCCGTTTCCTCCAGTACATCGAGGGACCGGAAGACAGCATCAACGTGGTGTACAGCCGCATCCTCAGTGCCCGCAGCCATTGCGAGCTGATCGAGCTGGGCCGGGGCAGGGTTTCCGGCCGGTTCTTTCCCTACTGGTCAATGCGGCTGCTGTGGGTCGATGCCTCCGAGATCCGCAGCGTGGCGCGCAGCAACTGGGATGGGCTCTCCCGTGGCGGCGCGCTGCGCCAGCTGAGCCTGGTGGTGGCCCCGCACCTGGGGTGACCACCCATGGCAATCAATGCGCCGGCGGTTGCACGCAGACATCCCCAAGACGCGCCGAACCGTCGCCTGCAACTCGCCGACGTGGAACGGTTTGGCCACGAACGCGGCGCGACGGTGACGCTGCGGCACCAACTGGTCATAGACTGCGGATACGAACAGGAACGGAATACCGAGTTCCGTCAGGCGATCAGCCACCGGGAAGACCACGCCGTCGCGAAGCTCGACGTCGAGCACGGCGCCGTCGAATCGCTGGTTGTCCAGCAGCCCCAGCGCATCGAACACGCTGTAGGCATGCGTCACCTGATCGCCTGCGTCCTCCAGCGCCTGTTCCATCAGCGCAGCCAGGTCGAGCTGGTCTTCCACCAGCAGCAGGTTGCATCTGCGCTGGCTCATTCCGGATTGCATACGTGCACGCCTGTGTTGTCCTGGGAACTGCAGTCTGTGCTGTACTGCATCAACGCCATGCGTGTGCATTGTCAGCCCGGCGCGAAGCCTCCCCCCGAGCGCGCCGCCAACCGGGTGGAGGAGGTGTGGAAGGTGCCCTGGATTTCGTTGACGGCGTCTTGGCACGCGCTGTGGATACTGCCGCCGTTCCCCCCATCGGAGATTCTGTCATGCCGCTGTCCGGAACCGATTCTGTCGCTCCAGGCGTACTGCGTGTCGAGTGCATGCCACTCGACTGCGGCGGTGCCGCCATCGTCGTGGAGCTGGACCGGGCGCCTGAACGGGCCTGGATGAAGTCGCTGAAGCGAGCACTGCTGGCCGACGACGCCATGGAAGGCGCACAGGCCAAGTTCGATGGGCGCTTCGTCTATGTCGTGGGCGTGGATGGTGGCGGGCATCGTGCTCAACATCGGGTAATGCAGGCCGTGATGGCGGCGGGCGGCGCGTGCGCCTCGAACGCCAGGCGCGAGCGACCTGCAGTCGGCGTGGGCGTATCCAGCGCACTGGCGACCTGAGAGCACCTCCTGGGTGAAACACAGGGCTGCGGATGTTATCGCCGCATCACCACTGCGTGCAGCGCCCACCTTCGACGGCTCACACCGGCCGACAGGGCGGTGATTGCCGGCGCTCCACCATGGTCTCCGGAGGCATGTCGCCCCGCACCGGAGATCGAAATGGCAGACCAGAACAACGCCCGAAGCGAGCGCCTGTTGAAGTGGCTGCAGGACGCCTACGCCATGGAACAGGAGGCGGAGACCATGATGAAGGCCATGGCTTCGCGGATCCAGAACTATCCCCACCTCGCTGCACGGATCGCCCAGCACGTCCAGGAGACGCAGGGGCAGGCCGCCTCGCTGCGCCAGTGCATTGAAGCGCTTGGAGGAAGCGTGCCGACCGCCAAGGGACTGTTCGCCAGCATGACTGCGGCTCTCCACGCGGCCGGCACAAGCCTGATGGAAGACGAGGTGGTCAAGAGCGTAGGGCTTTCGTTCGGCTTCGAGAACACCGAGATCGCCACCTACCGGGCGCTGGTGATTGCTGCCGAGCGCGCCGCAGCGCCGGACATCGCCGCGGTCTGTGGTCAGATCCTGCAGGAAGAGATCGCCATGGCGCGCTGGCTGGAAGACCACCAGGACGGCCTGGTCGGTGCGTTCCTCAATCGCGACGAAACGCCGGGCGCGCAAGCCAAGCGTTGACCCCGAAGCCAGCACAGCCAGCCATTGGAGAAACCCCATGTTCTTTCATCACAAGAAGCTGATGTACACCGTGCGCGTGCGCGAATCCAACCCGCAGCTCGCCAGCCTCATGCTTGAACAGTTCGGCGGCCCGCAGGGCGAGCTTGCTGCCGCCATGCGGTACTTCACCCAGGGACTCGGCGAATGCGATCCAGGCCGCAAGGACCTGCTGATGGATATCGCCACCGAAGAGATCAGCCATCTGGAGATCATCGGCACCATCATCGCCATGCTCAACCGCGGGCCGAAGGCCATTCAGTCCGAAGGGCTTGCCGAGGCCGAGGATATGCGGCTGCTGGGGCAGAACAGCACCAGCCATACCGAGCAGATCCTGTACGGTGGCGGGCCGGCACTGGTCAATTCCAGCGGGGTGCCGTGGACAGCGGCCTACATCGACTCGATCGGGGAACCTGCCGCCGATCTGCGCTCGAACATCGCTGCGGAAGCGCGCGCCAAGCTGGTGTATGAGCGCCTGATCAACGTCACCGATGACCCCGGCATCAAGGATGCGCTGCGTTTCCTGATGACGCGCGAGATCGCGCACATGAAGTCATTCGAGAAGGCGCTGCACAGCATCCAGCCCAACTTCCCGCCGGGCAAGCTGCCGGGGGACCCTGCGTTCACCGATCTGTACATGGACATGTCGCAGGGCGACGGCGCCGACGACCTGCAGGGCAGCTGGAACAGCGGCGAGCTATGGGAGCGGGTCAGCGACCGCGAGGCACAGTCCGCTGTGGATGGTGGCGACGGCGGCGGCACGGTGGACCTGGACGCGCGCGAACAAGCGGCGGTGCAGGCCATGACCCTGCGTACACTCTCCGACCCGGAAGCGCGGCCGACCACCGGGGCCGAGCTGGGGGCCGGCCCGGGCGCGGGAGCACTGGACCTGCCACCACGCGAGCCATGAAAGGGCTGGGGCGCCCATCTGCGGCGCCCCAGTGGCGAAGCCCTTGATCAGCGTCAAGGCGTACGAAAGTGGGCGGACATCACGTCCGCCCACGAAGAGGTACATCTGGCTTCAGCCGCGATCAGCGCTGCTGGCCACCGCGGTTGTTGCCGCCGCCGCGTTCCTGCTGTTGCTGCCCGCCGCCCTGGTTGCCGCCCTGGTTTCCACCCCCGCGGCTGTTCTGGCCGCCTTCGCGGCCGATGTCCGCCATGTGCTGGCGATCCTGGCTCACCGCTTCGCCGCCCTTGCGGCCGGCTTCGCGTGCTTCTTCCGAGCTGAATTCATGGGCGTTGCCTGATTCGTGCGCGGCACGTCCACCCTTGGCGGCGATCTCGCGCTGCTTGTCCTCGTCCATCGAAGCGAAACCGCGGTTGCTGTTGCCCTGGTTCTGGTTCTGGTTGGCCATGGAAAGTCTCCCTGGGTTGAGCCGCCCGACTGGCGGCAGGGACCATCTTCCAGATCCGGCGCTAGTGGGCGGTGGCATGACCGCCAACGTGGCGTCATCCGGAAGCCCACGATTCCTCATCCGGTCTCCACGAAACGTCGTGCACACGCGTGTGCGCCCGCAGGCGCGCCCGCCGCGCTCGATCACGTGTCAAGGCGATGCGGCGGACCCGCGCCTCAACTCGACGCAGCCTCTACGCCGGCCTCACTGCACATACGACCCGCGTCGCTAAGGTAGAGCTGTCTGCAACAACCGGTGGTGCCATGCCTTTTCGTGCGATTGCCTATGTGAGTGAAGCGTCCCCAAGCCTGACCGAAGAGCGACTGCAACGGCTTGTGGCCGAAGCGGTGCAGTTCAACGAATCCGTCGATGCCACCGGCACGTTGCTGTTCGACGGCTCGCGCTTCCTGCAGTATCTGGAGGGCCCGGAGGCCGGGATCAATGCCGCGTACACGCGCATTCTCGCGGCCGGCAGCCACAGTGGGATCGTCGAGCTGAACCGGGGCAGGGTGGGGCGGCGGCAGTTTCCGCACTGGCGGATGCGCAGCGTGCGGGTGGATGAGCTCGCGCTGGGAAAGATCGCCATCTCTGACTGGACCGGCTTCGTGCGCAGCGCGTCGGCGCTGGAGTCGGGCGCCAGCGCACTGGATCGTCTGCTGTCGGTCTCGCAGTTGCAGACGGATGCAGGTGCGGGAGAGACCCTGGAACCGTACGGGCAGCTGGTACGATGACGGCGGCGGCCGCCCCGCGTGCATCCGCTCCACTGCGTGTCGGCTGTGCGGGCTGGTCGCTGCCGCGCGCGGATCAGGAAGCGTTCGGCGCGGGCGACACCGCGCTGCAGCGCTACACCACACGCCTGCCGATGGTGGAGATCAACTCATCCTTCTATCGACCGCACCAGGCCAGGACCTATGCGCGATGGGCGGCGAGCGTGCCGGAGGGCTTCCGGTTCGCGGTGAAACTGCCGCGAGAGATCAGCCATGAGCGTCGGCTGCGCGACGCGATGCAACCGCTCGAGCGGTTCCTTGAAGGCGTGCTGGAGCTGGGTGAAAAGCTCGGGCCGTTACTGCTGCAGTTGCCGCCGAGCCTGATGTACGACACGGCCACGGCCAGCGCATTCCTGCGGGGCCTGCGCGCGCGTACCCAGGCCGATGTGGCGTGCGAGCCGCGCCACCCGAGTTGGTTCACGCCGGAAGTGGATGCGCTTCTGAGCGCGCATGGCGTGGCACGGGTTGCCGCGGATCCGGCACGTGTGCCGGCGGCAGCGACGCCCGGCGGTGACCGCGCGTGGAGCTACTGGCGCTGGCACGGCCAGCCACAGATCTATCGCAGCGCCTACGACGAACCCACCCTTGCCCACCTTGCGCGGCAGCTGCTGGCCGAGGCCGAGGCGAAACGACCCGCCTGGTTCGTACTGGACAACACCGCACTGGGTCACGCGACCGGCAACGCCCTGCACCTGCAGGCGCTGCTGCAGGAGAAGGAACATGCCTGAAGGCCCTTCGATCGTCCTGCTGCGCGAAGCAGCGAGCCACTTCAAGGGGCACGTGGTCCGCGCCGTCTCCGGGAACAGCCGGGTCGACCTGTCGCCACTGCAGGGCCGAAGGGTCAAGGCGGTCCGCAGTTGGGGCAAGCACTTCCTGCTGGAATTCAGCCGCCACACACTGCGCATCCATCTGATGATGTTCGGCAGCTGGCGCATCGACGAACGGAAGCCAACCCCGCCGCGTGTATCCCTGCGGTTCGACAATGGCGAGCTGAACTTCTATGCGTGTTCCGTGCGGCTGATCGACGAGCCGTTGGACGAGGTCTACGACTGGCGCGCGGACGTGATGAACGATGCCTGGGATCCGAAGCTGGCCCGGCGCAAGCTGAAGGCAATGCCGGACGTCATGGTCTGTGATGCGCTTCTGGACCAGACGGTCTTTGCCGGCGTGGGCAACATCATCAAGAACGAGGTTCTGTTCCGAATAGGCGTGCACCCCGCCACGCGGCTGGGCGACCTGCCACCGCGCAGGCTCACCGCGCTGATCACGCAGGCCCGCGCCTACAGCTTTGATTTCCTGCAGTGGAAGCGCCGTTTCGAGTTGAAGAAGCACTGGCAGGTACACACGCGCAGGATCTGCCCGGCATGCGGCGGCCCGATCAGCAAGCTTTACATGGGCACCACCCGGCGGCGCACGTTCTTCTGCCCGAACGACCAGGTGCTGTACGAACCCTGAGGCCGCCGTCCATGGCGGCCGGCTTCGGGGCGCGTCGATCAGGCGGCTTGTGCCGCCTTGGCATTGCCGCCGCCCTTGGCCAGCAGGGTGAGCTTCTCGTCGGTGGCCTTCTCTTCCTCAAGCGTCTCCAGCAGCAGCGGCAGGGCGTCCTTGTAGCCCAGCTGCTTGGCCAGCGCGGCGATGGTGCCGTAGGACGCGATCTCGTAATGCTCGACCTTCTGCGCGCCGCCGATCAGGGCGGCATCGCGCACAGGGCCCTTGTCGATGCTGTCGATCACTTCCTTGCCTTCCTCCACCAGACCTTCCATCGCCGCGCACTTGATGCGCTTCAGCCGGATGCCGAGAACCTCCACCACCTGGTCGATGCGCTCGATCTGGCCCTGGGTTTCTTCCAGGTGCGTTTCAAATGCTGTGGCCAGGTCAGGGTTCTCGGCCGCACGGGCCAGGCGCGGGAGGGCCTTGGTCAGCTGCTTTTCGGCGCTGTAGATATCCGAGAGTTCGTGGATGAACAGGTCTTCCGCTGTCTTGATAGCCATGCTGGGCTCCGCTGTGAGTGGAGCGCTCAGCGTAGGTCCCGCCCGGTTGCGATCAGGCGGGGGCCAGGTGAAGGCGGCATGTGAACGCCAACGCGAGCCCTGCGCGTTGTCTTCACGAGGTGGCGTCTGTCGCCCGCCTGCCGCAGTCCCGATACAGGCAGGCCTTCGCCGTCGCTTCACGGTGGCATCGCCTGGTGCCCATGGGCCGACCGGTACGGTCACTTCACGCCCGATCACGCGTGGAGACTTCCATGAGCGATGACAAAAAGAACACCGGCAGCCCGGACCGGGATCGTATCAACGTCAACGAAGACTATGAACTGCAGTACTGGACCACCGCACTGGGTGTGTCAGCCGAGGAACTTCGGGCTGCGGTCGCCGAGGTCGGGCCCACCGCCGCTGCTGTACGCAAGCACCTGGGAAAGTAGCGCGGAGCTGCCCATGTCACTGGTCGAGTACCGCCGCAAGCGTCGTTTTGACCAGACCAGGGAGCCCGAACCGGGCAAGGCGCTGCCAGAAGGCCAACGCGCCATTTTCGTGGTGCAGTTGCATCATGCCAGCCGCAGGCACTACGACTTCCGTCTGCAGGTGGGTGACGCGCTGAAGAGCTGGGCCGTTCCCAAGGGCCCCAGCTACGACCCGAAGGTCAAGCGCATGGCGGTGGAGGTGGAGGATCATCCCGTCGACTACGCAGCATTTGAAGGCGAGATTCCCAAAGGCCAGTATGGCGGCGGACATGTCGCCCAGTTCGACCACGGTGTGTGGGCCACGCAGGGCGACCCGGAAGCCCAGCTCGCCAAGGGCCATCTACGCTTCGAGCTGTTCGGCGCCAAGCTCAAGGGTGGATGGCATCTGGTCCGTTCCGGCAAGCCTGCGCGCCAGCCGCAATGGCTGCTGTTCAAGGATGACGATGAATTTGCCAGCGATATCGAGGCAGACGATCTGCTGGCGGATGTTGCTGTGGCGCCCCCGGAAGACCTGAAGCGTGCCGGGCGCGGAAAGACCGCGAAGAAGAAACTCACGGTCGTACCCCCCACACGCACCCGACGAAAGAACTGGGCGAAGAAGGCCCTGGCGCTCAGCAAAGCGAAAAAGGCGGCAGCGCCGTCCGGGCCGTTTGAGCCGCAGTTGGCCAAGCTGGGCGACACGCCGCCCCAGGGCGGGCAGTGGGTGCATGAGATCAAATGGGATGGATACCGCATCCTTGCTACGGTGGCTGAGGGCAACGTGCAGCTGTGGTCGCGGAACGCACTGGAATGGACCGGCAAGCTGCCTGAAAGAAATACGTGAAGCGATCGCGGCACTGGGGCTCACCTCGGCGGCACTGGACGGTGAGCTCATCGCGGGCGCCGGCACCAAGGAAGACTTCAACCTGCTGCAGGCCACGCTCTCCGGCGAGCGGCAGGGCGTCCTGACGTATGCATTGTTCGATCTGCTGCATCTTGATGGCGTGGACATCGCCGATGCGCCCTTGCTGGAACGCAAGGCCCTGCTGCACTCCGTGCTGGAGGGGCAGGGCAGGCCATTGGCGTTCAGTTCGCATGTGCAGGAGGATGGCGACGAGGCCTATCGCCTGGCCGGTGAGCAGCACTTCGAAGGCATCATTTCCAAGCGCGCCGATCGCAGCTACCACAGCGGCCGCAGTGAGGATTGGCGCAAGACCAAACAGCTGGCCAGCGACGAGTTCGCGGTGGTCGGATACACCGCGCCGAAGGGCAGCCGCACCGGGTTCGGCTCGCTGCTGCTGGCGCGGCCAGACCCGAAACATGGCTGGCTCTACGTCGGCCGCGTCGGGTCCGGGTTCTCGGACGAACTGATCGGCGAAGTCAGCAGGCGCATCGAAGGCGGCGGCGGCCGCAAGCCGACGGCGCACGTGCCCACCCAGGACACCGACCTTCGCGCCGCGACCTGGTTCGCACCGCGTTTCGTTGTGGAGGTCTTCTATCGCGGGATTGGCGGGCAGAAGCTGTTGCGCCAGGCATCGCTGAAGGCGGTACGGGCGGACAAGGACATCGCCGATCTCGAAGATTCCGATCGCGCCGGAAAGGCCCCGGCTGCGGGTGGCACGCATGCACCCTCGCGACCCGGGCGCAGGGCGAAAAAATCACCCGCTACCGGCCGCAAACCGCCCGCGCTTTCGTCCCCCGGCAAGATCCTGTTTCCTGGCGATGGCTACACCAAGCAGGAGGTATGGGACTACTACGCAGCAGTGATGGAGCACCTCCTGCCCGAGGTGGTTGATCGTCCGCTGTCGATCATCCGATGCCCCAGTGGCACCGCAAAACCCTGCTTCTTCCAGAAACACCACACAGCCGGGCTGGACCTGGTCGATCCGGTAAGGCTGAAGGAGGAAAGCGGCATCAACGCCCATTACCTGGTGGTGCGTGACGCGGCCAGCCTGCTTGAACTGGTGCAGTTCAACGCGTTGGAGTTCCACCCCTGGGGCAGCCACGCAGAAGCGCCCGACAAGGCCGACCGGGTGGTGTTCGATCTGGATCCAGGACCGGACGTACCCTTTGCCGAGGTCAAGAAGGCGGCAATCGACATCCGCAGACTGCTGGCGCAGCTGCAGCTGGAATCGTTCCTGCGGGTATCCGGCGGCAAGGGCCTGCACGTGGTGGTGCCGCTCAACCCGGGATGCGACTGGGACCTGACCAAGCGCTTTGCGAAGGGCTTCGCCGATGCGCTGGCGCAATCCGAGCCCCAGCGATTCCTGGCAACGGCCACCAAAAGCCTCCGCAACAAGCGGATCTTCGTCGACTACCTGCGCAACGGACGCGGTGCCACGGCAGTCGCGTCCTACTCGCTGCGGGCGCGGCCGGGCGCACCGGTCGCGTTGCCGATCGCCTGGGGCGATCTGGCGAAACTCAAGCGCGCAGACGCGTTCACGATCAAGGACGTGCCAGCAAAGCTCAAGCGGCGGCGCAAAGACCCCTGGGTCGGCATCGGGGAAGTGAAACAGAATCTGGCGCGCTGGGCGCAGGCAGACCCGTAGCCCGCGCCTACGCGTCGGATCCCTGCGCGCTGCCGGGCAGGACATGATCGCATTCGACCAGCCGAGCGTTGCTGACCGTCTGGCGCGAAGGACAAGCGCCGCACACCAGCGTCGTTCCACCGGGCACCGCCCCCAACGCGTCCCCCGACAACTGTGTAATCCCGCCGCAGGTGTTGCAGCGCACGCGAATGGACCTGACGCGCTCAATACCCTGCACGCCGGAAACAGCGTCCAGCTCCAGAACATGGAAAAGGCCGGTATTGGGCATGGGGCGCTCCCGAGTCATCTGGCCCAAGCGTAAACGATCCATGGCATGGGGGGTGTAGGCGTCCTGCATGCCGTTTGTCAGCTGGAACCCAACTGATTCACAAATGCACATGATGGGAACAACTGCGGGGCGCAGCTGGCCTATCCTACGGCCACGGAATCTGGGGGGATTCGCTACAGGAGCAGTTAATGCCGATCAGGGCAGTCGCATACGTCAGCGAAGCGGGCCCAGCCGTTGCTGGTGATCCGTTCGGCCTGGGCAGCGGAAAGCTCGACGATCTGGTCGATGATGCCGCCCGCTTCAACCGCAGTGCCGGCGTCACCGGCGTCCTGCTGTTCGACGGCAGCCGCTTCCTGCAGTACATGGAGGGGCCCGAAGACGGCTTGAGGGTGGCGTATTCGCGGGTGGTGGGCGCCTCCAGCCATACCGGGCTCATCGAGTTGCAGCGCGGCAGGGTGGGCAACCGGCGGCTCCCGTTCTGGCCGATGCGCTGGCTGCCCACCCAACCCGAGCAGTTGAAGCTTCTTGCCCGCGCGGACTGGTCAGGGTTCGCCCAGCACAGCGGTGACGATGCGCCAACCGAGACGGCGATGGATATCCTGGCCAGGTTGGTGGAACCTTACGCGGTCGCGGCGTGATCCACCGGCCTAGCGGCCTCCATAGCGCGCCGCGCATGGAATCTCTCCGCTGCACGCGTTGAGGTGCCCGGTGCGCATCACGCAATACAGCCGGGCCTCCGGGTCTGCACTGGCAGCAATGTAGTCCAGTGCCTCGGCAAGCATGCGGACGAACTGCTGCTCGGGGTAGAACGCTGCCCAGGTCGGCAGCAGTTCGTCCAGTTGCGCGATCATCAGATCGATTTCCAGGTGCGTGCTCACTGCCTGATCCTCCTTCCAGGCACGTTAGCGACCACGCTGCAAGCAGAGAGTTGCGGTTCGCAGAGGCGACACAGGCGTGTTGCCCACGCAGCGCTCATCTGGCCTTGACCATGGCGTTGATCGTCGCAGCGCGTGAGCATCATCTGCACGGCCGCGCCACCCTCGTTTCACCCGGCAAGGCGTATCAGAGAGGCCTCCCAGCTGAAGCTGCAAGGATCCCTTTCATGTCCGAACCGTTCCCGCGCGCCAGCTTATGGTCAGCTGACACCGAGTCGCATTGCTTCCACCCCCTTGCCGGCACGACGCGCGCGGACGTGCTGGTGGTGGGCGCCGGCATGACCGGCCTGCTGACAGCGGCCCGCCTGGCGGATAGCGGCCTGGATGTGCTGGTGGTCGATGCAGGGCCCATCGGCGGGCGCAATACGGTGATGTCCACGGGCAATCTTTACGGGCCCGTCTCCCGGCTGGCAGAACTGGTCTCGCGCTGGGGCGGCGACACGGCCAGTCGCATCGTGCAGTGGCGGCAGCAGGCGCTGCGCGCCATCGAAACGCTGGTTCATCGCTACGATCTGCGTTGCGGCTTCGAACGCGTGGCCATGCAGTACGGCATGCAGGAGCGCACGCGCGAGGTGACGACGCTATTCGAGCGTGAACTTCAGGCCTATCAGCGCGTAGGCCTGCAGTGCGAACACCAGCAGTCAGGTCTGCCATTCGCATTGGGCCACGCGTTCCGTGTTCCCGATCAGGCGCAGTTGGATCCGGCGGCCTTCTGCAGGGAGCTGGCGCGACACCTGGTGGGCCGGGTGCGCATCCACGACTGGACCCAGATCAACAGCATCGAGGCATCAGCAGGCGTTGCCACCGCCTTTGGCGGCCGCATCCATGCCAGGCACTTCGTGCTCGCCACCCACTCGCCAGCAGGGTTCAACCTGGTGCAGGCCGAGATGGAGGTGTACCGCGAGTACGGCGTGGCGGTGCCGGTTGCCAATCCGCCAGCGGCAGGTATTCATTGGATCGCCGATCGGCACCGCTCGCTGCGCGGGGTGCGCGGTACTGATGGCCGCGACTGGCTGGTGCTGGTCGGCGAGACACATCGCACCGGCGAAACCCCGGTGATGGATCCGGCACAGCATCTGGTCGCCGACGCGCGTCGCAACTTCACCGTGCAGGGCGAGCCGCTGTGCTGGTCGGCGCAGCAGTTCCGTGCAGCCGACCAGTTGCCCTACATCGGCAGCAGCGCGCACGACAATGTATGGGTCGCCACCGGCTATGGTCCCGATGGCTTGACCTGGGCGGGCGTGGCCGCTCGTGCGATCACCGAGGGAATCATGGGCACGACCAGCGAGATCGAGAAGCTGCTAAGCCCCATGCGCTTCACGCCAGTGCGCTCGGCGGCCGGCTGGGCCCGTACCAATGGCACGGTTGCACGGCACATGGTGGGAGATCGCCTTGGTGCTGCGCCGTCGCACTCGCCCAGCGAGTTAAGCCGTGGCTGTGGCGCACTGCTGGACGTGGATGGAAAGCGGACCGCCGTCTACCGCGATGAGCACGGTCAACTGCATGCGATGTCGGCGCTGTGCCCGCACCTCAAGTGCGTTGTCCAATGGAATGGCCATGAACGCACATGGGATTGCCCATGCCATGGCAGCCGCTTTTCCGCCACCGGGGCGCTGCTGGAAGGCCCCGCCCGGCAGGGCCTCACGCCAGAACCGCTGCAGGCAGAGCAGCCGCTGCAGCGGTGACCCTCAGGCTTCGGCGGCCGCATCCGCCTCGCAGGGCATGCGGCGTTCCTTCTTGGACTTGATGTCTGCAGCGGTCTTCGCCAGTGCCTCGTAACGCTGGCGAATCTCTTCAAGGTGCGCCGGTTCCATCGACTCCAGGTTCAACAACTCCTGGTTGGCGTCCTTGCTGACCCGGATCAGTTCATCCAGCTTGATGTGCAGCGCGGCCGTATCGGCATTCTGCGTATGCTGGATCAGGAACACCATCAGGAAGGTCACGATGGTCGTTCCCGTGTTCACCACCAGTTGCCACGTATCATTGAAGTGGAAGGCCGGCCCGCTGGCGGCCCAGGTGATGATGACCCCCAGCGCCGCGACGAATGCGCCCAGGCTGCCGGACAATCGTGCCGTCGCGGCCGCGACCCGGGCGAAGCCGCGCCGGATCACTCGTCACCTCCCGCGGCCTCCTCATCCGTTCGACGATCTGGCAGCCTGACCCGCTCACCCAGGCGCTTGGCCTGCTCTTCCGGCGTTGGCGCGGCGACGAAGGGGGAGATCGGATCACTGGCAGGGAAGGTTTCCTGCAGCGCTTCGTCATGATTGCGGTGGTTGTGCAGCTTTGCCTGCAGCGGGCTGACAGGATCGGGGTGCTGCGCTTCCGCGTCCGGGTGGGGGAGGTCTTTCTGATCGCGTTGCATGGTGAATCTCCAGGTTGATCACCACCCCTCAGGTGGCCGGCCCAGCATAGGAGTGCGCTGTGAGCGGCCCCATCAAGGGCGGGGCAACGTGGCGTCAAACCTTCAGGCAACACGCGTTAACAATCAGCAGGGCGGGGAGCGTAGCGCTCAACGCAACGCCGCCCGGCCATCGCTCCATCCCCTGCACCGGGCATCTGCAACCCGTTTGCCGGTCAGACCCTGCTCATATAGCGCTGTGCCGGCTGCGCACGCGAAAGCCCCGGTGCCATGGCTTTGCGTGCATGCTCGAAGGCGTCCCACTCAGCGATGTCCGGAAGCGCCGGAATGGTCACACGTTCGCCCTGTGCCAGCCCGGCCAGGGATGCATCCACCATGTCCTCGGCGCTCATCACGATGCCCTGCGGCAAGTGCTCCACCGGCAGGCCGGAGAGGTGCCAGAAGTCCGTTGCGGTGGCCCCCGGCAGCACAACCTGGACGCGCACGCCCTTGTCGGCCAGCTCATGGTGGAGCGACTGCGAAAACGCCAGAACGAACGCCTTGCTTCCCGCGTAGACGCCGTTGAGCAGCTCGGGCGCCAATGCGACGATGGAGGCGATGTTGATGATCGTGCCCCGGCCATGGGCCACGAACACCGGGGCGGCGGCGTAGGCCAGGCGCATCGCGGCGTTTACGTTGAGCGTGATCATACGCTCCATCTCGCCGATGTCCGACTGCAGCAGGGGAGCCGTTGCGCCGATGCCGGCATTGTTGACCAGCAGTCGGATATCCGCTCGGTCTCGAATGACCTTCTCAACTTCGGCAAGCCCGTCGGAGGTGGTCAGGTCGGCCGCGACAATGTCCACTGCGCGGCCGGTGCTGCGGGCCAGTGCTTCGGCCAGTTGGCGCAGGCGGTCGCCGCGTCGCGCAACCAGGATCAGGTCGTATCCGGCGCGGGCCAGGCGATCGGCATAGACCGCGCCGATGCCTGACGATGCGCCGGTGATGAGAGCGGTGCCTTGAGGGGTAGGGTTGTTCACGGTGGTCAGTCCGAAGCGGCGGGCGTCGCCGGGGTCAGGGCCAAATCTAGGCCGGCTTGTGAATGGCGTAAATGTCGTATATACCTCGCTTACGGCCACCCCTGAAAAACCGTCATGCTCAGTGTTGGATTTGTCCTGCCATCCGGGTTCCAGACCATGGCGATCGCAGCTGCGTCCGCCTTCGAACTGGCAAATGCCACCGAAGGCGCGCGCCTTTACGATCTGCACATGCTCTCCGAACAGGGCGGGCTGGTATCCAGCTCGCTTGGCATGGCCATGCAGACGGCGCCGCTGGCTCAGCAGCCGCTGGATACTCTGATCGTGGCCGGCCTGCTGGAGCCAGCCCCGTCCACCGGCACGCTGATCGAGCTGATCCGCCAGGGGGCCACGCGCACGCGACGGACCGCGTCAGTTTGCACAGGCGCCTTCATTCTTGGCGAAACGGGGCTGCTGGACGGGCGGCGCGCCACCACGCACTGGTTCCACGCCCGTGCGCTCAAGCAGCGCTTTCCCGCCGCGCAGGTGGAGGAAGATCGCATCTTCATCACCGATGGCCCGATCTGGACTTCCGCCGGCATGAGCGCGGGGCTGGACCTGGCGCTTGGCATGATCGAGAACGACTTCGGTGCGGAGTTGTCCAGGGCGGTGGCCCGGAAGCTGGTGGTCTACCACCGCCGTGGAGGCGGGCAGTCCCAGCATTCGGTGCTGCTCGAGCTGGATGCCCGGTCCGATCGCATCCAGAATGCGCTGACCTTCGCGCGTGGCAACCTGCGCGCCACCTTGTCGGTTGAAGAACTGGCCCAGGCCGCACATCTCAGCACCCGTCAGTTCAGTCGCGCGTTCCGCGAAGAAACCGGGCAATCCCCTGCGAAGGCGGTGGAGAGCCTGCGCGTGGAGGCCGCTCGCGTGCTGATCGAGCAGAGCCGCTACACGATGGATGAAGTCGCGGCCGAAACGGGCTTCGTTGACACCGAACGCATGCGAAGAGCGTTCCTGCGCGCCTTCGGCCAGCCCCCGCAGTCCCTGCGGCGCAACGCACGGGGCGGGGCGGACTGAGTTCGTCTTTGCGGGGACCTGTGCGGAGCCGAGCCATGCCCGGCTGCCGATGTCCGACACGAAAAGGGCCGCATGGAGGCGGCACCCTGCAGGATGAAACGGGCTCCGGCGCAGTGCCGGAGCCCCCTGTTGCTCACTTTTCCTGCAGGAACGTCAGCAAGTCCTGGTTGACCTTGCCCTTGTGGGTGTCGGTCAGGCCATGCGGCGCACCCGGGTAGACAATCAGCCTGGCGCCCTTGATCAGCTTTGCCGACTGGCGGCCCGAGATATCGATCGGTACGATCTGGTCGTCATCACCGTGGATGACCAGCGTTGGCACATCGAACTTCTTCAGGTCCGCGCGGAAGTCGGTGGCCGAGAACGCAGCGATCGAATCGTAGGTGTTCTTGTGGCCGCCCTGCATGCCCTGCGCCCACCACGCATCGATCAGCCCCTGCGACACCTTCGCGCCCGGGCGGTTGAAGCCATAGAACGGGCCCGACGGAATGTCCTTGTACAACTGGGCGCGGTTGTCCATCTGTGCCTTGCGGATGCCATCGAACACTTCGATCGGCAGGCCGTTGGGGTTGTCGGCGCTCTTCAGCATGAACGGCGGCACCGAGCTGATCAGCACGGCCTTCTTCACTCGCCCGGTGCCATGCCGGCCGATGTAGCGCGCCACCTCGCCGCCACCGGTAGAGAAACCCACCAGGGTCACATCGTGCAGGTCCAACGTATTGATCACCGTGGCCAGGTCATCAGCGTAGTGATCCATATCGTTGCCGTCCCACGGCTGGCTGGAACGACCGTGGCCACGACGGTCATGCGCGATCACGCGGTAGCCATGATTGGCCAGGAAGAGCATCTGCGATTCCCAGCTGTCCGAATTCAACGGCCAGCCGTGGCTGAAGGTCACGACCGGGCCGTCCTTCGGACCCCAGTCCTTGTAGTACAGCTGCACGCCATCGGCGGTGGTGATGTAGCTGGCGGTGCGCGCGATGGCGGTGACCGCCGCCGGCTTGGCCGGCTTGGCGGCCTGTGCGGACAGGCCGGCCTGGACCGAGAGGGCGAGGGCGGCAACGGCCAGTGAGCGGGCGAGGGTATTCATGCGGGAACTCTCATGGGTGGGTGGTGAGACGTACTTTGCGCCTGCAATCAGGCGTCCGGGTGATGCACTGTCCGGATTTCTTGATAGATCGTCTTGCACCGATGTGCTCGCACGAATCGCCCGCCACCGCCTGTTGACGAGGGAGAATGATCGTTCCACCTTGTGGCCATGAGCAAGGCCACCACCGACACCCAACAGAAGATCCTGGCCACGGCCGAGGCACTGATCTACCAGAACGGGATCCACGCCACCGGCATGGACCTGCTGGTGAAGACCTCGGGCGTGGCGCGGAAGAGCATCTACCGCCATTTCCAGAACAAGGACGAGGTGGCCGCTGCTGCGCTCAGGGCGCGCGATGTGCGTTGGCTGGCCTGGTTCCGGCAGGAGTGCGACAAGGCGGACACTCCGGAAGCGCGGATCCTCGGCATGTTCACCGTGCTCAAGAGCTGGTTCCAGTCCGAGGGCTATCGCGGTTGTGCGTTCATCAATACCGCGGGCGAGGTCGGCGACCCGGCCGATCCGATCCGGCAGATCGCGCGTGATCACAAGCAGAAGCTGCTCGATTACACATTGGAACTTGCCGGACAACTGGATGTGGAGCAGCCGGCGGTACTGGCCCGTCAACTGCTGGTCCTGATGGAAGGCGCCATCACCCTGTCGCGCGTGATGGGTGATTACGGCGCCGCAGATACCGCGAAGGATGTCGCGAAGCTGTTGCTGGAACAGGCCAAGCGTTAGCGCCTGAGTACGCCAGATCCTTTGAAGCAACCCGTGTGTCCATTTCGATTGGAGGTCTCCCCGTGTCCGCTGAACAACCCCGTCCGCCGCTTCCACCGTTCACCCTTGAATCGGCCACCCAGAAAGTGCGTCTCGCCGAGGATGGCTGGAATTCCCGCGATGCCGACAAGGTGTCGCTTGCCTATTCGCTCGACACCCAGTGGCGTAACCGTGCCGAATTCACCAATGGCCGGGAGGAAGCCCGGCAGTTCCTGGCACGCAAATGGAACAAGGAGCTCGAGTACCGCCTGATCAAGGAGCTCTGGGCCTTTACCGAAAACCGCATTGCTGTCCGCTACGCGTACGAATGGCACGACGACTCCGGCAACTGGCTCCGTTCCTATGGAAACGAGAACTGGGAATTCGGCGCCGATGGCCTGATGCAGCGCCGCTTCTCGTGCATCAACGACCTGCCGATCAAGGAAAGCGACCGCAAGTTCCATTGGCCGCTGGGGCGTCGCCCGGATGATCATCCGGGGTTGTCTGAGCTGGGTATGTGATTCCCGCTGAGGCGCTATCCGAAGCGCGCTCGGGTACGATGAGACCGCCGGCATCCGCGCCGGCGGGCAAGGGGGCGCAATGGACATGCAGGCAGGAGACGGATTCGATCCTCCGGCAAAGACCGATTCGCAGGAACTGACATTCCACTGGCTCTACCAGCGGGTGCAGGGGCTGGCCGAGCACAGTATCTATCCGAAGGCCGGCAGGATCGAGACGTGGTCGTTCCGCGCCGGAATAGTGGCCGCCGTCGTCGGCGTGCTCAGTAGTCAGCTGCCGGATCGATGGGTTCCGCTCACTGTTACTTCTCCGTTCGTCACGGCATGCCTCGTGGTGGAGCTCAGTAGTTTCGTTGTGGCCGGCATTCTTGCGGCCCGCAGGGGTATCCGCCAGTTCAGCCAACCGCGGCTCTCGCACGCCCAGGAAATGGACACTGAGTTCGCTCATTGGCAAGTCGTGATTACTGACCTCCGCTGCTTCCCCAGGGTCGAGCGCGAGCGGCGACTCAAGTTCGTCAGCACCTTGCGCACCAACATGATCGAACGCATGGGCATGATGTATGGCGGTCTGCAGAGGCTTGGTCCATTCCCGCTGCTGATCGCGTTCTACCTGCAGTTCCGTGAATGGAAATGGGGCGACTGGGCAAGTGCATTTGACATCAGCCTACTTAGTGCACTGCTGATCTTCGGTATGGTGCTGTTGTACGCCGTGGGCTGGATGCTGATCGGCCTGCGCACCCGCCTGGACACTTATGTCGCCCTGCTTGAGGGCTCCATACAAGAACCCGAACCGAACGTGGTTGCGCCCTTGTAGAGCCGAGCCATGCTCGGCTATTCCGTCACACATCGCGCCCCATCAGGTACTCCACCAGCGAGAACCCCCAGCATCCGATCCATCAAAACGGGCTCCGGCACACCAGCAAGCACTTGTTCCAGGTAGTCCAATGGCTGCAGCTGCCGTTGCAGCAGCGCCCGTAGCTGCAGAACGTCGGGCGCTCGCTGTTCCACATCCCGTGTTGCCTGCATCAGCAAATGCTGAGAGCGCCTCTCCAGCCACAGCACCGGAACGCCTCTGCAGAGAATCTGGAAAGCGCCGTCTTCATGCCGTTCGACGAACTGGAAGCCCTGCCTCGGCCGTGCCTCGACGAACTGGATCGCCTGGCGACGCAGCTGCGAATAGCGCTCACCGGAGGTGCTCTTGAACGCGAGAGGCGAGGGCATGAGGCGCGCCGACAACTGACGCTGTGCCGCAACCAATGAGGCGATGCACAGCGCCACGGCCGCCCAGCGGTGCCACGCCACTCAGCCCTCCGGCTGCAGGCGCGCGCTGGCGTGCGCGGCGAGTCCCATTCCGGCCATGATCAGGCCTTCCATGACCCGCGGGCCGACGTACTGCTCCAGTTCGCCGTTCTCGCGGGCGCGCTGTGCGGCCAGCAGGATCTCCAGGACCACGCGTAGCCCGGCCAGCGAGCAATCGGTATCTGCCAGGGCGATGCGTCGGCCGGGCATCTGATGGTGCTCTGGCCAGGGCTGACCATCGGATGCGGCGCCGGCGCCGATGCTGTGCAGCAGGGCGATGAGCGTGTTCGGGTCCAAGGCAGGACCGTTGGCGGACACGTCGTGGATCGGATGCGGGGCAGGGGAGTGGGGCTGGGTCACGGCTGGGCTCCTTGCGTGCATGCAGAAGCCGCCACCGATAAAGGTGGCGGACGGTGCGAGGTTCGAAACCCGGTCTACGCTAAAACCGGCAGGCACAAGGCCTCCGCGCACCGCCCGCCATAGCCGGCCGACGGATTGCCAGCCGGCACCACCTGATGGGTGATGCCGGCTGGCAAGCGTTTACTTCAGCGTAGAACCGGGGTTTCGAATCCCGACCACCGATGCACGGTGGCACAGCAAGGAATACGCGGACCTATGCGTGATGCCAATGCAGTAAGGCCGATGCCGTCACCACTTTCAACATTTTCAGAATCGTTGCATGAGGCGCAATGAGGCGGGAGCCATGCCCTGCAAGGCTATCGGCGATGTCGGTGGTGCAGTCCTGCGTGCTGTCGGCATCCGCCCGGCGAGGCCGTGAACGAGGCGGATGCGACAGGATCGCCAAAGGCCGCCAGGCGTCAGTAGCCCTTCAACGCAACCTTGGTGCGTTCCAACCACACGGCATTGTGGCTGCGCGCATGCCGCGACCAGTGCTGGGCATCATCGATGATGCTGGCGAACAGGCTGCGGGCCTGCTCACGATCGTCGGGCTGCGGCTGTGCCATCAACCACTCGGCGTACAGGCAGCGGGCGGCGGCATCGTTTCCGCATTCCACGGCTCGCTCGAACGCGGCACGGGTGCCGGGCGCTTGGGCAGCCGCCAGTGCCTGCGCGTAAAGCAGGGTCTGTTCCGGCTTGCGGCGCACATCCGGATGGCGGGCGAACAGACCGTCCAGCGTCTCCGCCGCAAGCGCGGGCTGGCCGGAATCGAGGTGGGCACGCGCCAGGCCGGTCAGAATGTAGGGATCGTCGCCCAGCGGCGAGCTGGCTGCCTGCTCTAGCAGGGTTCTGGCTTCCTCGGCCTGGCCGGCATCCAGCAGCGTCATGCCCAGGCGAACCCGATTCTGCACGGTGGGCGTACGCGCCAGTTCGGCACGCGCGTTGCGCAGGTCCTGGCCCGGGTCCATGAGTTGCTTGGCGGAGCGGATTGCCTGCCGCGCGCCGCGCGAGTTGCGGGCTTCCGGGAAGTAGATCGCCAGGAAGTAGACGATGCTGCCGAGCAGCGGGAACGAGAAGAGCAGGATGAGCCAGTAGAGGCTCTGGCCCGAGCGGATGGCGTGCACCGCGAAGTAGATGGCTGCCAGTACGTGGAGTCCGATTCCGATATAGGGCATGTGTGCCGCCTCGTCCTTGTGAGGGGTGGAACTATAGTGGGGGAGGGGTGGGCGCCAATGGGTGGGCGATTGGGCGTGACGCGTCACGTTAATTGAATCAAATTCTGCTGAGCGCGCGCGCCGCGCGACTCGTGATAAGGGATGTTTATCGGGGGTAGAGGGGCGCCCATCTTCTGGCCCGTATTGGACAGCTGCTGTGAGCCCGATGCCGCGCCCTACATTGCCCGGCAAATCACACATCCACCTCCGAAGACGCGATCAGCTTGGTGACTGGGGCTACGGCGGCGGGCAAATAGGATAGTAGCGGCGGTAGCCGGGATGGGGATGTGCTCAGCTACCATCGGCCCGCCACCTAGGTCGAGTCTTTGGCTATGCATGGATTGTGCGGTCGAGGCGATGCTGGATCTGCATGCAGCGGTGTCAGAGAGTGTCAGCGGTCTTCCTGGGCTCGGGATGCGTGTGGAGGTGGTCACGCAGGGTGCGGTGTTTACCTCGTCAAACTTGTGCAGTCGAAGCCCTGCAACATTAGGTCAGTAACTGGCGGACTGATCACGACCAACGCCTGCAGAATCTCCCCATTGCCGAGTACGCAGCCAGCATGCAAATATGCGCCGGGGAGACAGGGGTTGCCACGATGAAAAAGAGGGGAAGGCATTGATTCTGTTCAATATCACCGGCATGCAATGTGCTGGTTTTGCCCCCGCTATGGCTCTGGTTCGAGTCACATGCCTGGTCTGAACGTCCGTCGCGCCGCCGCGCGCACACGCACCGGCCTCGCGCCATTCTCACAAGAGCCCGTATCTATGATCATCACTTCATAGCCGGCAATGGCTGCATTCCGTTTCAATCGGTCCGATCGCATTTCCATCTCGACTCCAAGGAAAGAAAATGACGTACACGGCAGTGCAGATGCAGTCACTCTTGGTTGGCCTGTCCCGTCAGTTGGCGGCATTGTACGGACGGGAGTTGAAACAAGCCGGAATAGAGATTTCGGCTCTCGGCAATAGTTCGCCCGATGAAGAGGTCGCTCTGCGCATCAATGAAGCCTATGCACGGGCAAGTGCACAGGCCATCGAGCTGGTCCGCATGTTCGGGCAGATCCCCGATCTCGCCGGCGATCCGGCATGGCAATCGCTGCAAGCGAACTATCTTGATAGCTTCGAGAACATCGTGGAGCGCATCCACGATGATGGACGCCTGCACGTCGACAAGCTTAGTGATGTGCTTGGCATTCTTGATCAGGCGACGGCAATCAAACTCCCTGGAACAGCCGGCACCATTGGCGAGATGGTCGGTATTACAGGAGGTGCAATCCAGACCGCGCTGGACGTCGGCGACCTCATCATTGCTGCGCGCGATGGCGACTACAGCACGATGGCGACAGTGCTCACTATGGGAGTCGTCGGTACCTTAATCGATGCGACCCTAGGCCGCTTCCCGTATCTCGGCCCACTTTTGACCGCGACCGGAATAGTCGGGCTGGTAGAAGACGCATTCGAGGATTCTGCATCGGCCGGCTTCCAGCGGATATTCGGTGACAGTGAGATGCGCTATATGGTCGAGCGCTGCTATCAGCTCTATGGGCAGGGCTTCCAGCAGTTTGATGGAACCGAGCTTGCAGCACTGTTCGGCACTCTTGGAAACGACCAAGTGTTCGGAATTGCCGGGAAATCAAACATCATCGGTGGCGGCAGTGGAAGCGACGGTCTGTACGGCGATGCGCTCGCAGACGTCCTGGGCGGTGGTACCGGCAATGACATATTGGATGGGCACGGCGGCGATGATGTGCTGGAGGGTGGAGACCACAACGATGAACTGTGGGGTGGCACCGGCAATGACCGATTGTACGGTGGAAGCGGGGTGGACACCTATGATTTCAAAGATGAGGATTTTGCCGAAGGCGCCACCCGCGACATCATCGTAGATGACGATGGGCAGGGTGTCATCCTGTTCAATGGCGCGGCGTTCGGTACCGATCTCGGCAGTGGCGCGGTGCACAGATATGGTGCGCAGGGCTTCTATTGGAGAACTGCAGATGACAAGTTCAACCTGCTGCTCGGTGCACTCAATGAGGATGGAACGCGATCGCTGATTATCGTGCACCGTGCAACCAACAGCCGCATCGTGGTGGAAAAGTGGGTCGACGGACATCTAGGGATCACTCTACCCACCTACAATCAGCCCGGAACTCCGGAGAACCCGATCACGGAAACCAATGGCGATGACCTTGTAGGTCGCGATGGCGATTCAAATAGCGTCGCCAGCGGTGATGACAATATCCGGGGCCTGGAGGGAAATGACGGTATCGATGGCGGCTACGGCGATGACTACATCGACGGGGGCGGTGGTGACGATCTGCTGCTAGGCGGGCCGGGCGAGAATCACATTACCGCCGGCAGTGGAAACGACATCATCCTGAACGGCTCGTTCGCAATGAACTGGCGCACCGCCGAAGAGATGGGTATGTCACTGGAGTACTTCCAAAGCCAGTATGCCGGGCGACCTGTCCATGCGTATGGCAATGGATGGTTTGCTAAGTACAAGAACGACCAGGCTTTCGATCCGAGTGACAGGCTTGGCCGGCTGGGGGGCTTGGAAGTCTATGCATGGGGTTTTAGCGGCACAGGTATCTGGGGATCGCTTGACGCGAACCAGTATCGCAATGGTAGGGATGTCATTGATGCTGGCGCGGGTGCCGATACCGTAGCTTCAGGCGAAGGAGACGACGTAATCGATGGTGGATCGGGGAGTGATGTACTGATTGGTGGCCATGATGCGGATCTCATCAATGGTGGCGATGACGACGACCTCATCCTTGGCGATGTCCTAACCGCCATGAATCCAAGTTTGATGTACGTGCTGGGCGACGTCTCGAACCTCGCGAATATTGCGGGGGCCGACATCATCGATGGTGGTGCAGGCAACGACCTCATCTACGGGCAGGGTGGTGCCGATATCTTGAGTGGCGGCGACGGCAATGACGAGTTGTGGGGAGATCGACTCAACGACAGTCTGGACGATCCAGTGTATTCGCCTGGTCCTACCGGCAACGATGAACTGGATGGCGGCGCTGGCCAGGACCTCCTGATAGGCAACGAGGGGAACGACACACTGTCTGGTGGGGCCGGAAACGACGATCTATTCGGAGATGATTGGTTCACGCCTGAAGCCCTCCATGGAAACGACTTTCTGGATGGCGGGGAGGGTGATGATCGCCTCCAGGGCAACGGCGGCAATGACCAGCTCTACGGCGGCGAGGGTAACGACGCCCTGTTCGGTGGAAGCGGCAATGACAGCCTCAACGGCGGAGGGGGCATCGACCAACTGCGTGGCGATGCCGGTGACGACCGCCTATCTGGCGGCGACGATGATGACCGGCTGTTCGGCGATGACGGAAACGACACCTTGTCGGGCGACGCGGGCTACGACGAACTGTCTGGCGGCACGGGCAATGATGTGCTCAACGGTGGCGACGGCGGCGACGCGTTAAACGGTGACGTAGGTGATGACGTGCTCAACGGCGGACGTGGAGATGATCGCCTCGAGGGCGGCGAAGGCAATGATCGACTCTACGGAGACGAAGGCTGGGACTACCTTGGCGGGGGCAGTGGCAATGACGTTCTGGATGGGGGCGCTGGCGGGGATACGCTGCAGGGAGGCGAGGGCAATGACGCGCTGATGGGCGGAGACGGTGACGATGGCTTGATCGGCGATGATGGCGCGGACATCCTGCTGGGCGGCTACGGATGGGACTATCTGGACGGCGGCACGGGCGATGATGTTCTTCGCGGTGGTGCGGGGAGCGACCAGCTGATGGGCGGAGACGGGAACGACACTCTCGAGGGTGGTGCAGGCAACGATACTCTTCAGGGTGGCGCGGGACTGGACGCCTACCGTTTCGAAGTTGACGCGGGACATGATGTCATCGACGACCGTGATTCGGACAGCATCATCCGCCTCGCTTCGGATATCGACTTCGATCATGTGGCTGTGAAGCGCAGTGGTGATGACCTGATCATCAGCATGCCTGGCAATAGCGAGTGGTCCCTGACGTTGCGTAGTTACATGCAGGCGGAAGAGGGCAGTGCGCCCTCCATCTACTTCCATGACGGCCGCGTGTTGACTCAGCAATGGATCCGCGAAGCCCTGATCCAACCCACTTCTGGTGATGACGTCCTGGTTGGGTACGAAACCCCGGATTCCCTAGCGGGGGGGGAAGGTGATGATTCCCTGTCAGGCCAGGCGGGCGCTGACGTTCTCGATGGTGGGGCCGGTAACGACTGGCTCAGTGGGGGGAGGGATGACGACATCCTACGCGGCGGAGACGGCGATGACTTCCTCTTCGGTGATGAAGGTAGCAACACGCTGTACGGTGGTGACGGTAATGACACGCTAGACGCACGTAACGGCGCTGCGCTGATGGATGGCGGTGCCGGCGAAGACAACTTGAGTGGTAGCGATGGGGACGACACCTACCTGTTCCAACGTGGCAACCAGGTGGATTGGGTGCGCTACGGGACCCATGATGGTACCGACACCCTGCGGCTTGGCCCCGGTATAGCGCTGTCTGATCTGGAGTTTGTCCTTGGTACCAACATGTTTACCGGGCTATCCCTCAGCATCCGCATAAAGGGCACCGACGATGTCTTCAATATCTATACCGCGCTCGGCAATACCGAGGCGTCTGTCACCAGCTCGGGCGAGATAGATCGCGTCGAATTTGCCGATGGTAGCGTCATGCTTGCCGACGACTTCTACGCCCACGTGGTTGCAAACGCCATCCAGACCGGCGAACCCGAACAGTCGCGCGTGGGAACTGCTGCCTCCGAGGTGATGATCGGTGGCGACAACGGTGAGTTCATCTATGGAATGGGTGGGGATGACACCATCACTGGCGGTTCGGCCGGAGATAACATTCGTGCGGGCCTGGGGGACGACGTCGTACATGGCGGGGCAGGTGACGACATGCTCCGCGGTGGGGAAGGCGCTGACCAACTGCATGGCGGAATTGGTGACGACACGCTCATAGGTGGCTTCGGTGACGATAGCCTCCACTTCAATGCAGGCGATGGTCACGATACGATCATGGATGCATGGCCCTATGGCTCGCCCTATGACGATCTGGACGGAAGCGGATTCGATCGCCTGTATCTGGGCGAAGGCCTGACACCGGCTGATGTAGTCGTCACCCGCAATGGCGAAATTGGACTGACCTTGCATTTCGCAGGCCGCTCTGATGACCTCGTCACCTTGGATAATCAGCTCTCTTTCGGAGAGCTCAGTGGCGGCGCAGTCGAAGAAATTGTTTTCGCCGATGGGACCACTTGGACGACGCAGGATCTGCTTGCAAGATTGGACACAGCACCTACCGTCAATCGCACGCTGGCGCCGGCCCCGGCAGTGGCGGGCCGCATCTTCAGCTACACACTCCCCGCCGATCTGTTCAGTGATAATGGGTCGCTAACTTGGGAGGCCCGTAATCAGCCGGAATGGATGCAGTTCGACGCGACGACGCGCACGTTGAGCGGCCAAGCGCCAAGCGACTGGAGTTCTACTTACGGGGTCCACATCGTCGCCACGGACGCATTCGGGCAGCAGGCCGTCGCGAGCATCACGATTGTGGGGGCTGCATCGCTGATCAATGGCACATCCTCCAGCGAAGATCTCACCGGAACCTGGAAATCCGATGTGATCTACGGCTACGAAGGAAATGATCGGATCGATGCCGGTGGCGGGGCCGATTTTATGTACGGCGGCAAGGGGAACGACAGCTACAGTGTGGACCACGCCAGCGATCAGGTCATCGAGCTTGCCGGGGAGGGCGTCGACAGCGTGTTCTCTACTGTGACCTTCACGCTGAGTGAGAATGTTGAAAATCTGACACTGAGCGGCACCAATGCGATCGACGCGACCGGCAATTCGACCGCAAACACTATTCGCGGCAACGAGAAGGCCAATCGTATTTGGGGGCTGGCCGGTGCGGATGTGCTTGAGGGTGGCTCGGGGGACGATTACCTATATGGTGGCGAAGGCAACGATGAGCTCACTGGAGGTGCTGGTCGCGATCACCTCGACGGCGGCTCAGGCAATGATGTTTACAACCTCGGCGCAGACGATGATGTCATCGTTGAGCTGGCCGGAGAGGGTATTGACCTGGTGCGAACCTCTGTCTCCGGGTACACCTTGGGCGCACACCTGGAGAATCTGCAGGTGAGCGGCTGGGGGGACGGAAGCGGTAATGCGCTGGACAACGTGATAACCGGAGATTACGGCAACAACCGTCTGTGGGGCATGGATGGTGATGACGTGCTGGATGGCCAGGGAGGCCGGGACGGCCTAACAGGGGGGCGAGGCAACGACACGTACGTGGTGGACGATCCCGGCGATTGGATCGTTGAGCTGGCCGGCGAGGGTATCGACACGGTAAAGGCTTCTACGGACTATACGTTGAGCGAGGACCTGGAGAACCTCAGCTTCCTCTACTCCCATGGATTCACCGGCAACGGCAATGCGGCAGACAACGTAATGACCGGTAACTCTGGCGGGAATACGCTCAATGGCCTCGGGGGCAACGACACCCTGGACGGTGGCGAGGGCTGGGACCGGCTGGTCGGTGGCGATGGCAGCGACACCTATCTCATGGGATCGGGCTATGGCACCGACACCATCGTGGAAACTCAAAGTCAGGCTGGCGACCATGACGTCGCGCGCTTCAGCGGGGTATCGCACGACCGCTTGTGGCTGATGCGTGCGACCGGATCCAACGATCTGTCGATCAAGGTGTTGGGCGGACAGGAGACCCTCATCATCGAGAACTGGTTCCTTGGCGACCAGCACCGAGTCGAAACGATCGAAGCTGATGGCATGCTCCTACAGGCCAGCGAAGTGCAGGCGCTGTTCTCGGCCATGCAGCAGCTGGGCAAGTCCAACGGAGATATGCTCACCACCGCCGAGCGTCAGGCACTGCAGCCAGCGCTCGAGGCGGCCTGGCGGCCCAGCACCGGCAAGACAACGGTACCTAGGACGGAACATGGGGAGCTGAACAGCCTGGTCGCCGCAATGAGCAGCTTCGGCATGGAGGCCTCTCCCCTTCCTCTCCTCGATGGAGTCTCCAATGTGCCCTTGCTGATACAGGGCGGCGCTATCGGTCGGTCATCCGCATATGCCATGGAGGCGGCGGTGTAGTCGCACAACGCACAGCTCCATCGCACCTGCCTGAGGGGGGCGCACGCAGAAAGATGAGCTCGGGCGCTGCGCCCGTGCTGAGTGCGCCCCCCAACGCAGCAGCTTCCAGCTACGCCTCAGGCCTCAAGGGTTGCCGCCACTTGACAGGGAACTTTGGTGACCCCAATCTCCGCGTCGGGGTTGCGCACAATGGAAGCTGCGCAGGGGATTTTATGTCAGAGGGAGACGCGGCACTTTCGGTGCCGGGGGTAGCGCGTGCGCAGGATCAACAGGATCTGGCGTTGCGTGGTCTGGTACTGCTTGCTCAATTTCATGGCATTGCGGCCGACGCCAGTCAGCTGGCACACGACGCTGGACTGGGCAATGCCCCCATGGACGAAACGACCCTGGTCCTGGCGGCCCGCAAGCTGGGCTTCAAGGCGCGGATGGTGTCGACGCCCTGCGCGCGCCTGGCGTTGGCCAACCTGCCTGCGCTTGCACTTGGTGAGGACGGTGATGCGTTCATCATCGCCCGCATCAATGGCGATCAGGTGCTGATCCACGATCTGGCCCAGAAGCGCCCGTTGAGCATTGACATGGCCGCGCTTCGGCAGCGCTACCGGGGGCGCCTGCTGCAGGTCGCATCGCGGGCGTCGGTTCTCGGCGAGCTGGCCCGGTTCGATTTCAGCTGGTTCATTCCAGCGGTGATCAAGTATCGGAAGATGCTGCTGGAGGTCTTCATCGTCTCGTTCTTCATCCAGTTGTTTGCACTGGTCACGCCTCTGTTCTACCAAGTGGTGATGGACAAGGTCTTGGTGCATCGCGGCCTGACAACACTGGATGTGATCGCGATTGGGCTGGTGTCCATCGCCATTTTCGACGTCGTGCTGAGTGGGCTGCGTACCTATGTGTTCGCCCATACGACCAGCAAGATTGACGTCGAGCTCGGTGCCCGCCTGTTCCGGCATGTACTGGCGTTGCCGCTGGCGTACTTCGAATCCCGACGTGTGGGCGACACCATTGCCCGCGTGCGCGAACTGGAGAACATCCGTAACTTCCTGACCGGGCAGGCGTTGACCTCGGTCCTCGACCTGCTGTTCACCGTGGTGTTCCTGGCCGTGATGTTCTACTACAGCGGCTGGCTGACTCTTATCGTCGTGATCTCGCTTCCGCTCTATGCGCTTGTTTCGGCAGGCATCACTCCCGTGCTGCGCAAGCGCTTGGATGAGAAGTTCGCACGCGGCGCGGACAACCAGTCCTTCCTGGTCGAAACCATCAGTGGTATCGGTACGGTCAAGGCCAGTGCGGTCGATCCACGGGTGACACGCACCTGGGACAGCCAGCTGGCAGGATATGTGAATGCCGGATTTGGCGTCACCAAGATCGCGACCGTCGGCCAGCAGAGCGTGCAGCTCGTGCAGAAGCTGGTCAGTGTTGCCATCCTGTTCTGGGGGGCAAAGCTGGTCATTGATGGCAAGCTGTCACTGGGCCAGCTGATCGCCTTCAACATGTTGTCTGGACAGGTCGCCGCGCCGATCATCCGCCTGGCCCAGCTGTGGCAGGACTTCCAGCAAGTGGGCATTTCTGTCCAGCGTCTCGGCGATATCCTCAACACCCGCACGGAACTGCCTGGCAGCCGGATGGCACTACCGTCCATCCGTGGCGACATCACCTTCGAGCAGGTCGGATTCCGCTATCGCCCGGATACCCCGGAGATTCTTGCCGGTATCGATTTGCACGTGCCGGCCGGGCAGGTCATTGGCATCGTCGGGCGTTCGGGCTCCGGGAAGAGCACGCTGACCAAGCTGGTGCAGCGCCTGTACACGCCCGAGCGCGGACGAGTGCTGGTGGATGGGCATGATTTGGCCCTGGCCGATCCTGCCTGGCTGCGGAGGCAGCTGGGCGTGGTACTGCAGGAGAACTTCCTGTTCAACCGCAGCGTGCGTGAGAACATCGCACTCAGTGATCCGGGCATGCCGCTTGAACAGGTGATCAAGGCGGCGACCCTTGCCGGCGCCCACGAGTTCATCTCGGCGCTGCCTGAGGGTTATGACACCAAAGTGGGGGAGCATGGCGCGGGCCTGTCGGGTGGCCAGCGGCAGCGCGTGGCGATCGCCCGTGCGCTGATCACCGATCCCCGCATCCTGATCCTGGATGAGGCTACCAGTGCCCTGGACTACGAGTCCGAGCATGCGGTGATGTCCAACATGCGCGAGATCTGCAAGGGCCGCACCGTCATCATCATTGCGCACCGCCTCTCCACCGTGCGCAGGGCCAACCGCATCGTCGTCGTAGACCGAGGTCGCATCGTCGAGAGTGGAACACATGATGAGTTGCTGGCTCAGCCACTCGGGCACTACGCGCAGCTGCATCGCCTTCAGCAGGGGGCGGCATGAAGCACATCCATGATGCGGTGCGCATCTTCACCGCGCGCTACCTTGCCGTGTTCCGTAGCGCTTGGCAGGCCCGCCACGAGATGGACCCGCCTGCGCGCGAGGCCGACGAGCGCGCCTTCCTGCCCGCCCACCTGGAACTGATTGAAACCCCTGCGTCGCCCACCGCACGGTGGACGCTGCGCATCATCATCGCGTTGTTCTGTGTGGCGGTGCTGTGGGCCAGTCTTGGCAAGCTCGATATCGTTGCTGTGGCTCCCGGGAAAACCGTCGTGGACTCAAGGACCAAGGTGGTGCAACCGGCGGAAACCAGCGTGGTGCGCCGGATTCTGGTGCGTGACGGGCAGGCGGTCAAAGCAGGGCAGGTGCTGATCGAACTTGATGCCACCTCCACGTCCGCCGACGTGGCCAAGGCGGACGATGCATTGTTGAACGCGCGCATGGCCGCCCTACGCCTGCGTGCCCTCGCCGAGGCCCTGGAAGATGGTACAGCGCCGGTATTCCATGTTGATCCAGACCTGCCGGCAGACCGGGTACAGGCCGAGCAGGCGCTGGCCCGAAGCCAGTTCGAGGCGCTGCAGGCCAAGCGCCACAATCTGCAGGCCTTGATCGCACAGCGCCGTGCGGAACTGAAAACCACCCAGGCCTCGGTGAAGCCGCTGGAGGAGTCGGCGCGCATCTCCCGCCTTCGCGCCGATGACTACCGCAGCCTGCTGGAGGGCAACTACGTGGGGCGTCACGACTATCTGCTGCGAGAGCAGGAGCGTATCGCGGGTGAGCGCGATCTTGCCGCGCAGCGCAATCGCGTGCAGGAGATCCGGTCGGCCCAGCGGGCTGCCGAAGAAGAACTGAGGGTGCTGGTGGCCGACTTCCGCCAACAGACCCTGGACGGATTGCGTGAGGCGCAGGAGCAGATCGGACAGATGACGCCTGAAGTATCGCGAACAGGGCAGCGCGACCACCAGATGACCCTGCGGGCGCCTGTCGATGGAACTGTGCAGCAGCTGGTCGTACATACAGTGGGTGGTGTGGTTACTCCGGCGCAGCCCCTCTTGGCCGTCGTCCCCAGCGAGGAATCACTGGAGGTCGAAGCTACCATCCTCAACAAAGACATCGGCTTTGTGCGCACCGGCCAGGCGGTAACCGTGAAGGTGGAGAGCTTTCCGTATACCCGCTACGGCTACCTGACAGGGAAAGTAGTGAGCGTCTCCCATGACGCCATGCAGGACGAGAATCTCGGCCTGGTCTTCCCGGTACGGGTCAAGCTCGACAAGGCCACCCTGCAGATCGACGGGGTGCGCGTGCGCATGACCGCGGGCATGAGCCTGAGCGCCGAGATCAAGACCGGGAAGCGGCGGGTCATCGACTACCTGCTGAGTCCATTGCGCCAACATGCAGGCGAGGCGCTGCGAGAGCGCTAGCAACAGCCGCTCCTGCCATTCCCTGGCCCAATCTGCGACAGCCCGGGAATGCTCCCGGATATCCATGACACAACCTCTCAAGAAGGCTTTCATGTCTGGCATGAATGATGGGCAGCAGCAACGCAACACACAATGGGGCAGCGTCTCGCGGCTGTTCTGGCCTGCAATGGCAATGAGCGCATTGTTGGCGGCAGGTGCTCACGTGCTGCACCGCACAGGGGCCTACCCCCACGCGTTGCTTGATAGTGCTGGCACCGATGTCCGGAGTTGGCTGTACGTGGCACTAATGTATCTGGTCACCATTCCAGTGCTGTTTTTCCAGATGAGACGACGGCTCGCGGGCTATCCCGTGCCCTGGAACCCCGTGCTCAAGCGTTGGCTGCTGGGCGCCTTTTCGCTGGTCCTCTGCAGCGGGCTGATGCTGCTGCCGGTGATCGTGCTCATCGTTGGCAGCAGCGCTGCTGGACGCGGCATGGGGCTGTATCACTTATTCACTGGCAGCCTGTTCGGCACGTTCCTGGTAGGAACTGTTCTTGCCTACGGGGCGGCAATGGCTGCCTGGTTATTGCTGGTCGGAACTCCCAGGCTGCTCTTTCCCAAATCTACCGCGCGCTAGGCGCGGCGCAGTGGCCGTTCCGACGCGTAGCCGAGTCCGGACGTGCCACCTGCTCTGAGCAGTTCTGCAGGATCGCCCCACTTGGAGCGCTCTCCCTGCACGCATGTGTGTCATCCCTTCTCTCTGGCCTGATTCAACAAGGAGTGTGAACCGTGGCAACTTCCGTCATTACGCTTGAAGAAATTCAACAGAATGCGGGTGATCTCGCAGGACATCTGAATAATTTCATCGGTGGATTCTACGACGCATACAACAATGGCTATGACCTAGCCGTTGCGCAGGGCCGGTCGTCGTTCGACGCCCAGATCGCAGGGTTGGAGAGCGGAATCCGGGCCAACGCGCACTATGCAGATCTCAACGCGCAGCGCTACGCCAACAATCCAGACCTCAGCTTCTCCCAGACCTACCAGAATCTGGCCAATCACTACAACGCAATGGCTGACAGCCTGGTAACCCAGAGCATCCACACCCAGGATCAGCTCAACGGCTTCCTGGGGAACATGAAGACCCAAGCATTGAGTGACCTTGGCACCTTCGGCAACAGTGCTGCCGGCAGAGCCCTCGGAGAGTATCTGGGGCCGGCGTTCGACGCGTACCAGATCGGCCAGGCAGCGCTGAACCAGGACTGGAACGGCCTGGGCAAGGCCGGTACCAGCCTGTTGCTGGCAGAGGCCTTCGGCTATGGCGCGATGGCGTTGCTGGGCGCCTTCGGCCTCACCGTCGGCCTTCCGGTGACCATTGCCATCGGCCTGGCCGCCGTCCTTGGCGGCTATCTGGGTGGCATGCTGTGGGACGAAGTAAACGGACCGCTGCAGGACAAGCTCGGTGAACTGGGCGATTCGATCCGGGGCGACGACTACCGTATTGAGCGCTACGATCCCATCGCCCTGGACCTGGACGGAGACGGTGTTGTATCGACCATCGTTGATGGCGATCTGTCCGGCCCACTTTTCGACTATGACGGCGACGGCATTCGCACGGCAACCGGTTGGGTCGGAGCGCGCGACGGGCTGCTGGTGCGCGATATCGACGGCTCTGGTGCGATTGAGAATGGTAGCGAACTTTTCGGCGACCGTACCCGCCTGCGCAATGGTCGCCTCGCTCTCAACGGAATGGAGGCGCTAGCCGATCTCGATTCCAATGGCGATGGGTCCATCGACGCAGCCGACGCGGCTTTCAGCTCGCTGAAGATCTGGCAGGACGGCAATGGCAATGGCATCAGTGAATCAAGTGAACTGAAGACGTTGGCGGAACTGGGGATCACCCGCCTTTCCACGAACTTTGTCGGCAATGGACCCGCCAGTGACGACGTGCCGGGCGGCAACCTGATGGGCACCAGCAGCTACACCCGCGTGGATGCAAACGGGGTGGAATCTACCCGGTTGATGCAGGATTTCAACTTTGACGCCGACACCATCCACAGCCGCTATGTGGACCGTATCGTGATTCCGGAGGCGCTGGCGGGACTCGCGAATCTTCAGGGTATGGGCATGCTGCGGGACCTGCGTGAGGCGGCCTCGCTGTCGCCCGCGCTACTCCAGGCAATCCAGGCATTCTCCGCAGCGACCACGCGCAGCGCCCAGCGTGAACTGCTGGGGGAGGTGCTCTACCAGTGGGCACGGACGAACCCCAGATTCAGCGATGAGAGCATCGCCCTCTACATGAGCGGCGGACGCTATGACGAAAACTCGGAGAATGTGATCCGCCTGCGTCCCGGCGAGCAGGTATTTGTCGGTGAACCCGGCAGCATGGATGAGGCGTATACGCGCAAGGTGCGTGTCGTCGAAGCCATCCTTGGCATGGAACCCATCAGCGCCGTCTTCTGGGGTACCGAGAACCTCAACAACTATGGCCGGGTCTACGATGCCTTCTTTGAAGGCAGCTACGCGCAGCTTGCACTTCAGACGCGCCTGCAGGCTTACATCAACAAGGTGACGTTGACTATCGATACCGTCACCGGAAAGACGGACGTGGACTTTGCGCCCGTCGACACGGTGCTGCTGTCCCGCTATGCCGCCGATCGCACCAACGCTGCAATCGATCTGGTGGAGCTGGCCAGGGCATTGCCGCGACAGGTATCAGGTGCGGTTACCTGGACTCAGGGCGAAACGCTGCTGCGTGCGTGGATGGCCGAGAATGCTCAGGACGCAACCTTCATCCAGTCGCTGGAACAGGTCGGACTGCGTCGTGGCATTGGTGGGACCGGAGATGACACGATTCTCGGCGGGGACACGCCGGATGTATCCGAATTCATCTCTGCAGGCGCTGGCGACGACGTGGTGTTCGGGGGCCAGGGCCGCAACATCGTGCGCGGCGAGGCCGGTGATGACGTCCTGTATGGCGGCGCGCAGCAGGATCAGCTCGACGGTGGCGCGGGCGCCGATACCCTGCACGGCGGCGCTGGCGACGACTCGCTTGACGGCCGTGACGGCCGCGACAGGCTCTTCGGTGGCGCGGGCGCTGACTCACTGAACGGTGGTGCCGGTGACGACCGCATCGATGGCGGCGCAGGCGATGATTATCTGGATGGCGGCACGGGCAATGATCTCTACGTGTTCGGCCGCGGGTCCGGCCATGACCGCATCTACAACCATGATGCGTCGCAGGGGCGCATCGACGTGCTCGAAATGGGCAGCGGTGTTCTCGCTTCAGACCTGAAGGTCTGGCGCAGCGGCGACTACCTGTGCATCCAGATCAGCGGCACGGATGACCGGATCGACATCCAGAACTACTTCCGTGACGACGGCAACAGCGCCTATCGCGTGGACCTCATCCGCTTTGCCGATGGCACGCAGTGGACGATTGCCGATGTAAAGCAGATCGTGCTGGTTCCTACCCCCGGGGTGGATGACCGGTACGGGTACGAAAGTGACGATGTGATCCAGGGCGGCGATGGCAACGAGTGGCTCAGTGGCCGAGGCGGCAATGACAGCCTGGCCGGCAGAGGCGGCGCCGATCGACTCAATGGGGATGATGGCGACGACGCGCTCGACGGCGGCACGGGCAATGACCATCTGTCCGGCGGGGACGGCGCCGATCTGCTCCTGGGCGGCGAGGGCGACGACTATCTCGACGGTGGTAATGGCAACGATCGGCTGGAGGGCGGTGCCGGCAATGACACTCTCCAGGGGGGGAGCGGCAACGACAGGTACATCTTCGCCAATGGTTTCGGGCGGGATGTAATCAACAACTATGATGCAGCGGCCGATCGCCTGGATACCGTCGAGTTCCTGCCTGGCATCGATCCTGCTGACGTGCGTGCCACTCGGGTGGGCAATGACCTGCTCCTTCAGCTTGCCAACGGCACGGACATGCTGACGGTGCAAAACTATTTCGGAGAAGACGCTGCGGGTCCCTCCCGGATCGATGAGATCCGCTTCGCCAACGGTGCCTCGTGGTCGGTGGCCATGATCAAGTCGATGGTCCAGGCTGCCACGGTCGGCGATGACGTTCTGCGCGGCTACGAGGGCGACGATGTTCTGCTTGGCTTGCAGGGAAATGACGATATCTCCGGCGGCGCGGGCGCTGATCAGCTCTCCGGTGGCGAAGGGGATGACCTGTTGCAAGGTGAGGCAGGCGACGATCTGATCCGAGGCGAAGACGGAAACGATACGATTACTGGTGGTGAAGGAGCCGACCAGATCTTCGGCGGTAATGGTATGGACGCGTTGTACGGCGGAAGCGGCGCGGACATTCTGGAAGGCGGTGACGACCGTGATTGGATGGCAGGGGATCAGGGAGACGATCTGCTGCTCGGCGGCGGTGGCGACGATGAATTGCTGGGTGGTTCTGGCAACGATGTACTGGCCGGTGGTATCGGAAACGACGTGCTGGAAGGCGGTGAGGGCGACGACGAGTACCGGTTCTCAACCGGCGATGGTCGCGACCGGATCGTAGACGACGCCGGCGCATCGACACTGCGACTCCTGGGTGTCGTCGAGAGCAGTGTGTTCATGCGCCGGGAGGGTTCGACCCTGGTTCTCCGGATCGATCAGAACGGCGTGGATGAGATTCGTGTCGACGGCATCTTCGATGCGGTCAGTGGACTCGCAACGCGTGGCCTGCGCTTGATCATCGGCAACGCAGCTCCCCGCTGGATGGATGCCTCCGCTCTTGATCAGCAGGTACTGGTGGCTACCAGCCATAGCGACGTAATCGTCGGCAGTGCATTGGGGAACGTCATTCACGGCGCCGATGGCGATGACCAGCTCCTCGGCGAGGGCGGGGACGATCTGCTGGAGGGCGACAATGGTGACGACCGGCTGTTCGGCGGAGAAGGTAATGACACATTGCGCGGCGGCGCTGGTGCCGACGTCCTCGACGGCGGGGCGGGTGCCGACCGATCAGAGGGTGGACAGGGCGATGACGTCTACATCGTGGATGATGCCGGTGACGTGGTGATCGAAGCCGCCGCGGAAGGAAGGGACACCGTGCACAGCTCGGTGAACCACGGGTTGGCAGCCAATGTGGAAGATCTCCTGCTTACCGGAAACGGGAGCATCGATGGAGCCGGCAACGAACTCGCCAACGTCCTGAACGGCAACGAGGGTGCCAACCGGCTGGACGGTGGTGCCGGTGATGACCAATTGTTCGGCGGCCAAGGTAATGACCGCCTGCTGGGGGGCAGTGGCAACGATGTGCTGGATGGCCAGTCCGGGGACGACCACATGGAGGGTGGTGCCGGTGATGACGTCTACCATGTGGACAGCCAGCTGGACAGCATCGTCGAGCTCGCGGGCGAGGGAGTCGATGTCGTGCATGCCACCAGCGACTACGCTCTGTCGAGCAACATCGAGCGGTTGGTGCTGGTGGAGGCGAGCGGTGCCATCACCGGCACCGGCAGCGCTGACAACAACGAACTGACAGGCAACAGCAACAGCAATCGCCTGGACGGCGGGGCAGGGGCCGACCGCATGCTGGGTGGCCTGGGCGATGACACCTACGTGGTCGACCAGACGGGCGATGCCGTGGTTGAACTCGCCGGTGAAGGCCACGACACGGTCGAATCCAGCATCGATTATGTACTCGGCGATACTCTGGAAGACCTGGTGCTGACCGGCGCCGGCAACATCAATGGTACCGGCAACGGCGGCAACAACCAGCTGACCGGCAATGCAGGCAACAACCGCCTCGACGGTGGCGCCGGCGGCGACCGCATGCAGGGCGGCGAGGGCGACGATTACTACATCAACGACAGCAGCGGTGACTGGATCGTCGAGCATGCCGGGGAGGGCGTCGATACCATCGAGCGACGCTATGAAACGAACCTGGTGCTTGCCGATGAGGTCGAGAATCTGATCCTGGCCGCCGGCGTCCAGACCGGCAACGGCAATGGGCTGGACAACGTGATCACTGGCAATGCCGGCGCCAACACCCTGGGGGGCTGGGATGGCGAAGATCTGCTGTACGGTCTGGATGGCAATGATTCGCTGTTTGGTGGCAGTGGCAGCGACACGCTGTACGGTGGCAACGGCAACGACTATCACGATGGCGGCGAAGGTATCGACCGCATGGAGGGCGGTGCCGGCGACGATATCTATATTGTCGATGACAGTGGCGACGTGGTGGTCGAGGCCGTCGGCGCTGGCAAGGACCAGGTCCAGTCGAGCGCCTCGTACGTGCTGTCGGACAACATCGAGAACTTGTTCCTGACCGGTGCCGATGCCATCAATGGCGGTGGCAACGCACTGGACAACTACCTTGCCGGCAATGCGGAAGCCAACATCATCCACGGGATGGGTGGCAACGATACGATTGTCGGAGGAGGTGGCAACGACACGCTGGTCGGCGGCAGCGGCGATGACAAGTACGTCTTCGATACCAGCAGCGGCACCGATACGGTGGACAACACCGGCGGAGGCTTCGACGGCGTGTTCTTCACCGGTGGCATCAGCCGTGAGCGGATCTCGTTCAGCCGCGACGGCAACGATCTGCTGATCACGTTGGACAACGCCGCCACGCCGGCCGTACGTGTCACCAACCACTTCCTAGGTGGTGACGCCGCGATCGACTATGTGCAGCCGGATGGCGGTTCGTACCTCACCACCGCGCAGATCAATCAGATCGTCGCCGGTGGCAGTACCGGCGGGCAGTTCGACCAGGTCATCCAGGGAACCGCGGCCGGCGAACAGCTGGCAGGCAGCGCTGGCAAGGATCTCATTGAAGGCCTGGGCGGCGCCGACACACTGTTTGGTATGGGCGGCAATGACACCCTGCGCGGTGGAGACGGGAATGACTACCTGTCCGGCGGCAATGGAAGCGGCAGCGGCTCGGGCGATGATCGCCTCGAGGGTGGGCTGGGCAATGACACCTTGCGTGGCGAAGATGGGAGCAACGTGCTCATTGGCGGCACAGGTGATGATCAGTACGTCTACGGCGGCGGCATCGATGTCATCGACAATACGGGTGGCGGTACGGACTGGCTGATCTTCCAGAACGACATCACCCTGTCCAAGCTTGCCTTCGCCCGTGATGGCGACAACCTGGTGATCACCATCAACGGCAATGCCAATCAGAAGGTCACCGTCACCAATCACTTCATGGGCGGGGACATGGCACTGGACTACCTGCAACCCGCAGGAGGCTCGGCGCTGAACACGGCGGCCATCAATGCCTTGGTGCCGGGTACCGGTAGCGGGAATCCGGGAGGTGGCAACGACGGCGACTATCCCTCACAGATCTCCGGCACGGGGGCCGGCGAGCAGCTGGTGGGTACCAGTGGCCGTGATCGCATCCAGGGTCTCGGCGGCGACGATACACTGTTCGGCATGGGCGGGGATGACAAGCTCGACGGCGGCGACGGCAACGACTATCTGTCCGGTGGCAATGGCAGCTTCAGCGGTTCGGGCAACGACATCCTGATTGGCGGCGCGGGCGACGATCAACTGGTGGGCGAAGACGGTAACGATATGCTGTTCGGTGGCGTCGGCAACGACACCTACTTCTACCGCGCTGGCGGTGGCGTGGATACCGTGGACAACACCGGCGGTGGTACCGACTGGCTGTACTTCGACGGAATCGCTCGCAGCCGCCTGAGCTACTACCGTGATGGTGATGATCTGCTCGTACGGGTTGACGGTGACGCTGCTCAGCAGATGCGGGTGCTCAAGCACTTCCAAGGAGGGCAGTACGCTATCGCGTTCGTACAGCCAGGAGACGGAGGCAATGCCATCTCGGCGTCTGCGATCGCCGGCCAACTCAAGCCACTGCCGGCCGCAGCCTCGCTTGCTTCTGTCCGCACGATGGACACGTCGGCCAGTGCTGAAGTGCGGCAGCTGATCGACGCCATCAGTGGCTTCACCGGGGACGGCAGCACAGGCTGGAGTGAAACGCAGGGTCTCGTGCCCGAGCCGCTAATGGGCCATGCCGGCTACGAACAGGGACGTGCCTTTAGTGCCTCCATGCACTACAGCCCGTGACGAATCGGATGCCGAGGCGCGTTGAGGGCGCCTCGGCATCTGGCTAACGGCGGATAGCTTTAGGTCCCTGGCTAGGCGACGATAGATGTCTGCCTCTGGCAGCAAAGCAGACATTGCTGGGGTGGGCGATTAGGAAGATTTATCGGGGGTAGGTAAGGGCAACTCCCGACCCGTTCAGCACTAGCCTGGGGTGGCGGGCGGCAAGGTCAGCATCCATTGGAGTGCCAGTCTTGTTCTCGGGGATGCATCGAACTAATACAGAATGTCGTCCGGTAGCGCCTGTGGACTTCCACTCCTCTCCTCAAGAAACTTTGCGCCGATGGCTTTGAAGCGCTGCTCGCATTCGTTCGGGAGCTCAATCAGTTCATTAGTTAGGTCCCTTTTAACGCTGTACTCCAGGCCGATTAGACTCATCCGTGTCGCATTTTCCTCCCATCCCTCCTGGAATACAGGTGTCTGACCTCTTGCGGCGTACTCGCGCCGAATTTTATCCATCTGTCGCTTTGCTTCTTCGCTTGCTTCTTTTCCAGCATTCGCCAGAGCGAGTAGGTATTTCTCTTTCATTGTTGCGAAATTGGGGCGTTCGCATTGAAATTTAGCACCCTCCTTTTCAAATTGATCTGCAAATTCGTTAGCCATCTCAACCGTGTAGTGCGGACTGCGCAACGCCCTGATGTGATCGCCCGTTAACTTCACGAGCGTCTTGTAGTCGGGCCAATTTTTCTCGTATAGCTCGATGTCTCGAACAATACTCTGAGCCGCTGTTTGCTTTTCCGCAGCTGAATTTGCGGAATCAGCAGCATTACTTATATGCTTGTAGATTAACGTTCTTCCAGTGTCCGCACGAAGAATTTGCCAGCTTGCTTCTTCTGAAAAGATTCTCCATCTTGCGTCTGTTAGGCCTTTCTGGGCGGACTTTGTCGAGAGCTGCGCGGCCTGCTCCTTGGCTTGTGCGGCTATTGCTTCAGCATGTGCTCGTCTTGACTCGATCTCGAGCGCGTTTCGCTCCTGCTGCAGCCTGCTTAGTTCTTGCCTCTGGCCGGACAGGGTGCTGTTCAACTTTTCCATTGTGCGTCTGCCGTGCTCAATGTCTGCCACTGTTCTCTTTCGATCTTGCTCAAGGCCTGCCACTTGCTCTGCAAGTAGCTCCTTCTGCTGGGTAGGGATTACTGTGTTTTTGAACGTTAGCCACAGAACAACCACAGTCACTAGTTGTATGAAAATAGACGCGAGGTTAAGCCAACGGTCGCTATGGCCGACAGTTGTTTTGGCCGAAGCGTCTAGGTCGGCATCAGGAAGCGCTGCTGGTTGTTTTGAGTCGACCGAACCGCGAGGTACCAGCAGACCCAGTTCTGTGCGCATGTACTGTTCGTCCCGCATGCGTCTTATGCCCCCCCCCAGGTCACTGGGCAAATTATGAACTAAGGACGCCTCTAAGGGGCGCCCGAGAACCCCTGATTGCCGGCATTCTAGTTCCACCATCATCAAAGGTATGAGCCAATGATTAGCGTGTCTGCCTGGGCCGGACACGAAGCCAAGCGCCAGCGATTGCGGTGGTAGCCTCCATAGGTCCTTAGCGGTACCGGCAACGAAGGGGCTATCGAGAGCGCCGCTAGGGGCCCTCTCCGCGTAAGCCCCAAGTCCCGCAGTTAGCTCCTCCGCGGCCAGCGGCGATAGGACTTTGGGCCAGAGCGAGCCACCAGCCCCCAACTGCCCGCTCTGTAGGTCGAAGGCTGCTGAGAGGTTGGCAATTTCCTCAGCACCACAGTAGTTCGCGGCAGCGGGGCGGAAGCCTCCGTAAGCCTGAGCCGTAGATAACAGTCCGGCGACAAGAATTTCTCCGGACGGCCTGTCGATTGACAGCGCCCAACTCAGCACCGGGCGAACCAGCTTTGACTACCCAATAGGCTTTGATCGCCTGCCGGGATCTACCGAAGCCAGCTTTGCCTTATCAATCTGAAACTCGATGTTCGAGTGTCTGGCTCGCACTCGTCGGTCTGTGAGCCATCTACCAAGCGCGCGATGGCCACTAGGATTGCGTCGGTTAGTGGCGGGCGGTTCGATATGGGACGGGTTTGCCAATCGAGGCTGTTACCGGGGAATCAGTCCGGCGCGTTCGCCCGGCTTTGCGGCGTCGCCTGCGAACCACTGATAGTGGACTTTTTCGGCTACGTCTTGGGGCGGCTCTTTGTTCTCGACGATGACAACCTGAATTCCATCATCGAGGCCCGCCATCGATTCCCAGAAGGAGGCCTCGATTCCGGGGTCAACTGGGCCATCACCAGTAGAACTGGACTTCCCTTTTTTGTAGCTCGTCAGCGGTGAGTCAATTATCACCATGCCGGGGTGGGGCGTGCCTTTACTCCTGCAGTACCGAAGAAGCCCTATCGCGAAAGCTGCATAGAGGACCGCGCGAACGCCCTTGCCGTGCGATTGGCGAGATTGACCATCCACAACAATGTCATACTCCTTCTGGTCGAAATCTACTCGTCCCGGACCCTTCCAGCTCCACTCGCCCAAGATGGTCTCAATCTCGGAGCAGAGTTCTCGCAGTGCCTTTGCGGGCAACTGTTGCCACGTTTCCTTCTCTTCCTTCGTGTCCAGCGCGGTCTCGATCTGTCGCTTGAGCTCGCTGAGGTTGCGAATCTGATCACGCTCGCTATTGGCGCGCTCAAGCTCAATTCTATGACTGACCAGGTCGTCGAGACGGGCGGCGACTTCGGTGAAGGACGGAATTATTACCTGAGTAAGCCTATCTTCAATTCGCGATAGGTTTGCTTTAGCCGCAGCGGCTTGCATGGCCTGCTCTTGCATGCGTGAAGTGACGGCCTCAATAGTCTCCGCCAAGTCCGCGCGATGCCCGAGAATCTTTCCTGCCTCCGCCCGCGCTGACTGGTGGACACTCTCCGCAGATGCTTCAGCGGAGTGTTCATGAGCGCCGTCCATGACCTGATCGCAAAGAGGGCAACGCGTCTCCTGCAACTCCTTGAAGTAGTGAGCGCCCTCGGCTACGAAGTCAAGGCGCTCCAAGTCCGAGGCATAGCGGCCATCAAGCAAGTGGTACCGCGACAGTAGTTCTTTCAAAGCAATGACTTGGTACTCAGCTCGGTTCAGCTCTGCGGTGGACGCCTCTCGCTCTAAATAGAGATTTGTCCGCTCGTCGGTGATCAACGTGAGGTGGTCACTAATGCTGTTAATCGCTTCGTGAATCTCTTCGGAGGCCAAGGGCGACGCGAACTGGCGTTTTGCCGCGCGCTCTTCAAGAGGCGCCAGAAGTTCCGTGATAACGCCAAGTTGCGCAGTAGAGCGCGCCTTTACAAGTACCTGTTCTTCCCTGGTTACAATTCCCTCGTCATCTTTGCCGGAAAGCATGAAAGAGAAAGTGCGCTTGTGTGCGGTCTCACTAAATCCACTCTTCCCAAGTACCGGCGAGCGCTCATCAATAACAGCGATCTCGTCAATTAAGAGCACCGGAAGAAACATCCGCATAGAGAGACGCTGAGTCGCCCCGCGGTTATTCTTGCGGAGCACCGCCTCAGGGATCCCCGCAAAAGCAAAGAGGACAGCCGAGATGTCTTTGATGCCTTTACCCGTCCCACGCTTGGAGGTCACGACCTCGGGCTGGGTTGCGCTCATGGATTCGAACCTTGATCGGTAGACGGCGATCTTTCCTCCAGCCAAGTGGCGCTTGAGCGTCAGGAATTCTCCGGCCGAGTTCTCTAGCTCGACGAAAATATCCGAATACACTTCGGCCTCGGGGATTCGCTTCCGTAGTTCATCTGCGCCGAAGACGTAGTCAATGCAGTGAAGCAGGTAGCTCTTTCCGGTGTCGGACTCGCCCGCAAGAATGTTCCCGCCCGGTTCGAAGGTTTCCATGGCATCCATAACACCGGCGCCACGCAATACGAGCTTTCGTAATTGAAACATCGCTTTACAACTCCAGATCGCGTAGCGCAGTAAGCCGCTCAAACTCGGCTCCCCATTTGCCCACATTGGCCGACATAAAGGCGTTTAGCTCTTCGTCTGAATCGCTTCCGAAGTTCGATACGATCCATTCTGCTCTGTAGCGAAGTGCTGTGGCGTAGTCGGACTTGAGCAGGCCTACAAAAGCTGCCGTTAGCGCCGTTGCTCTATACATGATTCCCGTACGATCAAAGCTTTTCATGAGCAACTCACGGCTGAACATCTGATTCAATCCGGCGCGCACCAGGTCACGTTTAACCAGAAGCTCTGTTCCACGAAGAGGCACAGCTGGATGCAGGCTGGGCGGGCCATGAGGTATGTCGCCGGAGTGAACAAGGAGATAGTCATATGAAACGAGCCGCTGGAGATCTAACGTTGCTCCATTGGTGGCATTCAGAACAAATAGCGTTCGAAGGCCGCACTCCAAGGGCGTGTTGAAAGGGCGCGGAGGTCGTGGTGAGGTTGGGTCATTGTTCATCATGTGACGCACCACTTCAGAATGCCCTCGTTCGCCATCTGGTGACACATGCCCTCGCGGTCCTTTGCTTGCACATGAGGGGCCAACACGTGCCCACCAAGCTGTAGCGACTGGGCCGCCTTCACAGTGTCTTTGAGGCGATTCAATCCGGTTTGACCGGTTGTCGTGTATGTGTAGTACAGGCCCTCCCGGAACTCGCCGAGCAGAGTTTCAAAGAACGCTGGATCGGCCATCTGATCTCGGGCCAGCTCTTTAAGGCCCTCAGCGCAGTAAAAAGTAATACGAGAGCGCTCAAAAATGCCCTTGTAAGTGGATATATGTATGAAGTCGCTGGGGGCGCTGATAGTTACTTCCATGGCCTCCCCAATAATTTCGAACAACTGGGTGATATAGCCGGACTCTGTTGGCGCAACCGATGAAGGGGGCTCCGGCGGAGGCGGCCTTTCTATCAGCGGCGCACCGAATACGGTCAGGTGGTACCTGGTCTGAGCATGTTCGGAGATGAGCTCAAGCGGCTGCTTCGCTTTGAAAATGCTGAAGTCAAACGAGGCAATGTGGCATTTCATCTCCTTAGTGAGAGCCACTATTGCCTTGGATGTAATCGCCCCCGCGCAGTGTTTGTCCCAGTTCTCAGTTACGAAATCGCGCAGCTTCTTTGGATCATCCAAGAGATCCTGAAGAGTAGAAGTCGTGCCCTTATGAGTGACAAACCAATACTCTTCAGGCGATGTGTAGTCGCCTTGGAGCGTGTAATAGAGAACCTTGGCGATCTCACCCGCCGCGACGCCGGGGCCCAGACGGTCGCCGTAGTGCTTGCACTGATATAGCTTCCAGCGGCGCGGCTCTGTCCCCGAGGGATCAAGCCACACGACTACGTCTCTCCCCTTGTCGCCGGCACCGCCGCGCTGCTGAGCTTCAGCGACCTCAACTTGCGTCGAGAGGTAGTCAGATGCCCACTCAAGCGTGAAGCGCTCGAAATCTGCCGCGCTGAACTGAGCCAGCCGATCCAGCGGCTGCACGGGTAGTCCCGCCCCCACGCCAAGAAGGCGTGCATTCGCATTAGGCCAAGGGGTCGGCGGCGGTAGCGCTGATAGCGGCGCACCGGCTCCCTTACCTGGTTTACTTGTGGCCACGCCCCCTCCCTTGGCGGTAGTACAGGTCCAGCAGCCACAGGATAAGCCATCGGAGGTGGAGCGGCGCGCATCGATTAACGCGCGCCCGTAGCCCGCTCTGGGCCGTCAATCTTCCAGTAGGCGAGCAGCGGGATTTGCCGTAGCACCGCCCGTCTGGAAATACCCGATCACACTCGATACCGACCGGTGCTCCGTCAGCTGCATGATCGCCGGCAATGCCACGCCCTGACGACTAGCCTCGGTCACGAACCCCGACCGCAGACTGTGCCCGCCAAAATCCCCCTCCAGCCCGGCCAAGCGCGCTCGCCGCTGCACGATCTCGCCCACAGCGGCCGGGGACAGGGCAGGGCCCACCCGCTGTTTCCATAGCCGCCGGAAGATGGCTCCCTCGGTGATGCCCGCCGCTTCCAACCAATCCTGCAGGGCGAGGGCGGCCCGATCGAGCACCGGCTTGTCCGGCGTCGAGGAGGCCGTAACCCCGGTCTGCTGAGTCTTGCTGTGCTCCAGTCGGTAGATATAGCCCGCCTCGCCAATACGGCGCAGGTCGCGCAGGTCGGCCGCAGCGATCTCGCTACGCCGGCGGCCGCCACTGGCAAACCCGAAGCAGAGTAGGGCGCGATCGCGGATTCCTTCCAGGCTGTCGTCGCAGGTAGCCAACATGGCCTCCAACTCGGACAGGGTGATCGCAGTCTTCTTGCGTGGGCGTTCGCCGCGCTTGACCGCGGCCCGCGCCGCGCGACTGAGCACGGTGCGGATTGCCGGCTGCTCGCAGGGGTTAGCCACTCGCTTGAGGCGGTGCGCGGTGGACAGCACAGCAACGCGATGGCGCACGGTGGCCAAGGTCCACGGGCCGGCCTTGGCTTTGAGGCCAGCGGCCACCAAGGCCTGGTCGACAGCTGGGGGAAGTTCCCAGGCCAATTCGCCGTCGGTCGAGCGGCGCTGTACGTGATCGACTACGAACTGGAGCACGATGGCTTCGGGTACCGGCAAGGCCAACTCGATGCCATAGCGCGCCGCGTGCCAGCCAGCCCAGTAGCGCAGGGCGCTGGTGTAGCTGCGGGTCGTGTTCTCGGCTGCCGCTTCGGCGAGCAGCTCGCGGACCGCATCGGCAGCCTGTTGGGCCAGCTGTTCGGGCAGTTCCAGGCGGGTGGCTGTCGCGGCAAGTGCGGGAATTGTAGAAATTTCTTTCATACTATGTAATGTACGCTACGTTCAGGCGATCATAGCCACGATAATCATCACTTATCGCGTGTACGCTACCAGCAGAGTAGGGCGCCAGTAAAGGAGACTTCGCATGGCCCGGGGCATCACTGAATCTGACGTCCATAGCGCCGCCGACGAATTGGTCGGCAAGGGCGAACGCCCAACCGTCGAGCGGATCCGGGCTCACCTGGGGACAGGCTCGCCGAACACCGTGACCCGCTGGCTGGAGACGTGGTGGAAGCGCCTTGGCACGCGCCTGCAGCCAGCGCGTCCGGACCTGGAAGATGCACCAGCGGTGTTAGCAGAACTCGCCGGACAATGGTGGGAGCTAGCGTTGAGTCATGCCCGGGAGGCCGCCCATCGAGAGCTTGCAGCGGCTGAGCAGTCACTGGCCGCCCGGCGTGATGCACTGGAGGCAAAATCCCGGCTTGTAGCTGACGAGCTGACGCAAATGCGCTCAGAGCGCGACGATGCTCTCACAGGAGAGAGGATTGCCGCTACGCAAGCTGCAGAGCTACAGCGATTGGTTGACCAGCTCCGTCTGCAGGTGTCAGAGCTTGTAGAGCAGCGGGATGTCGAGCTTCGAAGAGCCGATCGAAATGAAGCATCGAGACAGCAACTCGACGCCAGGCTTCATGAGGCGCTAGAAACGGCGAAATCTGAGCGAGAAGACTGGGCCGAGTACACCAGATCTGTCGAGAATCGGGCGCTCAGCGATGTTGATCGCGCCCGACAGGAGGTGAAAGAACTCCAGGTGCAGCTAAGCAAGGCATCCGAGCAACACAGAGCTCTTGAGAAGCAGCTGCGCCAGGATATCCAGACCGCCCAAGCAGCGGCCGCCACGGCCAGTCAGTCTGCCGATATCCTGCGCGGCAGATGTGACGCGCTCGAGGGACAACTTTCAGGGCTTCGAGATTTGCCAGCTCAGCTGGAAGTTGCATTCAAGCGATCCAAAGAAGTTCGCATCGCTGCTGATGTTAGGCCGAAACGCAAGCGGCCGAAGCAATGAGCGCGCTGAAGTAGCACTTTTACTTGGAAGGCTCGCCTCCAGAAGGCGAGCCGAATCACCTCGGTTACTGCAGTCGAGCCTAGTGGACGCCAACTAATGGCCCTACTTACCTGATGGAGGCGCCAACTTCAGAGAAGTAGCACTAATACGTTGAGCGGAGTAACAACTTTAGTTGGGCCGGCTTGTGGCGACTTTCCGTAGCAAATGGGGCGACCCGTCAATCAATTGCCACGCCGAGGACACGAACGCCGAGGACACGAACGCCACCACAGTCCGATACATCATTTCGCATAATGTATATTATGTTCAAAGCATCCCGAAGGACGGCGGCGTAGCGCTCGCCTCGACCACCGACCTTGCCATGACAAGAAGCCAGCTTTCCCTGCAGGCCCCTTCGCGGCCTGGCAGCTACTGCTTCCTCCATCGTCCGATCAGGGTCTTGTACATGACCCAGGCGATCCAGCCGCAGACCAAGCCGACCCCCGCGACAATGATCTCTTCCTCTTCAAAGGCGGCGCCATTCAGTCCTTGATAGGCCACGAAAGCCAGCGCTCTCAATGACAGCAAGGCAAATAGAGCTATGGGTGCCCAAAGTAGGACCTTCATCGTTCTCCCGCCTCCAATCGCATCGGCCGGTCACTTGCCCTGACAGGAACGTGATTTCCGTCCGGCGTGACGCGTCACGTTAATAGCCTATGGCAGTCCGCTGGCGCAGGCCCTCGATATAGACCCGGTGCCTCTTCCTGCACTAGTTCGAAAGCAGCCCCTTCGCCAGAAGCGTGATTCGGGTCGCCGCATTGAGGTCGTACGCACCCAGATCCTTCGGTTCTACCCAGGCATGGGCATCAAACTCCTCGTTGATCGTAACGTCACGATTCAGTGCTTCGCAGTCGAAGATCAGGTAGATCATGTGGATCTGCTCGCTGGAACCGTCCGGATAGAGCTTGGTGCGGATGTCGTCGCGGAAGGTCCACGGTTGAACGGCACCGATCTGCAGCGCGTGCCCCAGCTCTTCGCGGATCTCCCGGCGCAGGCCTTCCTCGATGCGTTCGTCGGGCTCCAGCCCGCCACCGGACAGTGCCCATTGGCCTGGAAATGCACCACGATCCAACGGCATGCGGCACAGCAGGTAGGCGCCCTGGTTCTGGATCAGCGGGCATACGATGACGCGTTGTCTCACAGTGTCTTCCTTGGATATCGGATAGGTGCCGGATGGATTGTATGAAACCCGGTTCCATCCCGATGGGTTGCAATTGATTTAGCGTGGCAGGTCACGGCGAACCTGCGCGGCGCGGCGGCTTCACATGCTGCCGCCGCTCACTTCGCAATAGTGCGGGGGTCCTCGTTGTTCGAGTGGTACATGTCCCCTCCTCCTGCGCCCGCACATCACCTGCCCCGGCGATGGCGCATTGCCATCTACATCCTGCTGGGCTTGTATGTTGCCTACCTCCTGGTGGGCAACATCTTCCTCAACACCCCGCTGTTCGACCAGGTCACCAACCGCAAGCCGCACAAGTTCGTGATGACTACCGGCCCAGCCGTCACCTTGCTGCCCGGCCACGTGATCGCCTGGAACGTGCACATGCGCGGCCACGTCAACCACACCGTCTACGTGCTGCATGCCGACCGGGCAAGCGCCAGGCTGGCAGTCCTGCCGCTGTTCCAGCGCGAAGTGCGGGTTCCGCGTCTGCAGGCCACGGGCGTATCGGCCGAGATCAGCCGTGTTGAAGAGGCCATCCCGCCGCCCCCGCGCAGCGACCAGGGCTGGACGCTGCGTTTCGATGCCATCCACAGCGACAGCATCCGCAGCGCCCGTTTCGGCAAGCTGCTGATCATCGGCAAGGGTCAGGGCACGGTCGGCTTCGTCAAGCAGCTACGCGGCGGTCCTTCGGAACTGCTGGATTCAACCGTCACGTTCAAGGGGGCGGACACCAGCTTCGATGGCGTGCAGCTGCTGGGTGACATGAACCTGGCGGCACGCTTCAGCTACCCGCGCCATTACCGGGACCAGGCGCCTGGGCTCGCCAAACTGAAGATACTGCATGCCCAGCTGGATGTTGATGCACGCAGCCAGGGCCTGCGCATGGATACGGATGCCACCACCCCGAAGATCTCCAGCGCACCGGTGCCGGGCCACCTGCAGCTCTCGGCACGCCTGATCGACGGCCAGCTGCAGCCCGGCGACCACGCTCTATGGCGGGTGCCGCTCTATCTTGGGGACGGTGCTCCAGATCGCGGCGTGCTGGCCCTTCAGCTCAATGTGGCCAATGTCCTGCGCCTGCAGGCACGCCTGCCAGCCCGACCCGGCTCGGGCAGCGAAGTGGATGCGGACCTGCACGTCACCGGTCGTGACATTCCCTTCCAGGATCCGGCGCAGTTGCTGGAGCGAAGTTCCGGCACGGTGCGCGGCGAATGGACGTTCACCTCGCTCAACTGGATCCCTGCCCTGTTCGTCCGCAAGCCGTGGCTGCAACTGGACGGTGGCGGCACGCTGAAGGCCGACCTGCGGCTGCGCAATGGCGAGCTGAGCGAAGGCAGCACGGTGGACATTCCCTCTGCCGAAGCGGTTGCCGAGGTCGCCGGCGTCCGGCTTGCCGGTACCGCCAGCGCGCATGGGGAACTGAAGGGCGGCGACCCCAGCCAGGCGCTGCTTGCCGTCCGCCTGCCCCGCTTCACCGCGCGTCCCACCGATACCAAGGCCGTTCGGCTGTTCGACGGCCGCGATCTGGCGCTGGACCTCACCGGCGACGGACGCCTGCAGGAACTGCGCAAGGGGGTGCGCGCGCACCTGAGCTTCACCCAAGCCACCATTCCGGACCTGTCCGCCTACAACCGCTATCTCGGTTCAGAACAGGTGCGCCTGCTGCGTGGCACCGGCTCACTCAGCGGTGATGCCACGCTCGATACCGATGGCCGCGTTGGCCATGGCACGGCCCGCCTGCACGGGCGCAACACCAGCGCCAGAGTCGCAGGACTGGACATGGGCGGCGATGTGGATGTGGACGCAACGCTGCGCCGGGGCGACTTCAACCAGCGTCACTTCGATCTGTCCGGCACCACGGTCGAGCTGCGCAACGTGCAGGTGACCGGCACCCAACGCTCGACCGCGTGGAAAGGTCGCGTGGCCTTCAAGCGCGGCCGCATCGACGCGCAATCGCCCTTCCAGGTGGATGCCACCACCGAGCTGACACTCAGCGATGCGCGGCCCCTGCTGGCGCTATTCGCGGAACGCACGGACTATCCGCGCTGGACCCTGTCGCTGCTGGATTCAGGCCAGGTGGATGCGCAGGCCAGGCTGCGCTGGCGCCCGGGCCATCTGGTGATCGATGGCCTGCAGGCCGAGAATGATCGGCTGTCGGTGCGCGCGCGGTTGGACCTGTTGGAACAGCGCAAGCGCGGTGACCTTTATCTGCGCTGGGGGCTGTTGGGTGCGGGCATCGAACTGGACGGCGGGCAGCGCCAGTGGCACCTGGCCAAGGCACGCGAGTGGTTTGACGAGCGCCCTTCCCTTCTGCCAGCAGGCACTGGCGGGTCTTCAGACTGAAACCGGCACGCCTGCATCCAGATGACGCCTTCATGCGTATGCATCGCATACGGAGCATGGAGCGGTTTGTGGATGAAGCGTGGCACACAGATTTTCGGGTTTCTGGGCTGGTTGGCCATTACTTTCGCTGCGGCCGCGCTGGGCGCGTGGGCGTCTTCGTCGGCGGCCGCCTTCTATGCCTCGCTTGACCTGCCCGCGTGGGCACCGCCGGCAGGTGTCTTCGGTCCGGTGTGGACGCTGCTCTATGCCTTGATGGCGGTGGCGGCCTGGCGGGTATGGCGCGAGCGCGGCTGGCGCGGCGCTCAACCGGCGCTTCTGCTCTATCTGCTGCAACTGGCCGCCAACGCACTATGGAGCTGGCTGTTCTTCGGCTGGAAACTTGGCGCCGTCGCGTTCGCTGACATTCTTCTACTGATTGCACTGGTGTGCGCCACGGTCGTCACGTTTGCGCGCGTCAATCGCGTTGCGGCGATATTGCTGCTACCCTATCTGGCTTGGATCTCGTTTGCCTGCGCGCTGAACTACTCAGTCTGGCAGGCCAACCCCGCGCTGCTGTGACGGCAACGCACGCCAATCAGGCCTTGGCAATCGCGTGCGGACACCACGCCCTCAGCAGGGACGGCTTGAAGGCCTGCTGGCCGCAGCCCGTGGGGCAGCGCACCACTCTGGCAGAAGAATGGCTCACCAGCCCCTGGCCTTCCTCTGCCTTGAACACCGTCTCACAGGAAAGGCAACGAGCCACCAGCGAGTACAGATGCAGCAGGCGACCGCTGGCGGGATCCTGCAGGGCATCAACATCCAGCAATTCAAACTGGCAGCTGTCGGGCAGCATGCGATACGGGAGGGGTGGCAGCGTCTGCAGGTTCACGGGCGTGGCAACTGTTGAAGGTAGACCAACCCTAGGTCACCCCCTGTCGAGCCGGTGTGCAGCCCATATGCACCGGCTGCGAAACCTCTACACGCCGGCGGGCACGATTCTGCTAGGGTGCCTGCCGATGTCCGTGCCCATCCCAACCCGCCCTCATACCGTCCCTCTCAGCCTGATGCTGAAGGAACACACCCGCAGCATTCACGGCCGCCTCGATCAGCATTTGCTGGAACAGCGCATCTTCGCCTCGCGCGAGCGCTATCTGGCCTTCCTGCGCGTGCAGTGGCAGTTCCATGCAAGCCTTGCGCCGCTTTACCAGAACCCCGACGGGGGCGCAGCCAGATTATCGCTGATCGAGGCGGACCTGCGGGACCTGGGGGCGTGCGCACCAACCCTGCACACGTGGCACCCGCAGTTGCAGGTGGCCTCTCCAGCCACCGCTCTGGGCTGGCGCTACGTGGCAGAAGGCTCCACCCTTGGGGCGGCGGTGCTGTTGAAGGCGGCGGCGGCATTGCGGCTGCACGCCGGGCATGGTGCCCGCCACCTGCGCCCTTCCGAGCTGGGGGTTGCCGAGTACTGGCGACGTCAGCGCGAAGCCATCGATGCTGCGGCACTGAACAAGGACGAGCAAGCGCATGCTTGTCGCGGTGCGATAGATGGCTTCCAGTTCGTCCGTCGCTGCGTAGATGAAGAATTCAGGTTTGAATGAAATGCTTTTCATGCGCACCCGGCGGTAGTCGAAGGCACGCTTTTGCTTCACCATTCCTGCAAGCCGGATGTAGCACTGGGTCCCTCCAGCCATCCATGAATCATGAGTCCCGCCGTTGATGCCCTCTGCCCAGTCCACGCCCGACCTTGCGCTATCCCGTTGCGCGCGCGAACCGATCCACACACCCGGCGCGATCCAGCCCTACGGTGTGCTCCTTGTGCTGGAGCCGCAGTCACTGCGGGTGCGCGAGCGTGCCATCAGTCAGCCGAGTGTGCTGCAGCAGTTCGGTGAGCCGCTGCTCCAGCACGTCAGCGAGGTGCTCGGCGGCGTGCTGGCCCCGTTCCAGGTACTGCTCCAGAAGGCCACCATCGGCAGCAGTGTGCACGTGGGCGCCGTTCACCTGGATGGCCACGGCCGGCATCAGCTGCTGGTGCATCGCTCCGCCACCGACCTCCTTGTAGAGCTGGAAGCGCCAGTCGCAGGCCAGCCCGGTTCTCTTGAAGAACTGTATCCGGCCATCCGAGAGCTCATGACGGGCATCGAATCGGCCGCAACGGTGGAAGACCTGTGCCAGCTGGCCGCCGCGCACATGCGCCGGCTCACCGGCTTCGACCGCACCCTGGTCTACCAGTTCGACGCCGGCTGGAATGGCATCGTGGTGGCCGAGGAAGGCAATGGCCTGTTGCCCTCGTACCTGGACCTGCGTTTTCCTGAATCGGACATTCCCGCCCAGGCCCGCGAACTCTACCGCCGCAACCGGGTGCGCCTGATCGCGGACAACAACTACACCCCTGCCCCGTTGATGCGGGCCGAAGATCATCGCGACGCGCCGCCCACCGACCTGAGCATGGCGGTGCTGCGCAGCGTCTCGCCGGTGCACCTGCACTACATGCGCAACATGGGGACCGGCGCGTCGATGTCGGTATCGCTGGTGCATGAAGGCCGGCTGTGGGGCCTGGTGTCCTGCCACACCGTGCAGCCACGCCGCCTGCCCTACCACGTGCGCACTGCCTGCGAATTCATGGGCCAGATCCTGTCGCTGCAGATTGCCCTCAAGGAGCGTGCGCGTGCGATCGAAGAGCGCGTGGCCCGTCGTTCCATACTGGTCAAGCTACTGGGTCGCATGGCCGGCGACGAAGACTTCATGGCGGCCCTGCGCCAGGACGAGGCCAGCCTGCTGTCGCTGACAGGCGCGGCCGGCGCGGCGATCGTGCACAAAGGCGATTGCCTGCGTGTTGGCCAGTGCCCTTCCGCCAGCGACGTGCTGGCCCTGGCGAATTGGCTGGCCACGCAGCAGGCCGGCCAGGAAACCTACTGCTCCGATCACCTGGCAGCCGACTGGTCGCCTGCCGCACACCTGGCCGACGTAGCCAGCGGCCTGCTGGCGGTGTCCATTTCGCAGCTGCATGACAGTTACCTGATGTGGTTCCGCCCGGAAGTGGTGCGCACCGTGCGCTGGGGTGGCGATCCCCGCAAGGAAGCAGCACCGGGTGTGGCGCTTTCCCCGCGCAACTCGTTCGAGGCCTGGAAGGAGACCGTGCAGCAACGCAGCCTGCCGTGGAGTGACGCTGACTGCGACGCGGCACACGAGATGCGCACGGCCATCGTCGATATCGTGTTGCGCAAGGCCGAGGAAATGGCCGAACTGAACGAGCAGTTGCTTCGCAGCAACAAGGAACTCGAAGCGTTTTCCTACTCCGTCAGCCACGACTTGCGCGCGCCCTTCCGCCACATCGTGGGCTATTCCGAGTTGCTGGGCAGCTCCGCCGGCGAACGCCTCAACGAGACCGAGCGCCGCTTCCTGGACACGATCGTGGAATCGGCCAAGTCCGCCGGAACACTGGTGGATGACCTGCTCAGCTTCTCGCAGATGGGGCGCTCCACGCTGGGGCGTGTGCGGCTGGACATGACCGCGCTGGCCGAGGATGTGCGCCGGAGCCTGGCCCTGGACTACGCCGGCCGCGACGTGCAATGGACGCTCGCACCGCTGCCGGAGGTCGAAGCCGATCCGACGATGCTGCGCCTGGTCTGGCAGAACGTGCTGGCCAACGCAATCAAGTTCACCCGCGAGCGCGAGCACGCGATGATCGAGATTGGGCATGACCGCAGCGACGACGAAGATCACTTCTTCGTGCGTGACAACGGCTGTGGCTTTGACATGCGCTACGTGGACAAGCTGTTCGGCGTGTTCCAGCGCCTGCATCACGTCGAAGAATTCGAAGGCACCGGCATCGGCCTGGCCAACGTGCGCCGCATCATCGGCCGCCATGGCGGCCGTACCTGGGCCGAGGGCGAGCCCGGCAAGGGCGCCACCATTCACTTCACCCTACCCCGTTCCACAGGAGACCACCCATGAGGGACCTGCGGCCGATCCTCCTGGTGGAGGACAGCCCCAAGGATGCAGAACTGACGATGGCCGCGCTTGCGCGCTGCCAGCTGCTCAACGATGTCATCCATGTACGCGACGGCGCCGAAGCGCTGGACTACCTGCGCTGCGAAGGCAAGTTTGCCGGCGCCATGCACGGCGGTCCGGTGGTGGTGCTGCTGGACCTCAAGCTGCCCAAGGTCAATGGCCTTGAAGTACTGGAACAGGTGCGTGGCGATTCGAATCTGAGCAGCACGCCGGTGGTGATGCTGACCTCCTCGCGCGAAGAGCAGGACCTGGTGCGCAGCTACGAGCTGGGCGTCAACGCATTCGTGGTCAAGCCGGTTGACTTCAAGGAATTCTTTGACGCAATCCAGGGCCTGGGCATGTTCTGGGGCATCACCAACCAGCCACCACCGCATCGGCCCAACGGTTCGGGGCAGCGCAATGCGTGATGGATCGCGCCGCAGCGAGCGCCTGCGCATCCTCATGCTGGAGGACAGCGCGCTTGATGCGGAGCTGATCAGCGCCCAGCTGCAGCGTGCCGGCCTCGATTTCGAGGCTGAGCGCCTGTGGACCCGCAACGCGTTCATCGAAGCCATCGAAAACCGCCCGTTCGACGTGATCCTCGCCGATCATGTCCTGCCAGGCTTCGATGGTGACGCGGCACTTGCCCTCGCGCGCGAGCGCGTGCCGCAGACGCCCTTCATCTTTGTTTCCGGCACCCTGACCGAGGAATTGGCGGTGCAGGCACTCACGCGCGGTGCCCGCGACTACGTGGTGAAGCAACGCCTGCAACGCTTGCCCGATGCGATCCGTCGCGCACGGCAGGAAGCGCATGAGCGTACCCAGCTGGCCATTGCGCAGGCCGCACTGAACGATAGCCAGGCCCAGTTGCAGCAGGTGACCGACGCCGTTCCTGCGCTCATCGCCCAGCTGGACAAGAACCATCGCTATCGGTTTGCCAACAAGGCGTTTCTGGACTGGCATGGATCCAGCCTTGCAGAACTGCTGGGTCGGCCGGCACGGGATGTCAGCGGCATTTCCGCCTTCGAACACGCCCTGCCGAGCCTGGAACGGGTGCTGCAGGGCGAACGCACCAGCTTCCAGGTCGAACTGGTGCACCGCAGCGGCCAATCACGATTCGTGCAGATGGACTGCGTGCCTGAGCATGCGGCCGATGGCAGCGTGGCCGGCTACATCTGCCTGGGTAGCGATGTCTCGCAGCTGAAACAGGCCGAGCTGGCCCTGCGCGAGGACAACCAGCTGCTCGAGCAGCAGGTGCAGGCGCGCACGGCCGAGTTGCGCGCCAGCAAGCGGCGCCTGCAGGCGATCTTCGAATCCAGCTTCCAGCATCAGATGCTGCTGGATCTGTCCGGGCGCGTGGTGGATGCCAATGACGCGTCACTGGCCGCAGTGCTGGCGGAAAAGAAGGACGTGGTTGGCCAACGCTTCGCTGAATCGCTCTGGTTCGCCACAACCGATGGCATCGGCGCGCTGATCGATCGGGCCGTCGCTGCAGCCGTGCAGGGCCTGAGTTCGCTGCATTCATTGGAGCTGGAACTCCCGACCGGGCCGCGCAGCTTCGATTTTTCGTTCCGCCCGCTGCTGGATGCCGAAGGCGTGGTCACCGCCGTGGTCTCCGAGGCCGTGGAAACGACGGCGCGCCTCCAGGCCGAACATGCACTGCGCCAATCACAGAAGATCGAGGCGGTCGGCCAGCTCACCGGCGGCATCGCGCATGATTTCAACAACATCCTGACGGTCATCTCCGGCAACGTCGAGCACGCCATGCTGCTGAATGAGCGCGCGGGCGAAGCCGGGGCGATGGTCAGCCGGGCGCTGGACAACGCGCTGAAGGGTGTCGGACGTGCCGCCAGCCTGACCCAGCGCCTGCTCGCGTTTGCCCGACGCCAGCCGCTGCACAGCCAGGCCGCCAACCTCCACGAGCGCCTGCTGGACATGCACGACATGCTGCAGCGTGCACTGGGTGAGCTGGTGCAGCTGGAGATCCGCAGCGCCGAGGACATCTGGTGCGTGGAGATCGACATCAGCCAGCTGGAGGCCTCCGTACTGAACCTGGCGGTGAATGCCCGCGATGCGATGCCGCACGGCGGGCGGCTGGTGATCGAGGTCGACAACAGCCACCTCGACCACGACTACGCCGCCCTGTTCCCGGATGCAACACCAGGCCAGTACGTGATGTTGCGGGTGCGTGACAACGGCCACGGCATGGATGCGGCGACGCTTGGCCGGGTCTTCGAACCGTTCTTCACCACCAAGCAGGTTGGCCGTGGCACCGGCTTGGGCCTGTCAATGGTGCATGGCTTCGTCAAGCAGTCAGGGGGCCACGTGCTGATCGATTCGGTGGAAGGCGGCGGCACCAGCATCACCATGATGTTCCCGCGCTCGCCGCTGGCCCTGCCCCGCGAAGCACACATCCCGCAGACCGGCCTGGCCGGCTACTCACCGCGCGAGGAAACCATCCTGGTGGCCGAGGACAACGACGATGTCCGCGCCCACACGGTGGATTCGCTGCGGCTGCTCGGCTACCGCGTGCTGGAAGCCCACGACGGCCCCTCCGCACTGCGGTTGCTGGAGCGCCCCGATACCAGGGTGGACCTGCTGTTCTCGGACGTGGTGATGCCCGGCATGTCGGGCTGGGAGCTGGTCCGTCAAGTCCGCGAACGCTGGCCGGAAGTGGCCGTCCTGTTCACGTCAGGCTATCCACGTGACCACGATCAGGCGGGGAGCCAAGGACGCGCGGTTGCCCTGCTGCCGAAGCCGTTTACGCGAAGTGATCTGGCGCTGGCAGTACGCACTGCGCTGGAGGCCGCGCCGCACTGAGCTCAGGAGGCAGGGTCGCGTACGCCAGCGGCGATCCGGTTGATGTCCGCGCACTCCACCGTGGACGGCGGATGCTCCCTGCCGGCCAGTGCAACCATCGCCTGACCCAGTGCCAGATTGCTGGTCATCACCGACGGCGCAACGGCGCCGGCCAGCTTCATCAACGGCGCACCGCCCCAGTACAGGGGCTTCAACAGGGCATGACGGGTGCCGGTGCCCGGGACCGGCCTGACGCCCCCCGGGCGCAGCATCACGGTGCGAACCGGCAGGCCCTGCAATGCGACCTCGGTCTCGCCCTTGATCCTCAACGGCATCAGCCGGCTCCGAGGGTCCGCACCGGCACCGGATACATACAGAAAGCACCCTTCGGGATTCGCGGCCGCCCAGCCACGGGCCACCGCCAAGGTGGTGGCCAGGGTCACGCGTCGGTACTCGGCCTCTGCCGTGCCGACCGGTGGCGCCCCGGCACAGTAGAAGCAGGCATCGAACCCAGCCAGTTCATCCGACCGGTCCTGGATACGCAGGAAGTCCGGAACGATCAGTTCGCTGCCGGCGCCGATCAGACTTCCCGGGTGGCGGACCAGCGCTGTCAGGCGGGACACCTGCGGTGAGCGTTGGCAGGCCAATGCCACACCCTGCCCGACCAGGCCTGCGGCACCGGTCAACAGAATCCGTAATGCGTCCGTCCCGGCCATCGTCGCCCCCGCTAGAGTCTCACGAAACGCTGGATCTTCCGCGCCAGCCAGCCACTGAACACCAGCGGCGCATCCAGCGCTGATACGCAGATGCAGGGCACACCCGGCGCGGTCACCGGTTGATGCTCCACGTCTCCATCCAGATCCGCCACGTCGCCCGGTGCGAAAAGCCCCAGCGCATCGTTGTACGAACCCCGCAGGATCTGCGTCAATTCGCTCCGGCCATGGCTATGCATGGGCAGGCATTTGCCGGGGGCAATCTTCAGCATGATCAGCGAAGGCATCTGCTCTGCACGGATGCAGTGCACGCCCGGCGCCATCCAGCGCCAGCGCAGGTCGCTGAGCGAGGCGCCGAAGTACGGATGCAGCGATGCAGGCAGATGGTCCGGATTGGCCTCAGGCCGCTCCTTCGGCACGGGGCGTGTGACCCCAGCCATGGCCGTCGGCGCTTCCGTGGCCAGCCGCACCAGCATCGCCTCGCGCAGCTGTTCGCGTCGCGTCTCCGCTGCAGGTGGCTGGGTCTGCTCCAGCAGCACCGAGCCGATCGCTTCGGCGTCGCGCAGGCGCTGACGGCAATGCGGGCACTGCTCCAGATGGGCACCGGCGACGATGCTCAACGGCGCCGGCAGCGCGCCGGCGGCATAGCTCATCAGGGTGGATTCGTGCAGATGGTGGTGCGGGTTCACAGCGCACCTCCCACTTTGGCCTGCAGTTGCAGAAAGGCGCGGCGCAAATGTGATTTGACCGTTCCCAGCGGCATGCCCAGTGCGTCGGCAATCTCGCTGTGGCTCTTGGCCTCGAAGTAGGACATCCGCACCAGCCGAGCCTGCACCGCGGGCAACTCGTTGATGCGCTGGCGCAACCTGGCCTGGTCGGCGAACTGTTCGGCGCTGCTGCGGTCGACCACGTCCATCATCGCGGCGTCCTCCACCGCCACCTGCACCTGCATCCAGCTGCGCTCGCGACGCACACGGTCGATATGCAGGTTGCGGGCGATGCGGTACAGCCAGGTACTCAGGGCCCCCTGCGCGGCATCATAATCAGCCGCACGCAGCCACAGGCGCAGCAGGCATTCCTGCGCCAGCTCCTCGGCCACCGCCTCGGGCGCGCCCAGCCCGCGCAGATAGACGCACAGGCGCGGCATGAAATGGTCATAGATCCGCATGAAACAGTCGCGGTCGCGCAGCCGCGCGACACCGTCCATGTCACCGGCCCAGTCTTTCGGCTCACTGCTGGCCTGCTGGGAGCTGGACACGATGCGTGCGCTGTCTAGGTTGGCAAGGGTGCTGGCGGCGTCAGGGTACATCTGCTTTCGCGGCGGGCGAGTGAAGGTCTGTCCCCTGTACGCGCGGGAATGGCAATTGGATGCAGCCCGCATTGCGCATCCAACCCGCCCCGCCTGCCGTACGACCTGGACCCGCCCTTACGGATGAATGCCATGCGCATCGCCTGGCTGTTGTTGTGCCTGCCCCATGCCGCGCTGGCGGCCCCCATGCTGCGGAGCGAGGGCATAGCCACCTCCCCGCAGGGCCGGGTCCTCTACCGTGAAGTGCACTGGCGCCGCGATGCGAGCGAGGGTGCCGAACGCTGGGTGCTGTACCAGTGCCCCGGCGGCCAGCCGTTCGCCCGCAAGCACCTGCCGGCCAGCACCCGTCCGCAGGCACGCGGCTATTCACTGGAGGACCGGCGCAGTGGCCAGACAGCCGAGATCGAGGCCGTCAGCGGCGCAGTATCGGTGGCCTGGAAGGAGGATGCCGCCAGTCCGCTCCGGCAGCGCAGGCTCGATCTGCCGCAGGACGCGGTGATCGATGCGGGATTCGATGCGGCGGTCCGCCTGCACTGGGCGGCGCTGATGAAGGGCGAGCGCCTCTCGCTGCCGTTCCTGGTGCCTGGGCGACAGCGCTACTTCCCGGTGCAGGTGCGGCATACCGGCACCCTGCGCTGGCAAGGCATCGACGCCCAGTCGTTCGAGGTCAGCCTCGACACCTGGTATGGCGGCATCGCGCCCCGCCTGTCGCTGGTCTATGCCAGCGCCGACCGGCGCCTGCTGGAATTCAACGGCACCAGCAACCTGCGCGATGCGCGGGGCATCTATCCGCAGGTGACGGTGCGCTTTGGCTCGCCACCCGCGCAACGCCCCACGCCTGAGTGGCAGCAGGCATGGGCGCAGCCGCTGGTCGACCGCTGCCCCGTCACGAACACGTGAAGCCGACATTCACTGCAACACGTCGCATCCATTACGCATTCTGCTGCGTACAGGAAGACACGACACCCGCCGAGATCCGCCATGGCCTCTGTATCGCCCCTCCCCCATCGACGCTGGCGCCTGCTGCGCACGCTGCAGCGCTGGGTCGATACCGGCAATGCCGCGGACGCCGGCACGGAACCGCCGGGCCGCATCGATTGGCTGCGTGCGGTGCCGTTCGCACTGATGCACCTGGCGTGCATCGCGGTGATCTGGGTGGGCGTGTCGTGGACGGCGGTGGTCGTGGCCGCGGCGCTTTACGCAGTGCGCATGTTCGCCATCACCGCCTTCTATCACCGCTACTTCTCGCATCGCACCTTCCAGGCACCGCGCGCGGTACAATTCGTGTTCGCGGTGATCGGCGCCTCCAGCGTACAGCGCGGTCCGCTGTGGTGGGCTGCCCACCATCGCCACCATCACCGCCACGCCGACCAGCCGCTGGACCCGCATTCGCCGCGCGAAGGCGGCTTCTGGCGCAGCCACATGGGTTGGTTCCTGACCCGCGAAGCCTTCGCCACCGACCTGTCGCGGGTGCCTGACCTGGCGCGCTTCCCGGAACTGCGCTGGCTGGACCGTTTCGATACCGCCATTCCCGTGCTGCTGGCCATCGGATTGTATGCATTGGGTGCAGCACTGGAGCGCTGGGCGCCAGGCTTGCACACTTCCGGCCCCCAGTTGCTGGTGTGGGGATTCTTCATTTCCACCATCGTGCTGTTCCATGCCACCGTCACCATCAACTCGCTGGCCCACCGCTTCGGCCGTCGACGCTTCGAGACCCGCGATGACAGCCGCAACAACCTCTGGCTGGCGCTGCTCACCTTCGGGGAGGGCTGGCACAACAACCACCATTTCTTCCCAGGCACCGTGCGCCAGGGCTTCCGTTGGTGGGAGATTGACCTGACCTGGTACGGACTGCGCGCGATGGCGGCGCTGGGTCTGGTCAAAGGCCTCAAGCCCATCCCCGAATGGGTGCTGGCCAAGGCGAGGTACTGACATGCGCATCGCCATCATCGGTTCAGGCATCTCAGGTCTGGCCAGCGCCTGGTGGCTGCAGGAACGGCACGACGTGACGCTGTTCGAGGCAAGCGACTACCTGGGCGGGCACACCCACACCCACGAGGTGCAGGTGGAAGGCGTACGCATGGCCGTGGACACCGGCTTCATCGTCTTCAATCCCCGGCACTACCCGCTGCTGACGGCACTGTTCGATGAGCTGGGGGTTGCCTCGCAGCCGACCACGATGAGCTTCTCCATGCACAGCGAGCGCAGCGGCGTGGAGTACAACGCCACTTCGCTGGATGGCCTGTTCTGCCAGCGGCGCAACCTGGTGTCGGCGCGCTTCTGGGGCATGCTGGCCGATCTGCGCCGGTTCTACCGGGATGCGCCGCTTTTGCTCGCCGAAGAGGAAGGCCCGACGCTGGGCGAGTATCTGCGCACCCAACGCTATGGCGAGGCCTTCATTGAAGAGCACCTGCTGCCGATGGCCTCGGCGCTATGGTCGTCGCCCACCGCCACCGTGCGGGACTTCCCCGCGCGCTATCTGGCCCAGTTCATGGCCAACCACCAGATGCTGCAGATGACCGGACGGTCGTCCTGGCGGGTCGTTACCGGCGGGTCGGCCCGTTACGTGGATGCACTGCGCCGCCGCTGGCGGGTGCATGAGCGCCTGCAGTGCCCGGTCCAGCGGGTGGAGCGCATCCCCGGGGGTGCACGCGTGCACAGCGCCGCCGGCGTCGAGGCCTTCGACGAAGTCATCCTGGCCTGCCATAGCGATCAGGCGCTGGCCCTGCTGGGTGATGCCGACCCGGTCGAGCGCGAGGTACTGGGTGCCATCCGCTACCAATCCAACGAGGCGGTACTGCACACGGATGCGTCCTTGCTGCCCCGCAACCGCAAGGCCTGGGCGGCCTGGAACGCGCATGTCCCGCAGGATCCAGCCGCGCCCTGCACGGTCAGCTACTGCATGAACCTGCTGCAAGGCCTGCCCGGCAACACGCCGCTGGTCGTCACCCTCAATCGCAGCGGGGCCATCGATCCGGCCAGGGTGCTGCGCACGCTGCACTATGCCCATCCGGTGCACGATCACGCCGCGGTCCGCGCCCAACAGCGCTGGGCAGAGCTGCAGGGCCATCGCCACACCTGGTTCGCAGGGGCCTACTGGGGCTGGGGCTTCCATGAGGATGGCATCCGCAGCGCCCGCCGCGTGGTGGATGCGCTGCAGGCCTGCGCATCGCACCGCGAGGTGTCGCTACCGGGCGAGGTGGCGGCATGAGCGCCAGCGCCCTCTATTTCGGGCAGGTGGTGCATCGCCGGCATCATCCGCATCCGCATGCGTTCCGTTACCCGGTTGCACAACTGCTGCTCGACCTGGATGAACTGGAGACCGTGTTTGCTGGGCGCTGGCTGTGGTCGGTCAATCGCCGCAATCTTGCCGAGTTCCGGCGCAGCGACTATTTCGGCGATCCCGCACAGCCTTTGGGCGATGCCGTGCGCGACCATGCCGCGAAGACGCTCGGTCATCGACCTTCCGGGCCGGTGCGCCTGCTCACCCACCTTCGCTTTGCCGGGCATGTGTTCAACCCGGTCAGCTTCTACTACTGCTACCAGGCCGACGGCAACACGCTGGACTGCATCGTGGCCGAGATCACCAATACTCCCTGGAAGGAACGGCACGCCTATGTGCTGCCGGTCGCTACGGCCACGAACGAAGGCGCATCACTGCGGTGGCAGTTCGACAAATGCTTCCACGTCTCGCCGTTCATGCCGATGGACTGCCGCTACGACTGGCGCTTCAGCAGCCCCGATGAGGACCTGCGCGTGCACATGCAGGTCTGGCGCGACGGCATCCGGCAGTTCGATGCCACCCAGACGATGCACCGCCGGCCCCTGGATGGCCTCGGGCTGGCGCGGGTCCTCGCCGGCTACCCACTGATGACCACCCAGGTGGTGGCTGCCATCCACTGGCACGCGCTGCGGCTATGGCTGAAGCGCAACCCCGTGCACGACCACCCCAGCCTTGCCGGAAAACCGCGATGAACTCGATCATACCTTCGGTCACCCTGCCGCGCCCTGGTGCGTTGGATGCCTTCCTGCGCCGTCGCCTGCTGGCACAGCTTGCCCCGCTGCGCGATGGCCACCTGTGCGTGCGCGATGCCCTTGGCGAGGTCCGGCTGGGCAACGCCCACGCAGGGCTGCAGGTAACGGTGACCATCGATGACCCCGCGTTCTACCGGAAGGTCGCTGCGCAGGGCAGCGTCGGCGCTGGCGAGAGCTACATCCAGGGCGACTGGCACTGTGATGACCTGGTCGCGCTGATACAGCTGCTGGTGCGCAACCGCGACCTGCTGGACGGCATGGAGCGCGGCCCGGCCCAGGTGGGTGGGTGGCTGCTGCGCGGCTGGAACCGGCTGCATCGCAACAGCCGTGAGGGCAGCCGGCGCAACATCGCCGCGCACTACGACCTGGGCAACGATTTCTTCGCCCTGTTCCTGTCACCGGACCTGATGTATTCGTCGGCGCTGTTCGCCAGCGAATCCGAATCACTGGAGTCCGCCTCGCGCCGCAAGCTGGACCGAATCTGCCAGCAGCTGCAACTCAAGCCCGGCGATCGCGTGGTGGAAATCGGTACCGGCTGGGGTGGCTTCGCGGTGCACGCCGCGCAGCACTACGGCTGCCACGTCACCACCACCACCATCTCCGCCGAACAGCATGCGCTGGCCGCCGAGCGCGTGCGGGCCGCCGGCCTGCAGGACCGGGTCACCCTGCTGATGCAGGACTACCGCGACCTGCAGGGGCAGTTCGACAAGCTGGTGTCGATCGAGATGATCGAAGCGATCGGCTCCGAATACCTGGACACCTACATGGCCACGCTGCAGCGGCTGCTGAAGCCCGATGGTGTTGCCCTGCTGCAGGCCATCACCATCGAGGATCATCGCTACGAGCAGGCACGGCGCAGCGTCGACTACATCAAGCGCTACGTGTTTCCCGGCAGCTTCATCCCTTCCATCAACGCCATCATGGCGGCCAAGACCCGCGCCAGCGACCTGCAGCTGATCGCTCAGCAGGATTTCGGCCACTCCTACGCGCTGACCCTGCGCGCCTGGCGCCAACGCTTCCTCGCGCAGTTGCCTGCGGTGCAGGCGCAGGGGTTCGATGCCCGCTTCTGCCGCCTGTGGGATTTCTACCTGGCCTACTGTGAAGGCGGCTTCCTGGAGCGTTCGATCGGTGTCTCGCATCTGCTGCTGGCACGCCCAGGCCATCGGCCTGCATTCTCGCCTGGTGAGGGCAACTGAAATGCGCCGGTTCTGGGCCAACCTGATTGGCAACCAGCTGGTCTGGCTGTGCGCGGTGGCCGGCGCGGGCCGCGGCTGGCAGTGGCCTGCGTTGCTGGCTGCGTCGCTCTACATCGCCAGCCAGCTGCTGACGTCGGCGCAACCACGCCTGGACCTGCGGCTGCTGGTGCTGGCGCTGGCCTGCGCCTGGCTGGTCGATGCCGCTGCGGCCGCCAGCGGAACCCTGCGCTACGCCGCCGCCCCGCTGGGATGGGCGCCCCCGCCCTGGATCATGGCCTTGTGGGCTGCATTCGCCATGACCCTGACCACCTCGATGCGCTTCCTGCAGCGACACCCTGCGTTGCCGCCTCTGTTCGGCCTGCTGCTGGCGCCGCTGGCCTACCTGTCGGCCGCGCGTGGGTTCGGCGCCGTGCAGTTCAACAGCCCGATGTGGCAGGGCGTCCTGATGCTGGGCACGGGCTGGGCGATTGCACTTTCCCTGTTGTGCCGCAGCGCACGACGCGCTGCCCCACAACCACCCCTTGCGGGAGCGGCCTCATGATCAACCTGCTCTGGGTGCTGCTGTATGCGGTGCTGGTGATGAGCTGGGGCTGGGTCTGGCAGCGCCGCCGCCACAACATCGGCGTTGTGGATGTGCTCTGGGCCAAAGGCGTGGCCGCCGCCGCGCTGCTGCTGGCGTTGCTGGGCGATGGTGCGGTGACGCCACGGGTGGCGCTGGCTGTGCTCGGCGGCCTGTGGGGCGGTCGCCTGGCCCTTCATCTATGGCATCGCGTCCGGCACGAAGAAGAGGACGGGCGCTATCGCTACCTCCGTGCGCACTGGCAGGGACACCAGGGAAAGATCTTCGGGTTCTTCATGGCGCAGGCACTGCTGGTGGCGCTGTTTGCCCTGCCCTTCGTCGCGGTCGCCGCCAATCAAACCCCCGGCATGGCGCCCTGGGTGCTGGCGGCCGCGCTTGTCTGGCTGCTGAGTGTGGGCGGAGAGGCACTGGCCGACCGCCAGCTGGCCCGGTTCCGCAGCAACCCGGCGAACAAGGGCCGTACCTGCCGTGATGGGCTCTGGCGGTATTCCCGCCACCCCAACTACTTCTTCGAGTGGCTGCACTGGTTCACCTATGTGCTGCTCGCCGTCGGCTCGCCGCTGTGGTGGTTGGCCTGGCTCGGCCCCGTGCTGATGTATGTATTCCTGCGCTATCTCAGCGGCATCCCGTTCACCGAAAAGCAGGCCCTGCGCAGCCGCGGCGACGACTACCGCGCCTACCAGCGCAGTACGCCGATGTTCTTCCCCTGGTTCCCCCGCCCTTCCAAGGAGCATTCCGCATGAGCGCGATACCGTCACTGAATCCGGCCGAGCAAGCGGAAACCGGGCTGACCGCCTGGGCCGAACGTGGCCTGCTGCCGGATGCTGCGTTGCGGGCCGGCATCCGGCGGCTGTGCGCGCAGCGCCTGCAGGAAGAATCGGAAGGCGGTATCGAAGCGCAGTCCGCGCGTTTCAGCCGCCGCATCGCCGAACTGGCCGACAGTCCGCTCGCCCTGCATACCGATGCAGCCAATCGCCAGCATTACGAAGTGCCCGCGGCGTTCTTCCAGGCCTGCCTGGGCAAGCGATTGAAGTACAGCAGCTGCTATTACACCACCGGGCACGAAACGCTCGACCAAGCGGAGGACGCCATGCTGGAGCTGTACGGCCAGCGTGCCGGACTGGACGATGGCCAGCAGATTCTTGAGCTGGGCTGCGGCTGGGGCTCGCTGACGCTATGGATGGCCGAGCGCTATCCGCACGCAGCGATCACCGCGGTATCCAACTCGCACAGCCAGCGCCAGCACATCATGGCCCAGTGCAAGGCGCGCGGGCTGCACAACGTGCAGGTGCTCACCCGTGACGTGAACCAGCTGGAGTTGCCCTCGGCGCAGTTTGATCGCTGCGTTTCGGTCGAGATGTTCGAGCACGTGCGCAACTACGAGCGCCTGCTGGCGCGCATTGCGCAGTGGCTGAAGCCGGACGGTGCGTTGTTCGTGCACATCTTCGCCCATCGCACGCTGATGTATCCGTTCGAGGCCGAGGGGGGCGACAACTGGATGGGCCGCCACTTCTTCACCGGCGGCCTGATGCCGGCGGCCGACACGCTGCTGCATTTCCAGCACGACCTGCGGCTCGATCAACGCTGGCTGCTGGAGGGCACCCACTACCAGCGCACTGCCGAGCATTGGCTGGCCAACCAGGATGCAGCCCGCGAGAGAGTGATGCCGGTGCTGGTCGCCACCTACGGCCAGGCAGCGGCGAAGATCTGGTGGCAGCGCTGGCGGATGTTCTGGATGGCGTGTGCCGAACTGTTCGGCTACGACGACGGCCAGCAATGGCTGGTGGCCCACTACCTGTTCCGTCCCCGCTGAGGTGTGACATGCGCATGTTCACGCTGCTTCCGCTGATCGCGGTCGGCCTGTTCGGCTCAGGCTGCTCCTCCAGCGATACCCGGCCACTTCCGCAGGCGCCTTCGGTGGATGTGCCACGCTTCATGGGCGACTGGTACGTGATCGCCCATATCCCGTCCTGGCCCGAACGCGATGCCTACGATGCAGTGGAAAGCTATGCCTTGAAGCCCGATGGGCGCATCCAGACCACCTTCACCTATCGCAAGGGCAGCTTCGATGCCCCGCAGAGGTCGATGCACCCCATCGGCCATGTTGAAGAGGAAGGTCATGGCGCGGTCTGGGGCATGCAGTTCATCTGGCCGATCCAGGCCGAGTACATCATCGCCTGGCTGGATGACGACTACCGCCAGACCATCGTCGCGCGCAGCAAGCGCGACTATGTCTGGTACATGGCACGTACGCCGCAGGTGGCCGATGGCGACTACCAGAAAGCCGTGCAGCGCATCGCCGAAATGGGCTACGACATCCGCCGGCTGCGGCGCGTGCCGCAATCCATCCGGTAGTGCGTGGCAACAACGACCCGATTGCGCCCTGCGTCATGCATCACCCGGCAGAGGATGCCAGAATTCCCGGACAGACCTGAGCCGGGGATCAGCACGATGGGCAGCCACGCAGAAGCGACATGGAACGGGCTTGAAGTGCGGCAGATCCGTGCGAGCGACCTGGATGTGATCTGTGCCCACCGCGAAGCCATGTTCCGCGAGAGTGGGCGGACCGAGGAGGTCCTGCGGGCGATGGCGGCTCCTTTCCGTGCCTGGCTGGCGCCGCGCCTGGCCTCGGGCGAGTACTTCGGCCATGTTCTTGCAGACCAGGGCAGAACCATCGCCGGCATTGGCCTGATGCTGATCGACTGGCCACCCCACCCTGCCCATCCGGAACAGGGCTGCCGCGGCTACGTCCTCAACGTGTATGTGGAACCGGAGTACCGCCGCCGGGGCATCGCCCGGAAGCTGATGGTCCTGGCAGACCACGCCTTCGCCGAGCGTGGCGCCACCTACGCGGTCCTGCATGCCACCGCGCAAGGGAAGCCGCTGTACGCCGACCTTGGCTGGGCCGGAACCAGCGAGATGGCACGCAGCCTGCGCGACGAGGGGCGAACGCCCTGAAGTCGATCCCGGCCGGTGCGGATCGGTGGCATGCCGCACCGGAAGCTTCCCGATGACATCCACGCCAAGCGCCATCACGCTTGCGGAAACGGCTTGTTTCCGCCCTGGCAATCCATCCCGCCAATGGATAGCCCCGAATCGATGGATAAAGCGCATCGATTCTTAGGAATAATCGCAAAAATCAAGCATTTTCGATGTTCGCCGCGACAGCAGCGCCAGAATGGTCATCACGCCCCATGGGCGCCGATCACCTCCCTGCGCATGAATGGACCTCCTGCCCCGCGCCCGCTGCGACTGGCACTACTGGACGACCACGAAGTCGTCCGTCGCGGCACTGCCCTGCACCTCTCCCGCGACGCCCGCTTCCGTATCGTCGCCAGCCACGCCCGCAGCGACGAACTCATCGACAGCCTCCAGCAGATGCGGGTGGATGTCGCGATCATCGATCTGACCCTGGCCCGCGACGATCGCAGCGCGTCCGAGCTGACCCCGCTGCTGCGCGAGCACTTTCCTCGCGTCACCCTGCTCGCTTTTGCGACCCTTTCACCCTCGATCCACATCAACCAGCTCATCGCCACGGGTGTCAGCGGCGTGGTCAGCAAGGCCGAACCACTGCCGATGCTCGCGGACGCGATCGTGCGGGTATCGCAGGGCCTTCCGCGACTGCCACCCGACTGCACGCTGCCGGGAGACTGCGAAGAGCTCAGCCGCAACGAGCGCGAAGTACTGGAGCTCCTGCTGGCGGGCCTGACCGTTTCGGAAATCGCGCTCCGCCGCCATCGCAGCATCAAGACCGTCAGCACACAGAAGGTTGCGGCCCTGCGCAAGCTCAGGCTGCGCAACGATGCCGAGATCTACGCCATGCGGCAGCAGCTGGAATCACCGTGAAGATGCGCGATCGAATGCGTACATCCACCCTCCTGCTGTTGGCGCTCATCCTGCTTCCCGCCGCGTCGGCCGAGGATGCGTCATCACTTGAATGGGGGCCGGGGCGCGAAGTCCGGGTGGCGACCACGCCGTCGCTGCACCCGGTACCCGCTGCACTCGCTGGCGGCACGACGTTGCCAAGCCTGGCCCATGGCTACGCCAATCTGGTTGCACGGCGTTCGCAGCTGCAGTTCCAGGAGCACCAGCATCCCAGCACCGGCGCATCGGTGGCTGCCGTCTGCAGACGCGAAGCGGATCTGGTACTGGTGATTGGCAACCACCTGCAGCCACCCTGCCCCGGCCTGGTGGCATCCAGCACGTTCCGCGGTGGCAAGACGATGCTCGCCGGCCGCAGCGGCGAACGCCTGCCACGCGATATCACGGAACTGGACCACCAGGTCCTGGCCGTGCTCGAAGGGGGGCCGTATGCGGGATGGCTGGCCGCGCGCCATCCGCACGTCCGCCTGCTACACCTGGCCGATCGGCACGCCACGCTGGCAGCTGTTGAAAACGGCACCGCCGATCTGGCAATCGGCCTGGAAACGACCCTGCGGCCCCTGATCCGTCGGCATTTCGCCGGGCACTTGCACCTGCAGCCTTTCGACAGCGATTTCTCCACCGACCTGCACCTGCTTGCGCGCCACGAAGATCGCCAGCTGCTGGAGCGCATCGAGCGGGCATTGCACGACATTACGCTGGAGGAACATGCCGGCCTGTTGCAGCTATGGGCCCAACAGGCGGCCCCCGCCTCGCTGGAGCACGTCCTAGACTGGATGCGTCAGCTGCCCCCGCAGTGGCTGCCGGCCCTGGCTGCCGCATTGGCAGTCGCCCCGTTCCTGTGGCATGCCTGGCACAGGCGCCTGCGTGCTGAAGGCCGTGCCCGCGCCCGCGCGATTGGCATGTTGAGCCACGAGGTGCGCAATTCGGCCCAGGCAGTCCTTGCCTCGATCGACCTGCTCAGCCAGCCGTCGGCGCCCATGGGGCAGCGAGAAGCGCTGGCGGCTGCACATGCCGCGGGCTCCTCGCTGCGCAACCTGCTCAACCGCTCGCTGGAGTTCTCACGCCTGGCCAGCGGCACCTTCAAGCCGCACGTAGAACCTTGCGACATTGCACGACTCTGCCGCCAATCGCTGGATGCAATTCGTCCCCAGGCTCGGCAGCGCGGGCTGGCGCTTCGCTTCGACTGCCTCCCCGAGCCCTGCCCCATTGTCGCCATCGATCCGGAAGGACTGCGCCAGATCATCGACAACCTGCTGGGAAACGCACTCAAGTTCACCGACGTCGGCGGCATCGAGCTGCGCCTTCAACTGACGCCAGGCAACCACCCTCGTGAGCTCATGCTGGATGTGATCGACAGCGGAATCGGCATCACTGCAGAGCAACTCACCGTGCTGTTCCAGCCATTCCAGCAGGGCGGAGACGGCAAGGAGCGCGGAGGCAGCGGATTGGGACTGATGATCGCGCATGCGCTTGCCCGCGCAATGGGCGGCAACCTGTCAGTACACAGCGTCCCCGGGCGCGGCAGTCGCTTCACCCTGCGCCTGCCGGTACGCCCCGCCAAGGCCAAGGTCACGTCAACCGCCAGCGCCGGCGCGGGAACGCCGCTGGGCGGGGTTGAGCTGCTGCTGGTGGAGGACCACGCCCTCAATCGCCGGGTCATCAGCGAGCAGCTGCGCCGCCTGGGTGCCGATGTACACGCGTCTGGCGACGCCGCCAGCGCGCTTGCCGAGCAGGCCGTGAGACCGCGCAGCGTGATCCTGCTCGACATCGGGCTCGGGGACATGGATGGCTATGCGCTGGCCATGCAGTTGCGCAGGCAGGCGCGTGCCCCACTGCGACTGATCGCGCTGTCGGCACGCCGTGATCGTCGGCATGTGGCGCGCTGCCGGAAAGCAGGGTTCGACGCCACCCTGACCAAGCCACTACAGCTTGAGTCACTGCTGCGGGCGCTGGAGCTGCCGGCGACCGGACAGGCCATCGCAATGGGCACAGCCGCAGGCGACGCCGCCTACATCACGGACATCGGCCACGAGCTGCTGCGGATCGAACAGGCCATCGATGACGCCAGTGCCACTGACCTATGCCATCACGCGCACCGGCTTCAGGGGGCCCTGCAGATATACGGAGCTGCCGTAGAGGCGGACACGGCGGGCGACCTGTGGGAGCTGGGTCGCGACGCCACACCCGACTGGGCCGATGCGCGACGCCTGTTGCGCGTCCTTCAGCAATGGCATGGCTCCCGCGCTGCGGAAGCCATGCCCGGGGCCTGATCAGGCCGCCAGACGCTCGACCTGGCGACGGGTCAGGTCGTTGAAGCGACCCAGCGACATCAGGTGCTGGTGGATCAGCGCCAGCCAACCACTGCGATGCCACTCGACCACAGTGGCTTCCGGCAGCGCGACGAACTTCTCGACGTCGACGACCTGGAAACCATTGAGGTTGAACTCACGGCCATCCGGGGTACGCACGGTGGCGTTGCGCTCGACCAACAGGCCGTTGTCGATCAGGGCCTTGGAGAAAGCCTGGGTCTGTTCGTGCTCACGGGTGAACTGGCCACAGAACTCCAGTGCCTGCTGCACCATGTCGGTGGCCTTGCCATCGACGAACAGCGGCTGGCCTTCGTCACCGCCCTTGACCACGCGCGAGCTCTCTTCGTCGATGCCCAGCAGGAAATCATTGTCCGAGCCGGTGTCGATGAAGATGAAGGGGTGGCGACGCAGGTAGGCCGGGATATAGGCCTCGTCTTCCCACAGGCCATCCTTGATGAACAGGTTCTGGTCGGATACGCCAACGGCAGCCATCGGCACTGCGGTCGGGCCAGCGAAGAGGATCGGGAAGTGGTGCAGCGCCAGCGAGAACTCGCCGAGCACCAGCGGAATGGCGTTGTTGCCCGCGGCAAACTCGAGCCTGCCCGGCAGGATGCGCAGGTCGGCGTGCACATCGGCCTGCAGCGGCACCGGACGGGTGTAGAACAGGGGGGCGTTGCTCGGCGCCGCTTCGGTGGTGGTGTCGCTGGTGGTGGTCATCTTGGGAACCGTTCGATCATGCGCGCCTGCCATCCCGGGCGCGCCAGCGGGAACAACCTGAATCCCGCATTATCAACAAGCTCGATGACAACGGCCACCCCATCGTCGGCCTATTTCAGCTGCAGGGGGTAGCGCTGCCAGAGCACATGGACCAGGAAACCGGCCAGTTCGGTGTCACGCGCGCTGACCGCCGCGCGGATCTTGTCCAGCAGCACCATGTCCGAACAGGACCGCACATCCGCGTGGTTGGCCTGCCCTGCCCGGCGCGCGCGGTAGCGCGCGGCCCGTTGCGCGTCACTCATGGCGTACCCGAACTTGGGCGGACGGCCGCGCTTTCGCGGCAGGGTCAGCTCCAGGGTTCCGGGGTCTTTGTCATCACGCATGAGAAAGGGTGCGGGCGGCGGCGAGCAACGGGGGGTGCGCAATTTATCGTGAGGCATCACTTTAATCCAGCCTTTTCTGCAGTTTTGTTGCGATGCAATGCAAAAAATCGCATCCCGAGGACCCCATCCACGCATGGCGTGGATCTACTGCAGAGCTCGCGACCCGATCGCCCTGTAGATCACGCCATGCGTGGATGCGCGCCCCCGAACACAAAAAGGGGAGCCCGCGAACGGGCTCCCCCCACGTTTCCTCATGCAGCGCGTACCGGCTCGTAGCCGTGCAGGTGCGCCTCGCTACTCGCCCGCCCCTGGCTGAGCGAACGCAGCGACGTGGTGTAACCCACCAGCTGCGCCAATGGCGCAAAACCACTGACCTCAGCGCGACCGTCCTGGTCCTCGATGCGGGCGATGCGACCGTGGCGCCGGTTGAGGTCGCCGACCACATCGCCCACCGACGCCGACGGCGAATGCACCGTCACCGCCATCACCGGTTCCAGCAGCTGCGTGCCACCTTCGGCCAGCGCGGCCTTGATCGCCTCGGCACCCGCGCGATGGAACGCCATCTCCGAAGAGTCCTTGGCATGGGTCTGGCCATCGACAAGACTGACCTCGATGCCGACCACCGGATGACCCTGCGGCCCTTCCGACAGCGCGGCACGTACACCCTTCTCGACCGCAGCGATGAAGCTGCGCGGCACCACGCCACCGACGATGCGGTCGTTGAACACCACCTGGTCGTCCTCACGCGGCGACACATCCAGCACCACGTGCGCGAACTGGCCCTGTCCACCGGTCTGCTTGACCAGTCGCCCGACGACGCCGGTCATCGCACGCAGCGGCGTCTCCTGGTAGGCCACGCGCGGCGCACCTACGCCCACGTCCACCTTCCACTCACTGCGCAGGCGCTCGACCATCACCTCCAGGTGCAGCTCACCCATGCCCCAGACCAGGGTTTCCGCCGTGTCGCGATCGGTTTCGACGCGGAACGACGGGTCTTCCTGGGCCAGGCTGGCCAGGCCCTGCGCCATCCGGATCAGGTCGGCCGCACGCGCCGGCTCCAGGCGCCACGCCAGCACCGGCGCCTGGGCCTGGATATTCTCCAGGCGCAGCGGCTGCGCACGGCCGCTCAGCGTTTCGCCACTGACCGCATCCTTCCAGCCCAGCACCGCGACAATGTCACCGGCCACGGCCTGCTCGATGTCGTGGGTCTGGTCGGCCTGCACCCGCACCAGCCGGCTGACGCGCCGACCCTGCGGATGCTGCGAACTGGCCACGGCGTCGCCCACCTTCAAGGTGCCCGAGTACAGCCGCACGAAGCTCAGCGCGCCGTGCTGCTGGTGGGTGATCTTGAACAGCAGGCCGGCCAGCGGCCCCTCCGGATCCGGCGGCAGCACCACCTCGCCCTCATCGCTTTCAGCGCTGACGGCAGGGCGATCCAGCGGCGACGGCAGGTAGTCGACCACCGCATCCAGCAGCGTCTCGATGCCCTTGTCCTTGAACGCAGCACCGGCCAGCACAGGCACGCCCGCACCCGCCAGCGTCGCCCGGCGGATCGCCGCGCGCAGCTGTTCGGCATCGATCACGCGACCTTCCAGCCAGGCATCGGCCAGTTGTTCATCGTGATCGGCCACGGCTTCGACCAGCGCATCGCGCTGAGCCTGCCACTGCGCGCGTGCCGCGTCGTCCCACGGGGCCACCGTGGTTGCGGCGCCATCCTGCCACTGCAGCACGCGCTCATTGACCAGGTCGACCCAGCCATTGAAGCCGCTTTCGCTGCCCAACGGCACGCCCAACGCCCACGGTCGCGCCTGCAGTTTGTCCTGCAGCTGCTCCAGCACGCGCGCGAACGACGCGCCGACGCGGTCCATCTTGTTGACGAAAGCGATCAGCGGCACGCGATGGCGACGCGCCTGGCGCCACACCGTCTCGGACTGCGGCTGCACGCCGTCCACGGCCGAGAATACGGCCACCGCGCCGTCGAGCACGCGCAGTGAACGCTCGACTTCGATGGCGAAGTCGATATGGCCGGGGGTGTCGATCAGGGTCAGCCGATGCGGCGGCAGGTCACGTGGCGCCCACTGCGCCTGCACGGCGGCAGCGCCGATGGTGATGCCGCGTTCGCGCTCGATCGCCGAGAAATCGGTGGTTGCATTGCCGTCGTGCACTTCGCCGACGCGGTGGATCTCGCCGCTTTTCCACAGCAGGCGTTCGGTCAGCGTGGTTTTGCCGGCGTCGATGTGGGCAATGATGCCAAGGTTGCGACGACGGGAAAGGACGTGGGTGTTCATAAAGAGGTTCCTGCAAAGCCAACTTCAGGGGCCGCACACCCCGGTTGGCGACAGGGTGCGCGGCTAGCGTTCGGTCTCGGCGATCTGGTGCATGGCACGTTCTCCTTCGCGGTACTGGGTAGAGTCGAGTAGGTAGCGTCGACTGGGTAGAGTCGACTGGGTAGAGTCGACTGGGTAGAGTCGACTGGGTAGAGTCGACTGGGTAGAGTCGACTGGGTAGAGTCGACTGGGTAGAGTCGACTGTTAGTCGACTAACAAAAAACAAAAACGAAAAGAGCGCCCCGGAGGGCGCTCTGTCGAAGGTCCAGCGATGGCCGCTTCAACGGCCTCGTGGGGCTCCAGGCAGACACGCCCGTTCCGCGCTTGCGCGGGTCAGGGTGAAAAACTTCAGGAGCGGCATCCGGTTCATGGGGCGCATTCTAGACCTGCCAATCTGGCGCGCAAGTGAATATTGCACACATTAATAGAACGATGAAGCCGACCGACATCGGGGTCGGGTCCCTTTGCCCAAAGCAAAGGGCTCTGACCCCTGCCATGCCCTACTTGCAGTCGTGCAGCTTGCGCGCCTCACCCACGGTCGCCGCCTGGTCGTCGCCCATCGAGATCCACCCCTTCAGCGACGTCGCCGGGTCCATGTGTGGCAGCCGTGCGCCACCGTGGACAACCACTTCGGTCCAGCTGCCCACCGGCGCCAGTTCCGACAGGCGTGCCGCCTGATCGTCCTCGGTACTGAACATGTCGTCCGGGCCCGCCGGAGGCGTGGTATTCACGGTTTCCGTCTTGCGGGTCCGGACCCGAAGTGCACCGTCCGGCAGCCGCTGGGTGATCACCTCGTATCGCTCAACACCATACGCCCAGCTGCTTTCGCCAACGCTGCGGGTCTCGCTGCCGTCATCGGCCACGGTCACCACCTCGCCTGCCGGCCCGATGACGCCCGCGACAGCCCCCAGGCCTGACATCAGCGCCTGGTAGACGATCATCTGCCGCTGTTCGGAGGTCAACGCACCGGCCTTGAGCTTGGTCGCAGGAATCTTCAGGTACGCCGTCTCCCTGCACAGCACCAGCACCTGCTGGTCGTCCCAGCTCACCGACATTTCCTCGTTGGCGAAGTACTGCGTCTTCATCGACGTCACAGCGGCACCGTCGCTACTGGAATGCCGGGTCTCGATCAGCGAGGCGTTCTCGGCCGCGTCGGTCAGCGAAACCTGAGCGGTCGACGCCGCATTGGCAGCGCAAGCGGAAGCAATCATTGCGGCGAGCAGCACGCTGCAGGTAACGGTGCGGAACATGGCATCAGTCCATTGAAGAAAACGAAACGATCATGATACCCGGAGCAACCTGGCGGGCCCTCGCTCAGGTCACCACCACCAGCGGCACCCCGCGCCGCGGGTGCTCCAGCACCACCACATCCTGCTGGTAGACCCGCTGCAGGTTGTCTTCGGTCAGCACCTGCAACGGCGTGCCGTCGGCCGCCACCCTGCCCTGTTCCAGCAGCACGATGCGGCCGGCATAGCCGGCGGCAAGATTGAGGTCGTGCAGCACCACGATCACGCACGCACCGGCTTCGGCACAGGCGCGCACACTGCGCAGCGTGCGCTCCTGATGGCGCAGGTCCAGCGCGGCGGTCGGCTCATCCAGCAGCAGCAACGGCGTATCCTGCGCCAGCACACGCGCGAACGTGGTGCGGGCGGACTCGCCACCGGACAGCTGCTGCACCTCGCGCAGGCGCAGCGCCTGCAGTTCGGCGGCATCGATGGCCGCTTCCACCCGGGCATCGTCCGTGACCGGGTCCGGCGGGTGTGGCAACCGGCCCATCGCCACCACCTCCTCTACGCTGAAGGCGAAACGAACGCCGTGCTCCTGCGGCATTACCGCGCGCTCGCGCGCCAGCGGCCCGGCCTTGTAGCTGGCCAGCGGTTTGCCCAACAGGCTCACCTCGCCCGCATCGGCGCGCAGGTCGCCGGCCGCTACCGCCAGCAACGTGGACTTGCCTGCGCCGTTCGGGCCAACCAGCGCAGTCACGGTACCCGGCTCGAACGCCAGCGAGATGCCATGCAGGATCTCGCGCTGCTGGCGGCGCACCACCACCTCGTGCAGCTTCAGCAGTACGCTCATGGCGCCGCCTTGCGGCGCTGCTGCAGCACCAGCCAGAGGAAGAACGGCGCGCCCAGCGCGGCGGAGAACAGGCCCAGCGGAATCTCCGCCGGCGGATCGAGCGTGCGGGCCGCGGTGTCGGCCACCACGATCAGCAGCGCGCCCAGCAGGCCGGACAACGGCAGCAGCCAGCGATGCCCGGGGCCGACCAGCAGGCGCGCCACGTGCGGCACTACCAGGCCCACGAAACTGATCGAACCGGCAAAGGCCACCGCCGCGCCCACCAGCAGCGCACTGAACGCCACCAGGCGACGCCGCGTGCGGGTCACGTCCAGCCCGAGGTGCTGCGCCTGGCGTTCGCCCAGCGCCAGCATGTCCAGCGGCGTGGCCAACCGCTGCAACGCGAACACGCCGATGGCAAACAGGGGCACCACCGCCGCCACATCGGCCCAGTTGGCACGCGCCAGCGAGCCCATCTGCCAGAACACCAGCGACTGCAGTTCGCTTTCGCTGGCGATGTAGGTGAGGAAACCGATCAGCGCCGAGCAGAACGCGGCCATCGCGATGCCGACCAGCAGCAGCGTGGCATTGCCACTGCCTTTCCCGGGCCGCGCCAGCGCATAGGTCAGGCCGATCGCCAGCGCACCGCCAACGAACGCGGCCACAGGCACCAGCCAGCCGGCTGCGCCCGCAGCGCCGAGAACAATGGCAGCCACTGCCCCCAGCGCAGCACCCTGGCTGACACCGACGATGCCGGGATCGGCCAGCGGATTGCCGAACAGGCCCTGCAGACTGGCACCGGCCATCGCCAGCGACGCACCGACCATCGCACCCAGCAGGGCACGCGGAATGCGCAGCTGCCAGACCACGGCCAGGTCGCGGCCGCTGACTGCTTGCGGATCGAGCAGCCCCAGCTTCACCGCCAACGCCTGCATCACCTCCAGCGGCGGCAGCCGCAGCGGGCCCACGGCGAACGAGGCCAGCACCGTACCCAGCAGTGCCAGCAACGCCACCAGCAACATCGTCCGCCCGCGACGGCGGCGCCGATCCGCCGGACTCATGCCTTCGGCAACGCCGCCAGGGCCTTGGCCAGCGCCAGCGCGCCCGCACCGGAACCGACACTGGTGTACTTCAGCTGCACGTCCGGCATCACCCAGACCCGATTGGCCTGCCCGGCCGGGGTCTGCTTCAGCGTCGGGTACGCCTTCCACAGGCCCTCGGCACCGCCGAACAGCTGCAGGTCATGCTCGGTCACCAGGATCACCTCCGGCGCTGCGGCGACCACGCCTTCATTGCTCAGCTGCGAGTAGTTCTTCACCCCCGCCTCGGTGCCGATGTTGACGCCGCCAGCCAGCGCGATCAGCTGCGCCGAGGCGCTGTCGGCACCGGCAACAGTCGGTGAGCCGCCAGCGCCGGTGGCCGACACGTGGATCAGTCGTGGCGCATGGCCCAGGCCCTTGCCAATCGCTGCAGCCTCGTCGAGCTGACGCTGCACCTGCGTGGCCAGTGCTTGCCCTGCCTCGGCCAGCCCTAGTGCCGCGGCGACCTTGCGCACCTTGTCCGGCGCTGGCTGCAGGTCATCGATGACTACCGCCGGCTCGCCCACTTCGCGCAGCTTCTTGGCCAGTTCGGTATGGCGGCGCAGGCTGTTGCCGAGGAACAGCGAGCCCTGCAGGCTCAGCACGCCCTCCACGCCAGTGGTTCGGTTGAACAGGAACTGGTGCGGCGCGGCCAGGCCGGCCTGGGTGGTGGTGTTGGTCGGCGCGGCAAATACCTGCTTGCCCAGCCCCAGTGCTTCGATCACCGCGATGACGTCGTCGCCACCGGCGATGATCCGGCTGGTATCGGCCACTTCGATATCGGCGCCATCATCGGAATGCACCTTGGCCGGCAGCACCGCCTTCTGGCCGTGCACGGCCGGCATTTCGGCTCCTGCCACGCGCTGCCAGCCTGCCGGCAGCGCGGTTTCCGCAGCGGCCGCCGTTGCTGCGGGCGACTTGGCAGGCGTATTGGCATCAGAGGGAGCCGACGAGCCGCCACAGGCAGCCAACGCCAGCGAAACAGCGAACGGAAGCGCACACAGGCGCAGACGGGACGCGATGTTCATGCACTTTCTCCTTGCTGGCAGGGCGACGCGCACGCCGCCCCACCGTGTGACTTACTGCTTCGGGGTGATGCGGGTGATGCGGTCACCCTTCGGGTCTTCAGCGCCGCGCGACTTGTTCACCGCGAACACGTTGCCCTTGCCATCGGCGCGGACGTGGTTCGGCAGCGTGCCGCCATCAAGATTGGCGACCACCTTGCCGTCACCGTTCACCACGGTGACCGTGCCAGCGCCACGGTTGCTGACGTAGGCGAGGCCGGAGGCATCATCGAAGGCGACGTTCAGCGCGCCGGCGCCGACCGGCACATCGTGCAGCACCCTGCCGGCGGCCACGTCGACGATCAGCAGGTTGTCGGTGCCCTGCGAGGCCACGTACAGGCGGTTGCGTGCCGCATCAAAGGCCACGCCCGAGGCACTGATCGAATTGCCCAGATCGATGACCTTCTCGACCTTGCCGCTGGCCACATCGATCACCGCCGCTTCCGGGGTGCCGATGCTGACGGTGAACAGCTTGCCGCCCTTCTCGTCCAGCACCAGGCTCATCGGGGTGAACTTGCCGTCGTCCACGCCGGATTCCAGCGTCACCTGCGGCAGTTCCTTGAAGGTCTTCGCATCGAACACCGACAGGTGGTCCTCGCCGGTGGCAGAAGCGAACACCTTGCCGCGCGTGCCGTCGACCACCACGTCGCGCGCGTGCGGCACGGCATCGACCGGGAACTGATGGACCAGCGACAGGTCCTTCTGGCGATAGACCGCGATGGAATTCTGGCGGGTGTTGGTGACCCAGACATTGCCGTTGGTGTCATCCACGCCCACGCCGTAGACCGCATAGACCGCACCATTGGTGCTGCCCGGCACCTGCGCCGGGGTGATCGCCTTGGTCACCTTCAGCGACTTCGGGTCCAGCTTCAGCAGCTGCGACTGGGTCACCGGCGGGCGGCCCACCGCCGAGGTCACGAACACCGCATTGCTGGCGGCGCTGTAGGCCGACTGGTACAGGCCCGGCACCAGCTTGTTGGACTGGGTGGCGAACTGCGCCTGGCCGGACAGCGGCAGCTGCGGCGAGACGCGCAGCTTCAGCACGGTGGCCGCAGCCGGTTGGCTGGCGCGCACCACCACCGGATGGGTGCCCGGCACCGCGTCGGCCGGAATGCTCAACTGGGCCTTGAAGTTGCCATCAGCGTCGACCACCAGCGGCTGCGCGTTGAGCACGCTGTCGCCACGCAGCAGGCTGACCTTCTGGCCCGGCACGAAACCGCGGCCGACCACGTCGGCAGTGCTGCCGGGAACCACGTTCTCACCGCGTGAGACGACTTCACCCTTGAAGGTGGCGTTGGCCGGCTGGTCGAACACCGGCTGCGCGGTGGCGGTCACCGCCAGCAACAGGCCGGCGGCGAGAGAGGTGAGACGGAAAGACGGACGGAACGACATGGAAGGCTCCTTGCACACGTAGGCCGCGCCACGTGACGCGGGATTCATCGGTTGCCTGGGCCGCTGCACGCCGGCAGCCTCGCCTGGGTAGTGGGGTCGCACGGCATCGCGTGCGAAGGGATTCACTCGGCGGCGTTGTCACCATCCGTGGGGGCACCGTCACCGGCGCTGCGGTCGGTCACGCCGTACAGTTCATGTAGCGCGGCATGGAACGAGGCCGGCAGCATCGGGCCGTGTCCCAGCCCCGGGAACTCGCGGTACTGCACGCTCATGCCCGGCACCTTGGCCAACCGTTCTGACAACTGCCACGCCGCATCCGGCGTGGCGCCACCGATGCGGCGCAGGTGCGCGACCACCCTTGGGTTGCTCAGGTCGCGCTTGCCACGATCGCCAACACGCTCGGCACCGCCCAGCATCAACCAGAGCTTTGCCGGCTGGCCATGCACGTTCTGCACGAACTGCTGTTCCGGATCACCCAGCGCCGCGCCCTGGCTCCACCACAGCGAGGGACTGGCCGCCAGATAGGACTGGAAGGCGGCGGGACGGGTGTACAGCGCATTGAGCACGAACAACCCACCCAGCGAGTGGCCCCACAGCGCTTGCTGCTGCGTATCGATGCGTGCGCGACGCTCGACTTCCGGCTTGATGCGGCGTTCGATCACATCCAGGAAGACCGCAGCACCACCGCCGACCGCCTGTGTCGTACCGCTCTCATCGTCGGCGCGGTCGATCCACGCGGTGTAGTCGCGGGTGCGCGCCTTGGAATCGATGCGCAGGTCGTTGTCGTAGCCGATCAGCACCAGCACCGGTGGCGCCTTGCGCGCGGCCAGCTCGGCCAGCAACGGCTGATCCAGCACCATGGCGACGGCATTGCCGTCCAGCGCGTAGAGCACCGGGGAGGGCGTCTTGCCGGCCTTGGCCGGAATCACCAGGTTCACCCGCCAGCGGCGTTGCTGGTCGGGACTGTCCACCACGAAATGCTCGAAGCGATAGCTGGCCGCCGGCTCGTCGAGTACGGTGTGGCCAATTTTCTGCAGTGGATTGCGCTGCTGCGCATGGGCGTACGGGGTGGCCAGGAGCAGACCCATCATCAAGGCGGCCAGGCCGCGGGCCAGCGGACCACGGCGCGAAGGCGGGACGAAATGCATCATCAGCGGCGGCAGGAGCGACCAATGGCCGCCGGTTCATAGGGGACCGCAGTCTACCTTAAACGCGAATGATTATCACATCGATCAAACGTCACACTGTGTATCACGCGCGCGATACGTTCATTTTCCCGGTTGCACCGGAAACACTGAATCCACTATTTTGCCCGGCAGCGGGGCGCAGGAGCGCCCTACCCTCGCAGGGCTGCGGATGGATGGGTGATCGAGCCATCGGCCGCGCCCTGTCTATTGCCAAACCTATCCACGCATGGCGTGGATCTACTGACCACCACCCACGGGAATGGATCCCGTGACTGCGAGAACACCTTGAAGCGCACCACCCTGATCGCCCTTTCCCTTGGCCTGCTCGCACCGCTGGCCGCCCATGCCGCACAGGACCTGCCAACGCTCTACCAGGCCTTTGAAGAGGCCGGCAATTCGTCACTGGGCATGGACCAACTCAACCAGACGGTGACATTCACTGCCGTCGCACTGAGCGTTTCCAGCAACCTGGCGGGCGAGCCACTGATCGAGGCCGGCGATGACCAGGGCAATGTCCTGGCCCGGCTGACCAGCGACGACGAACAGCAGGCGGCCAAGCTGGGCGCACTGGAAGAAGGCGCGACTTTCACCGCCAGCTGCACGCTGCAGTTCAGCTCGGGCACCGATTACCTGTCCTTCGGCGATTGCACCATCAAGTAAAGATGAAGCCGGCAAAATGCCGGCTTCTTTTCTTTGCCTCTGTAGCGTCGAGCCATGCTCGACTCATGCATCATCACGGCCCCGTAGGCACCGGACCATACACATTCTCCTGCGGCGTGCCCGGCAGCAGCGAGAAGATCATGATCACGATCCCGCCACCCGGTACCAGCGCCAGCAGGAACAGCCAGCCCGACTGGTTGCAGTCATGCAGGCGGCGTACGGTCACTGCGATCAGCGGCACGATCGTGGCCAGCCACATCACACACAGCAGCACCACCATGCCGATCAGGATGCCGGCCAGCGCTTCGGCACTGTTGCGCAGGAGGATCGCCAGCACGCCGGCCAGCAGCATCACTGCCGTTGCGACTAGGAACAGGAACAGCTGGTACATCCAGTACTCGCGGCGGTTCGCGCGGCCCTCGAACTGGGCGTAGCGCTTCAACGGCAGAATCATTTCCTGCACGGCATCGATCCTTGAAAAAGTAGCCGCGCAGTGTGCCAAATGAACGTGCCGGGAACAATGTTGCCACTGCAGGGTCGAGCCGTGCTCGACTGCCTTACCGAATATGCCAACAAGCCTGCCAAGAGCGAAGTCGAGCATGGCTCGACGCCACATGAACCGGGTCAGCGGCCCTTCGCGGCGCGCGCAGCCTCGCGCTCGGCGCGCAAACGATCCAGCTTTTCCTTCAACTTGATTTCCAGCCCGCGCGGCACCGGGTTGTAGTACACCCGTTCGCCCATCGCATCCGGGAAACCGGTCTGGTCGAGCGCGATGCCACCCTCCGCATCGTGGTCATACTGGTACTCGGCGCCGTAGCCCAGTTCCTTCATCAGCTTGGTCGGCGCATTGCGCAGGTGCAGCGGCACTTCTTCTGTGCCGCTCTCGCGCACATCGGACTTGGCCTGGTTGAAGGCCGCATAGCCGGCATTCGACTTCGCCGTGCTGGCCAGATAAAGCACCAGCTGGGCGAACGCGAGCTCTCCCTCCGGACTGCCCAGCCGCTCATAGATGTCCCACGCTTCCAGCGCCATGCTCTGCGCACGCGGGTCGGCCAGGCCGATATCCTCGATGGCCATGCGGGTCAGCCGGCGCGCCAGGTAAGACGGATCGCAGCCGCCATCGAGCATGCGGGTCAGCCAGTACAGCGCGGCGTCCGGGTTGGAGCTGCGCACGGATTTGTGCAGCGCCGAGATCTGGTCGTAGAACTGCTCGCCGCCCTTGTCGAAGCGGCGGGTACGATCGGCCAGCACCTGGGTCAGGGTCTGCGGCGTGATGCGCCCACCCTCCCCGCCCGCCAGCTCAGCGGCGATCTCCAGCAGGGTCAGCGCACGGCGCACGTCGCCGTCGGCGGCGGTCGCAATTTCCAGCAGCAGCTCGGGAGCGACCTCGATGTGCTCTTCACCCAGGCCGCGTTCGCGGTCACCCAGCGCACGCTCCAGCGCCTCAACGATGTCTGTGGGCGAAACGCCTTCCAGCACATGCACGCGGCAACGCGACAGCAGCGCCGAATTCAGCTCGAAGGATGGATTCTCGGTGGTGGCACCGACGAACAGGATGGTGCCGCGCTCGATATGCGGCAGGAACGCATCCTGCTGCGCCTTGTTGAAGCGGTGCACCTCATCCACGAACAACACGGTGCGGCGGCCTTCGGCGAAGCGTTGCGCGGCCTCGGCCAGCACCTGGCGCACCTCCGGCAGGCCGGACAGCACGGCAGAGATGGCGCGGAATTCCGCATCGGCGTACTCGGCCAGCAGCAGCGCCAGCGTGGTCTTGCCGCAGCCCGGCGGCCCCCACAGGATCATCGAATGCACGCGACCGGATTCGACCGCGCGGCGCAGCGCACTGTCCGGCGCCAGCAGGCGCTTCTGCCCGACCATTTCGTCCAGGGTGCGGGGGCGCATGCGCTCGGCCAGCGGGCGCATGTGTTCCCGATCGACGCTCAGCAGATCGGGTCCGGGGAATGAAGTGGAGCGATGTCTTGGCACCCGGTCATTGTACCGCGCCGCCCAACGGTAGCGCCGGACCGTGCCCGGCGGGCGGGACGCGATGTCTGGTAGTGCCGGCCGCTGGCCGGCAGATCAAAAGCATGTCAACCAAGGTTGAAACCCACCAAAGCGGTGCCGGTTGAAACCCACCAGAGCGGTTGGCGCCGGGCCACAGGATTCGGTAGTGCCGGCCGCTGGCCGGCAGATCAAAAGCGTGTCAACCAAGGTTGACACCCACCAAGGCGGTGCCGGTTGGCACCCACCAGAGCAGGTAGCGCCAGGCCATGCCCGGCGACCACCATTAATTACCGATGACGTCGGTGCCCTTCGGCGGCGTAAAGCTGAAGGTGCCGGCGGCGAAGCCCGGGTTGCGCTTCCAGCCACTGAAGCTGATCACGGTACGCTGGCCAACCGCATCGGTGATTTCCATCTTGGCCAGCCCCTGCGCGTTGAAGCCCAGCGCGGCGTACTGGAAGCTGGCTTCGGTCTCGCGCTTCGGCGACAGCGACAGCCACTGCAGGCCGTCGCGCTGCGCGGCCTCTTCGCTGACGTCGTACTGCTGCTCCAGCAGCGCCGGGTTGATCAGCGCGGTCAGCGGGCTGTTCTGCTCTTCCTTGCCCTGCTCGCGCACGGTGGCCTGCTCCAGGTCCGGCTCGTACATCCAGACCTTCCTGCCGTCGGCCACGATCAGCTGTTCGTGCGGGCGCACGTATTCCCAACGGAACAGGCGCGGCGCCGACAGGGCCACGCGACCACTGGTTGATTCCTTCACCTTGCCGCGACTGTCGAACACCTGCTGGCTGAACTGGCCATCCAGGCCCTTCAGGCCGCTGGTGAAGGTCTTCAGGTCATCGCGGGCGCCAGCCCAGGCGCTGCCGGCGGCGGCGCAGGCCACGGCCAGGGTGGTGGTGGCAAGGAAACGGCGGAAGCGGAAGTTCATGCGGGAATCCTGTGGGCGCGGGCGCCAGGAAAGGTGGTTGCCAGTGTGCCCGGGGAAAGATGAATGGGCGATCAGGGCGACATTATGCCGCCCTGAACGTCCATCGGCGATTCAGCCACCGGATCCCGGCAGCTTGCCGTACAGCACCTGGCCGCGGAAGCCACGCCGCACTTCGCGATACAGCGCGCGGAACGCCGGATAGTCCTGCGGCTGGCACAACGCCTCTGGCCCACGCACTGCATTCTGCTGCAAGCGGTGGTGCACGATCACCTCCTGGCCCTCGCGACTCCAGTCCACCCGGTACTCGCCGGCGGCATTGGCGAAACGCTGGCTGGCCGGGATGGCGATGATCGGCGCATTGGCCGGGAACTGCAGGCGATAGGTTTCCTCGCGCAGGCTGGCATTGCAGTAGAACGGTGTCTCGTTGGCCGGCGCTGAGGCGGTGGCGTACAAGCCACGCACCGACTCGCCACCCGGCGGGTCCGGCACGGCCATGCCGCCGGCCACGCTGAAGTCGGCGTAGTCCTCGGCCTGGAACGCCATGCGATAGCCAAACGGCCGGGTCAGATCGACCGGCACGCCCTGGATCTGCAGCTGCCCTCGCCCATCGAAACCTGAGGCGGCCATGATCTGCTCTTCAGCGCGCGCACGGTTCTGCGCGTTGAGCTGGGAGAACTGGGCGCGCATGCCGATCTCGGCGTTCTCGCCCAGTTTCGGAATCGTCTCGCCGCGCAGGTTGCCGTTGGCGTCGAAGGTGAAACGCACCTCCATCGAGGTGGCATTGCGCTCCGGCGTATTGGCCGGGGTGCGTGCCAGCGTGGCGTCGCGGGTACGCATCACCGGCGCACCCAGATCACCTTCCGGCAGCTGACCGAAGCGCGCCCACGCGGTGGTCGAATCCAGGTAGAGATCAAACTCGGGAATGTAGGTGATGGCGTGGTTGAAGCGGCCCAGCACCGGAATCTTCGGCAACGTCGGGCCGCCACCTGCACCGATCAGCACCGGCGAGCTGGCGATGCCCTTGGCTGCCAGCAGCGCCTCCAGGATCGTCACGTGGTCCTTGCAGTCACCGTAGTGGTTGTCGAGGATGCTCTGCGCGCTGTTCGGCTCCAGCCCGCCATTGCCCAGGTACACCGCGACGTAGCGGATGTTCTGCGCAACCCAGCGATACAGCGCATCAGCCTGCTCGCGGCGGTCGCTGATACCCGCGGTGATCTCATCAGCCAGCGCCTGCAGCGCCGGGGTCACCTCGGCCGCCGGGCCCGCCTTGAGCTGGTAGGCGCGACCCATCTGCGACCAGTCACGATAGGTACTGGCCATGATGTTCGGGCCGAACTCCCAGCCCGCCGCCGACCAGTTCTGCGCCGGCATCGCCTCGCGACGCTGGTAGCGCCAGCGCCACTGCGCCTGGCCGTTCTTCACCGTCGGCCGATCGCTGCCCTGCACGCCGCGGCTGTCGATGAACATCGGCAGGTTGGCCGGCGCACTCAGGGTGACTTCGGCGTCCTCGTACTCGGTGAACACATTGAAGGTCTCCCACAGGCCGAAATAGCCCGGGAAGTACGGCGTGGCCTGGGTGCGGCGCACCTGGTAGTACAGACGGGTGCCCGGGGCCAGGTTCGGGAACACGATCACCCGCACCTTGCGGTCGGCATACATCGCCGCCGAGGCGCTGGAGTAGCTTTCCTGGGTGTAGATGCGGTCGGCCGGCACGTCACGGCGCTGGCCGTCGGCGGTGATGGTGTAGGCGCCAAGCACCTCCAGGGTTTCCATCTTCTCGCTGTAGCTCAGCCGCACCTGGCTGAACTGCTCGACCGAGGCCTTGGTCTTGAGCAGCACTTCGTAGGTTTCGGTCTGCACATTGCCGGCATCCGGCCGCACCTGGTAGTCGGCGCGGTAACGGACAATGCTGAAGTTATTGCTGGCTTCGGTATCGCCGCTGGTGGAAGGCGGCGCCGTGGCGGGCGCGGAGGTGGCGGTGTCTGCCAGTGCCGGGCCGGCAGCCAGGAAGGCTGCCAGCGCCAGTGCCAGCGCGCTTGGTACGGGGTGAAGCATGCGTCGGTTCCTTGGACGTCGTGGGGGATACGTCGGGTCCTACTTCGGCGGCGGCGGTGCCAGCACCGTGCGGTCGCCGTTGTGCTCGGGCGGGCTGACCACGCCGGCCGCTTCCATGGCCTCGATCAGTCGCGCTGCACGGTTGTAGCCGATCTTCAGCCGGCGCTGCACGCCGGAAATCGATGCACGGCGGGTCTCGGTGACCACCCGCAGCGCTTCGTCATACAACGGGTCGGACTCGTCGCCGGACGAACTGTTCTCGGGCAGGCCGGTGGCGCCGACGACCACGCCGTCGCCCATCGTCTGCACTTCGTCCAGCACGCCGTCGACATAGTCGGCAGGGCCCATCGCCTTGAGGTGCTCGACCACGCGATGCACTTCATCGTCGGACACGAACGCACCATGCACGCGCTCGGGTAGCGCGGTGCCCGGCGGCAGGTACAGCATGTCGCCGTGGCCCAGCAGTGTTTCCGCGCCGGACTGGTCGAGGATGGTGCGCGAGTCGATCTTGGAGCTGACCTGGAAGGCGATACGGGTCGGGATGTTGGCCTTGATCAGGCCGGTGATCACGTCCACCGACGGGCGCTGCGTGGCCAGGATCAGGTGGATGCCGGCCGCACGCGCCTTCTGCGCCAGGCGCGCGATCAGCTCTTCCACCTTCTTGCCGACGATCATCATCATGTCGGCGAATTCGTCGATGAAGATGACGATGAACGGCAGCGTTTCCAGCGGGCGCGGCGCCTCGCCCAGTTCCGGGTTCGGCTTGAACAGCGGGTCCATCAGCGGCTGTCCTGCGTCCTGGGCTTCCTTCACCTTCTTGTTGAAGCCGGCCAGGTTGCGCACGCCCACTGCGCTCATCAGCTTATAGCGGCGCTCCATCTCGGCCACGCACCAGCGCAGGCCGTTGGCGGCCTCCTTCATGTCGGTGACCACAGGTGCCAGCAGGTGCGGGATGCCCTGGTAGACGCTCAGTTCGAGCATCTTCGGGTCGATCATCAGCATCCGCAGGTCTTTCGGCGAGGCCTTGAACAACAGGCTCAGCACCATCGCGTTGACCGCCACCGACTTGCCCGAACCGGTGGTACCAGCCACCAGCAGGTGCGGCATGCGTGCCAGGTCGGCCACGGTCGGGCGACCGGCGATGTCCTTGCCCAGCGCCAGGGTCAGCACACTGGTCGACTTGTCATATTCCTTCGAGCGCAGCAGCTCGGACAGGAAGATCATCTCGCGGGTGACGTTGGGGATTTCCAGGCCGATCACCGACTTGCCCGGAATGACGTCGACCACGCGCACCGACTTCACCGACAAGCCGCGCGCGATGTCCTTGTCCAGCGAACTGATCTGGCTGACCTTGATGCCCGGTGCCGGCTCGATCTCGAAGCGGGTGATGACCGGGCCGGGATTGGCGCCGACCACCTGCGCATCGATGCGGAAGTCCTTCAGCTTGAACTCGATCTGCCGCGACAGGGTCTCCAGCGTCTCTTCGTCGTAGCCCTTGGGCTGCGGCTTGGGATCATCCAGCAGCGCCAGCGGCGGCAGGTCCGAGCCATCACCGTTGACGCCGCGGAACATCGGAATCTGGGTATCGCGCTTGGCCCGATCGCTCTTCTCGATCACCGGCTCCGGACGCGGCTCGATCTTCACCGGCTCGCGCTTGGCGCGCACCTCGGCGTCGGCCTTGCGCACTTCCTGGCGCTCCTCGCGCATCACCCGGGTCTGCTTCCACTCGGTGACTTCTTCCTTCTTGCGTTCCAGCAACGGCGCCAGCGACATCACGCCGCGGCCGATCTTCTCCATCACCGTGAACCAGGACAGCCCGGTCGCGAGCGTGATCGAGGCCAGCAGCAGCACCAGCACGAACAGGTTGGCGCCCAGCGCGCCGAAGCCCACCGTGAGCGAATTGCCCACCAGCTTGCCGAGGATGCCGCCGGCGCTGGAGACGTCGCCACTGAACAGGCGCACGTGCAGGAAGCCGGTGCCGGCGATGAGGAAACCGACCAGGCCGACCAGGCGCAGCGCAGGATCCAGGTCGTTCTCGCCCTTGCTCTCGCGCTTGAGCCCGAACATGGCGATCCACGCCAGCGCGCCGAGCACCACCGGCAGCAGGAAGGCGATGTAGCCGAACAGCTGCAGCAGCACGTCGGCGATCCAGGCCCCGGCGCGGCCACCCAGGTTGTGCACCGGCGCGACCACGCTGCCGGTATGCGACCAGCCCGGATCAGTCGCTGAATAGGTGAAAAGACTGGCCGCCAGGTACAGCAGGGCCGGCGCGATGGCGATCAGGCCCAGATCGCGCCAGAGACGCTGGCGGCGTGGATTGTCGGTCGTCGCCGCCGCGGCCGTGCGACGTGACGCCTTGCTGTCGTCGGACTTGGAGCGTTCGGGGACCTGCTTCGCCACCTTAGACCATACCTTTGGAATGCGCTGTTAGTGATTGATAATAAATGAGACGGCGTCAGTTTTCAGTTATGCGACGTCCGGCAGGCCAATCCGGGGGCCGAAACCACTGCTGGATGACGGCGTTCCGTTCATCGGCTTGAATCGCCCTGCCCCAGCCGCCACTCTATGACCAGCCAAGGATGCTGCGCAAACATCGCCAGCGCCTTGTCCCATCTACCTTTTCGCGAGTTTACATGAGCACCAGCCTGCCCTCCCGCCACCAGCGCCTCGTCATCCTCGGTTCCGGCCCGGCCGGTTGGACCGCCGCCGTCTACGCCGCCCGCGCCAACCTGAAGCCGGTCGTCATCACCGGCCTGCAGCAGGGCGGCCAGCTGATGACCACCACCGAGGTGGACAACTGGCCGGGTGACGCCCACGGCCTGATGGGCCCGGACCTGATGGCGCGCATGCAGGCCCATGCCGAACGCTTCGAGACCGAGGTCATTTTCGACCACATCCACACCGCCGACCTGTCGCAGCGCCCGTTCAAGCTGATCGGCGACAGCCACGAGTACACCTGCGATGCGCTGATCATCGCCACCGGCGCCACCGCCAAGTACCTTGGCATCCCGACCGAAGACGAGTTCAAGGGCCGCGGTGTGTCCGCCTGCGCCACCTGTGACGGCTTCTTCTACCGCGACCAGGACGTGGTCGTGGTCGGTGGCGGCAACACCGCCGTGGAAGAGGCCCTGTACCTGTCCAACATCGCCCGCAAGGTCTACCTGGTCCACCGCCGCGACACACTGAAGGCGGAAAAGATCATGCAGGACAAGCTGTTCAAGAAGGTGGCCGAAGGCAAGATCGAGACCGTCTGGCACCACCAGGTGGAAGAAGTGCTGGGCAATGATGCCGGCGTGACCGGCGTGCGCGCGAAGTCCACCCTGGACGGCAGCACTCGCGACATCGACGCCCACGGCTTCTTCGTGGCCATCGGCCACCACCCGAACACCACCCTGTTCGACGGCCAGCTGGCAATGAACAACGGCTACCTGGAAATCCGTTCGGGCCTGGGCGGCAATGCCACCCAGACCTCGGTGGAAGGCGTGTTCGCCGCCGGCGACGTGGCCGACCAGCACTACCGCCAGGCGATCACCTCGGCCGGCTTCGGCTGCATGGCCGCGCTGGATGCCGAGCGCTACCTGGACGCGCAGGGCAAGGCCAGCTGAGAGGCTGACCCGCTCCTGTAGGGCCGAGCCACGCCCGACTCCGGATGAAAGGCCGACGCCAGTGCGTCGGCCTTTCTGTTTCATCTGCCCTATCCTTCCCTCATGCCTTCCCCCCGCCTCCTCGACTCCCTGCAGTCCATCCCCGCCACCGACTGGGATGCCCTGCACGACGGTCAGAACCCCTTCGTCAGCCACGCCTTCCTCTCAGGCCTTGAACAGCACGGCTGCCTGCGCGAGGACTGGGGCTGGCAGCCCCGGCACTTCACGCTCTGGGAAGGCGACAGCTTGGTCGGCGCCATTCCGGGCTACCTGAAGACCAATTCGCACGGCGAGTTCGTGTTCGACCATGCGTGGGCCAACGCGTATGCCCGTCATGGCCGCGACTACTATCCGAAGTGGCTGGGCGCGGTGCCGTACTCGCCGGTCACCGGCCCGCGGTTGCTGACCCGTCACGATTCAGGTCGCGCCACCTTGCTGTCGGCATTGCGCGAGGCGCTGCCTGCACTGGACGTGTCCTCGGCCCATATCAACTTCCACACCGCAGTGGACGAGGCGCTGTTCGGCGATGACTGGCTGCTGCGCGAAGACGTGCAGTTCCAGTGGCAGAACCCGGGCGATTGGGCCACATTCGAGCAGTTCCTTGGCGCGATGAACCACAAGCATCGCAAGAACATCCGCCAGGAACGGGCCAAGGTCACCCGCCAGGGCATCACCTTCCGCGTGGTGCACGGCGATGAAGCCCGCCGTGCCGACCTGCAGGCGATGTATCGCTTCTACCTGCAGACGTTCCTCGAGTACGGCAACGCCCCGGCGCTGACCGAGCCCTTCCTGCGCCATCTGGCCATTTCATTGGGCCGCGGGCTGGTGCTGTTCCTGGCCGAACAGGACGGCGAGCCGATTGCCGGCGCGCTGTGCCTGCGCGGTGGCGACACGCTGTACGGCCGCTACTGGGGCGGCGCCACCCTGCCCGGCCTGCACTTCGAGGCCTGCTACTACCAGGGTATCGAATACTGCCTGCGCGAACGGCTGACCCGATTCGAACCGGGTGCACAGGGCGAGCACAAGCTGGCGCGGGGCTTCCTGCCGACGCTGGTGCGCAGCCGGCACTGGGTGGCCGATGCGGATTTCGCAGAAGCACTGCAGGATTGGTGCCGGCGGGAACGGCGCGATGTGCGGCGCTACCAGCAGGAGCTGCAGGGGCATGGGCCGTTCCGCGTAGAGCCGTAGTGCCGAGCTGGCTCGACTGGCGCGGCGCCGAGAAGCGTGCCAACCAAGGTTGGCACCTACCAGGGCAGTGGGGCGCGCCAACCAACGTTGGCACCTATCAGGACAATGGCGAGGGCGCTGTGCTCAGGTGCACTGCCAGAAGTGCCCGCTCACCCGGCACTTCGCACACCAGAACGTGTAGAGCATGCCGCCACTACCCCAGAGCAGCGCGCCTCCACTGGTGGTCGGCAGTGTCGAATCCAGCTGCATCACGAAGGGCATCTCCTCGCCGCAATCGATGCATGCCGGGTACCAGGCACTCTGCACCCAGCTGGGCGCGCCGCCCACGCGCGACAGGTTCTGCCGATGGTTGGACTGGCCCCAGTCCTGCTGCTGCCACCGCCTGGTATCCATGGCGACCAGGCCGATCTCGGCACGCACCAGGTCACCGCTGTCGGTCGGCGTGGCCGGCACCTCCAGACGCTGGCTGGGGTGGCAGCTGGGCAGGCCGACGGCATCGTGGCGATAGAAGCGCACGGGCGGGTCTTCCCAGCCGCAGCAGTCCAGGCACAGGCCCAGCGTGATCTCACCCGCCGCGCCCGGCTGCAGCGCGGCAGCGTCGGTTCGCATCAGGCGCTGCAGCGGTGCATGGCAGCTGCCACACAACGCTTCCAGCGGTCCTCCCATCTGCCCCGCATGGTGCACCTGCCCACCATTCCAGGTCGGGTGCAGGCGCCAGATACGCTTGCGCCAGCTCGGTTCGTCCGCCTGCTGCGCGCGATGCTGCTCGCGGCCAAAGCGGATGTGCAGCGGCCGCTCCCCATGCAGGCGGCGCGGCAGCGGCCCATCAGCCACGCCGGCCCAATGCGCCCAGACCTCAGCATCCAGCGCGCCCCAGTCAGCGAGGTAGCCGCGGGCAACGGCATAGCTCTCGGGCTGCGCCGCGAGCAGCAGCGCCCTGGCCCGCGCCATTTCGCGATCGTCATCGGCTTCGGCCAGAATCTGCGCCCACTGCCCGGCAGTGGCAGACGGCAGGCCCCGCCACACCTGCGAAGCCAGCTGCAGCTCATTCTCACTGACAATCGCCAGCAAGGCCTCCCAGTCGTCCTGCAGCACCTGCGGCGCCTGGTAGCTGGCGAATTCGATCACGCTGGCCAGCAGCTCACCGCGCTCTCCATCACGATAGCGACGCCAGGCCTCGGCACAGACCGGCGCAACCGCTTCGTCGGGCAGCAGATCCAGCGTCATGTCGAGAAAGGCCGAGCTGGGTGAACGCCGGGCAAGGGCCAGCCGCATCAGCGCACCGAGCTGACCCGGCTGCTCAGTCGCCAGCGCCAGCAGCATGCTCTGGCTGTCGTTGCACGTGCGCGGGTTGTCGTGCACATCGAGGATGGCGGTGATCGCGTCACTCATGCGTGGGCTCCTTGCCGTTGGACGTTGATGGTGCCAGACATCAGCGGTCACCACGGCGAATACAATGAGGGCATGACCCGCCAGCTGCCCTGGCGCCTGGCTGATGCGCCGGACGCCCCCTTCCCGCCGGCCGAGACCGCGCTGCGCCAGCCCGATGGCCTGCTCGCCGTCGGCGGTGACCTGCACCCGGTGCGCCTGCTCAATGCCTACGCTGGCGGCATCTTTCCGTGGTTCAGCGAGGGCGAGCCGATCCTGTGGTGGTCGCCGGACCCGCGCATGGTGTTCCGCACCGAGGGCGTGCATCTGTCCAGCCGGTTCCGCCGCCAGCTGCGCAGCAGTACGTGGGAGGTCACCGCCGACACCGCCTTCAGCCGCGTGATGCGCGCCTGTGCGGCAGCACCGCGGCCCGGCCAGGACGGCACCTGGATCAGCCCGGCGATGGTCGAGGCCTACGGCCAGCTGCACGACCTGGGCTTCGCCCATTCGTTTGAAGTCTGGGACCAGCAGACCCTCGTCGGTGGCATCTACGGGGTGGCAATCGGGTCGATGTTCTTCGGCGAAAGCATGTTCAGTGGTGCCAGCGGCGGCTCCAAGATCGCCCTGGCCGCCCTGGCATCCACCCTGCATGGTTGGGGCTGGGAACTGATCGATGCCCAGGTGGAGAATCCGCACCTGCTGCGGATGGGCGCCGAGCACCTGCCGCGCGCGGAATTCCTGCAGCACGTGCGCCGGGCCGTGCGCGGTGACGGCCGGGAAGGCCCGTGGACCCAAGCGGTTGGACGCCTGCCAGCACGGCGTTTGGCCGGGGGTTAACACAAACTTTGCAAGCTGGCGCCGTCACGCGTAAAATACCGCGCCTTAGGCCCAGCGTGGCCGTTTTCTGAACCGCACAGGACTACATGTCGAAAGACGATTCCATCGAGTTCGAGGGCACCGTCAGCGAGACGCTGCCGAACACCACTTTCCGCGTTCGCCTGGAAAATGGGCACGAAATCATCGCCCATATCTCCGGCCGCATGCGCAAGAACTACATCCGCATCCTCACCGGTGACCGGGTCAAGGTTGAAATGACCCCGTATGACCTGACCAAGGGTCGTATCACCTACCGCATGAAGTAAGCGGTCGGCGCCTAGCGCCACTCGACAAGGCCAGCCCTGGTTGCTGGCCTTTTGTCATGCCCGGAATCCGGCCCTGCCGGAGGTCACCGTGACCGAGCTCACCGTGGCGTCGGTCAGCCCCGCTTGCGGCAGATTCGCGCCTGCAGCCGCCGCGGCATCGTGGGATCCGATCCAGTCCGGATCGCCACCCCCTCCCGATCATGAACGCCCTGCTCCCGCACGTCCTGCTGCCGGCAGTTCTGCTGGTCAGCCTCCCCCTGGCGGCATTCGCCGCTGAACCCAGCAAGCCCTCCAACGCGTCCGAGTGCATTGCCCTCATCGCCAATCGCGATATCCGCCCCTCCAGCACGGAACGCGAGGTGTTGCTGCGCGACGGTGACAACCACTATCGGGTGCACCTGCAGAAGCGCTGCCTGGGCGCTGCCGCCTCGGCCAGCTATGTCTTCTTCACGCCCAGTACCCCTGAACGGATCTGCGGCGATGCCCGCAGCACACTGAAAACCGACAGCAATCACTGCACCGTGACCCGGATCGAACCGATCGATGCGGCGACCTTCAGGCGGCTGGCGCAGCAGGGGCGTTGAGTTGCAGTGCATGCGACAAGGGCGGCCGAAGCCGCCCTTGTCATTTCCAGTCTTTCACGCCAAGCCTGCGGCGTCAGCTCATTCCACCGTGACCGGCAGCAGCCGCTCCGGCTCGGCCTGGGTCTCGACCACCAGCTCGTCGTCGCGCACGTCGATGCTGACCTTGCCGCCGTTGACCAGCTTGCCGAACAGCAGCTCGTCGGCCAGCGGACGCTTGATCTTGTCCTGGATCACGCGGGCCATCGGACGGGCACCCATCAGCGGGTCGAAACCATGGTGGGCCAGCCAGTCGCGCGCGGTCGGGGTGGCCGACAGGCTGACGTGCTTGTCCTGCAGCAGCATCTCCAGCTCGATCAGGAACTTGTCGACCACGCGCAGGATGTGCTCGAAGCCCAGCGCCTGGAACTGCACCACCGCGTCAAGACGGTTGCGGAATTCCGGGGTGAAGCTGCGGCGGATGGTCTCCATCGCGTCGGTGGCATGGTCCTGCTTGGTGAAGCCGATCGACCGCCGCGAGGCCTGCGCGGCGCCGGCATTGGTGGTCATCACCAGCACCACGTTCTTGAAGTTCGCTTCGCGACCGTTGGTATCGGTCAGCACACCGCGGTCCATCACCTGCAACAGGATGTTGAAGATGTCCGGATGCGCCTTCTCGATCTCATCCAGCAGCAGCACGCAATGCGGCGTCTTGACGATCTTCTCGGTCAGCAGGCCGCCCTGGTCGAAACCGACGTAGCCCGGAGGCGCGCCGATCAGGCGGCTGATCGAATGCGGCTCCATGTACTCGGACATGTCGAAGCGGACCAGCTCGATGCCCAGCTGCAACGCCAGCTGCTTGGTCACTTCGGTCTTGCCGACGCCGGTCGGGCCGGCGAACAGGAAATTGCCGATCGGCTTTTCCGGGTTGCCCAGGCCCGAACGGGCCAGCTTGATCGCCGAGGACAGCGTCTCGATGGCCGGGTCCTGGCCGAAAATCACCATCTTCAGGTTGCGCTCCAGGTGCTGCAGCACATCCTTGTCGGTGGCACTGACCTGCTTGGCCGGGATCCGCGCCATCTTGGCCACGATCGCCTCGACCTCCTCGACGTCGATCAGCTCCTTGCGCTGCTCCTCGGGCAGCAGGCGCTGGCGGGCACCGGCCTCGTCGATCACGTCGATGGCCTTGTCCGGCAGCAGGCGGTCGCCGATGTGCTTCACCGACAGGTCCACTGCGGCCTGCAGGGCCTCGTCGGAGTAGGTCACACCGTGATGCAGCTCGTACTTGGACTTCAGGCCCTGCAGGATCTCGTAGGTCTCGCCCACCGTCGGCTCGACGATGTCGATCTTCTGGAAGCGGCGCGCCAGCGCGCGGTCCTTCTCGAAGATGCCGCGGTATTCCTGGAACGTGGTCGAGCCGATGCAGCGCAGCTCGCCCGACGCCAGCGCCGGCTTGATCAGGTTGGACGCATCCATGGTGCCGCCCGACGCCGAACCGGCACCGATGATGGTGTGGATCTCGTCGATGAACAGCACCGCGTTGGGCACCTTCTTCAGTGCCGTCAGCACGCTCTTCAGGCGCTTCTCGAAGTCGCCACGGTACTTGGTACCAGCCACCAGTGCGCCCAGGTCGAGCGAGTAGATCACCGCGTCGGCCAGCACGTCGGGCACCGAGCCTTCGATGATGCGGCGGGCCAGGCCCTCGGCGATGGCCGTCTTGCCTACGCCCGCCTCACCGACGTACAGCGGGTTGTTCTTGCGGCGGCGGCACAGGACCTGGATGGTGCGCTCGATCTCGTCGGCACGGCCGACCAGCGGGTCGATGCGACCTGCCCGCGCCTGGTCGTTGAGGTTGCTGGCGAATTCGGTCAGGGCATCCCCCTTGGGCTCGCCCTCCCCGCCTTCCATGCGGCTCTCGCCCTCCGGGGACGAAGACGACTGCTCGCCTTCATCGCCCAGCTTGGCGATGCCATGGGACAGGTAATTGACCACATCCAGCCGGGTCACATCCTGCTGGTTGAGGTAATAGACGGCGTGGGAGTCCTTTTCGCCGAAGATGGCGACCAGCACATTGGCGCCGGTGACCTCCTTCTTGCCCGAGGACTGCACGTGGTACACGGCCCGCTGCAGCACACGCTGGAAGCCCAGGGTCGGCTGGGTGTCGCGGCCATCGTCTTCCGCCAGGCGGGACACGGAGGCCTCGATGGCCTGCTCCAGCTCCTGGCGCAGGCGGTCGGCATCGGCACCACAGGCCTTCAGTACGGCCTGGGCTGACGGGTTGTCGAGCAGTGCCAGCAGCAGGTGTTCGACCGTCATGAACTCATGCCGGGCCTCACGGGCGCGCTTGTAGCACTGGCCGATGGTGTGTTCGAGGTCTTTGCTGAACATGGATTACTCCGGCGGCAGATGGGGACAATATGCGGCCTGACTACGCGATTTCCATCACCCTAGCGGATTGCTGCGTTCAGATGGCGTTAGCAGTACAGATCGCTTGATCTTCATTCACTCCAGGACAGCCCACCCAGCATGAGCGAACCCTACCTGAGCCGCTGGCGATTGCGGCGTGATGGCCCGGCCCTCCGTACGCCCCACGCCCGGCTCTGGCCGGTGCTGACCGCTACGGACGAGCCAGCGATGCTGAAGATCAGCAGCGAGACCGAGGAGCAGAACAGCCATCGCCTGCTACGCTGGTGGAACGGCGATGGCGCCGCCCGCCTGCTGGCCCACGAGGGGCCTGCGATCCTGATCGAGCGTGCCCGCGGTGACTCGCTGCGGCAACGCTCGATCGAGGGCGACGATGACGCCTGCACCGCGATCCTGTGCCAGGTCCTGCAGCGGCTGCACCGGCCACGGAGCGCGCCGCCAGCGGAACTGGTCTGCCTGCGTACATGGTTCGCCGACCTGCTGCAGCCAAGGGCTGTGCTGCCGCCACTGCTGGAACAGTGCAGATCACTGGCGGAGGGGCTGCTGCGTGATGAACAGGAGATCCGGCCGCTGCACGGCGACCTGCATCATGACAATGTGCTGGATTTCGGCCCGCGCGGCTGGTTGGCGATCGACCCGAAGCGACTGCTGGGGGACCGTGCGTTCGATTACACGACGATGTTCAGCAACCCGGACCTCTGTGGTCCGGGCATCCACGTTGCGACGCGGCCCGAGCGGTTTGCGATCCGCCTTGAGCAGGTCTGTGCGCTGGCCGAACTGGAACGCACACGCCTGCTGCGCTGGATCGCGGCCAGCACTGCGCTGTCGGCAGCGTGGTTCAGGGATGACGGCGACCCGGCCGATATCGACGAGACAGTCGCCCGGATGGCCCTGGAGGCGCTGGCGGAGAGGTGAGACCCGCGCTTGGTAGGTGCCCACCTTGGAGGGCACACCCATCCGGGATCGATGTGCCCGGACGAGAATCAGCAGCCGGTCAGGCCTTTTCCATCGTGCACAGCAGCGGGTGCTGGTTCATCCGCGAGTACTCGTTGACCTGGGCGACCTTGGTCTCGGCCACTTCGCGGGTGAACACCCCGCACACGCCGCGGCCGCGGGTATGGACGTGCAGCATCACCTGCGTGGCCTTGTCCAGGTCCATGCTGAAGAACTGCTGCAGCACATCCACCACGAAATCCATCGGGGTGTAGTCGTCATTGAGCAGCATCACCTGGTAGAACGGCGGCGGCGCCACTTCCGGGCGCGCGGCCTCTACGGCGACGCCGTGCTCGTGCTGGGAATCGGGGGAAGACTCATGGGGCATCGGGCCATTATAGAGGCTCGGGCGCGCCTGCGTCGGCCTGCCGCGGATTGGACGGCACGCACGCCCACCGTCACAATTGCACCCTCTCTCAACACTGTTTCACAGGATCTTCATGAAAAGGACCCTTCTCCCCGCCCTCCTGATCGCTCTGGCTGCCACCGGCTCCGCTGCCGCCGCAGACGCCGACAAGGCCGTGGCCCGCCATCTGGACAAGCTGGGCTACACCTACGAAGTCGATGAGGACGGCGACTACCGCATGGTCTTCGACGTCGAGGGTGACCGCACCCAGATGGTCTACGTGCGTTCGTCGGTGGAAGATTTCGGTACCCACAACATCCGCGAGATCTGGTCGCCGGCCTACAACGCGAAGACCAAGCAGTTCCCGGTGGCCGTGGCCAACCGCCTGCTGGAAGATTCGCAGGATGCCAAGATGGGCGGCTGGGTAAAGCAGGACACCACCGCCATGTTCGTGGTCAAGATCGACGCCGATGCCACTGCCGACCAGCTCAGCGACGCCATCGATGCGGCCATCCGCACCGCCGACGCCATGGAGCTGGAACTGACCAAGAAGGACGAGTTCTGAGTTGAACGCCACGCCGGACCCGCGCTGGGCACCGCACGCCACCGTCGCCACGGTGGTGGTCGACGGCGGCCGCGTGTTGCTGGTTGAAGAGACCATCGATGGCCGGCAGGTGCTGAACCAGCCGGCCGGCCACCTCGAGCCGGGCGAAAGCCTGGCCGAGGCAGCCCTGCGCGAGACCCGCGAGGAAACCGGCTGGACGGTGCAGCTGACCCATTTCATCGGCTGCTACCAGTGGACTGCCGGCGACGGCACCGCCTTCCTGCGCTTCTGCTACGCGGCGCGCCCGGTCTCGCACGACCCGGCGCAGCCACTGGACACCGGCATCGACCGCGCGCTGTGGCTGACCCCGGCCGAACTGCAGGCCGCCGGCGAGCGCCAGCGCAGCCCGCTGGTCTGGCAGGTGGTGGCTGATTACCTGGGTGGCCAGCGCCATCCGCTTTCGCTGGTCCGGGAGGTCGCATGAGCACTCCGCGCGTGATGGTGGGCGTCTCCGGAGGTGTCGACTCTTCGGTCGCCGCCTGGCGCCTGGTACAGCAGGGCGAAGCCGTGGCCGGCCTGTTCATGCAGAACTGGGCCGACGATGGCAGCGGCGACTGCCGCGCCGAGGACGACCGCCGCGATGCGGTGGCCGTCTGCGGCCTGCTCGGCATCCCGTTCCACTTCCGCGACTTCTCCAGCGAGTACTGGCAGGGCGTGTTCGAGCACTTCCTGGCCGAGTACGCGGCCGGCCGCACCCCGAACCCGGACGTATTGTGCAACCGCGAAGTGAAGTTCAAGCACTTCCTGGATGCCGCCCGCGAGCTGGGCGCCGAACGCATCGCCACCGGCCACTATGCACGGGTGACCCAGCGCGGCCACCAGTGGCTGCTGCTGCGCGGCGCCGACCGTTCCAAGGACCAGAGCTATTTCCTGCACCAGCTGGGCCAGGAGCAGCTGGCGGCCACCCTGTTCCCGATCGGCGACCTGGAAAAGACCGACCTGCGCCGGATCGCGCGTGACGTCAGCCTGCCGACCCACGCCAAGAAGGACTCCACCGGCATCTGCTTCATCGGCGAGCGCGACTTCCGTGAATTCCTCGGCCGCTACCTGCCAGCCAAGCCGGGCCAGATCCTCGACCCGGCCGACGGCAGCGTGATTGCTGAGCATCCGGGCGTGTTCTATTTCACCCTGGGCCAGCGCGAGGGCCTGAACATCGGCGGCGTGCGTGGCCGCCCGGCCGCGCCGTGGTACGTGGTTGGCAAGGACGTGGCCAGCAACGTGCTGTACGTGGACCAGGACCGTGACAGCAAGTGGATGCTGTCCGAGCGCCTGCGCTCGGAAACCGCGCACTGGATCGCCGGTTCGCCGCCGGCACGGCGCTTCGAATGCACCGCCCAGACCCGCTACCGCCAGCCCGATGAGCCGTGTACGGTCCAGGTGCTGGACGATGGCAGCGTGCTGGTCACCTTCGCGCGCCCGCAGCGCGCCGTTACCCCCGGTCAATCGCTGGTGCTGTATGACGGTGACGTGTGCCTGGGTGGCGCGGTGATCGCCGCCACCGATGCGCCGCTGGAGCAGCGCCTGCGCACCACCCCTTCCCCTTTTGAGGTAATCGCTGCATGAGTTTCACTGTCGACGACCGCGTCCTGGCCCTGGCCGGCATTGCCCAGGCCCTGCAGCAGGTACGCCGTATCGCCGATACCGGCCATTCCGACGCCGCCGCCGTGCGCACCGCCGTGGACAGCGTGTTCCGTGTCGATGCGTCCTCGCCGCAGGAGGTGTTCGGTGACCGCCATGCACTGAAGTCCGGCCTGCGCCTGCTGCACAACTACTTCCGCAGCCAGGGCCAGGACCCGATCCTGCCCAAGCTGGCCCTGTCGGTGCTGCAGCTGGAGCGTCGCTTCGTTCAGGATGGCGCCACCGTGAACAAGGTCGCCTCGGGCATCGAGCGCGCCCAGCGCCAGGCCACCGAACTGGGCGACAGCGGCCACCCGGACGTGCTGGCCAACCTGGGAGGCCTTTACGCCGACACCATCAGCCACCTCAAGCCGCGGGTCATGGTGCAGGGCAACCCGCACTACCTGGGCCAGGCTGGCGTGGTGGCCGAGATCCGCGCCCTGCTGCTGGCCGCGGTGCGCGCTGCGGTGCTGTGGCGGCAGCTGGGCGGCAGCTACTGGGACTTCCTGTTCAGCCGCAAGGCGATGATCGAGGCCGTGGACCGGCAGCTGGCCTGAGGGTGTGGGGTCGGATCCCTTTCCGGCACGGAAAGGGCTCTGACCCCGAAGCCGCCAAGGCGCCGGAAAACCGGCGCATTCAGGATGCACTTCGAGGCACATCGACGTTAAAGAGAAAGGGGGTACGGCCGATACATCCTCCGTGCACCTCCCGAGAACGTCCATGTACTCACGCATTTTCATCCGTCTGGCCGCCCCCCTGGCTCTGACCCTGCTGCTCCCCTTCGCCATCGGTTTCGAATGGCCGGCCGCCCTGCGCTGGGCGATCCTGACCACGATGACGCTGAGCTGGCTCGGCTTTGCGTGGTGGACCACCCGCGCCCAGGCACACCGTTCCCCGGAACACGCCCGAGTCCTGCGTGAGCAGGACCAGCTGCTGACCGAACTGCGCAATTTCGTCGGCAACGAGATCGAGGGTTCGCGCGGCGAAGTGGAACGCGCCCGTGACCTGATCCGCCAGGCCGTCTCCAGCCTCGGTGGCAGCTTCGATGCGATGAACCGCAAGTCTCGCCAGCAGAGCCAGGCCCTGTCGCGCATCGTCGACCGCGCCGGTGACGAAGGCAATGCCGGCCTCGACGTTGCCCGTTTCGCCCAGCACGCCAGCCATCGTATGGAACAGCTGGTCGAAGCGCTGGAACAGGTGAGCGGCCAGAGCAGCACCACCGTGCAGCACATCGACCAGATGGCGCAGCACCTGGATGGCATCTTCGCGCTGCTGGAAGACGTCAAGTCGATCGCCGACCAGACCAACCTGCTGGCCCTGAACGCTGCCATTGAAGCGGCACGTGCCGGTGAAGCCGGTCGTGGCTTCGCGGTGGTCGCCGACGAAGTGCGCAACCTGTCCGAGCGCTCGACCACCTTCAACGAGCAGATCCGCAAGCTGGCACACAGCTCCAAGGACGCCATCGCCAAGGTGCGCGAGACGGTCTCGCACATGGCCTCGCGTGACATGGACCGCTCCCGCGAAGCGCGCCAGGAAGCGGCGGCGATGCTCGACAACGTCGCGCAGATCAACGCCTCGCTGGGTGACGGCATGCGCGAAGTGTCCGAGTGCGCCCGTTCGATCGATGGCAGCGTAGCCGAAGCCGTGCGCGCCCTGCAGTTCGAAGACATCGCCACCCAGGCGCTGGGCGGCGTGCACACCCACCTGGACCGCCTGACCGCGATCAACCGCGAAGCGGTGGCCCTGCAGGAACTGCTGCACCGCAATGGCGGCGTATTCGACGAAGAGATCGCCACCGCCCTGCAGCGCACCGGCAGCCGCCTGCGCGAACTGCGCAGCGAATGGGAGCGCCCGCCGCACAAGCCGGTTGCCCAGCAGAGCATGGGCGCCGGCACCGTCGAGCTGTTCTGATCCTGATGTCCGCTGCCCTCGCCGGCAGCCCGCAAGGCCCCGGTTCAACCGGGGCCTTTGCCTGTAACCCGCCGTTGGATGCATCCTGTACCCGCACCATGACCCTGATCCGCGCCCTGCCCTCTCTCACCGATACCGAGCGCCCGCGCAACGCGAGCGTGCGTGAGCAGCTGCAGCAGCTGGAGGATGTGGCACGCGAGGAGATCCGCGAACTGCAGCAGCTGGCGGACGCGCGCCCCGCCCCGTCGCGGGCGGACGAGGCACTGCTGGGACTGGCCTGGGACCTGGGGTTGGACGGGGAAGCGCTGAAGTAGATCCACGCCATGGGTGGACGGCTTTCATCCGCCGGTGTGACGTCTGGCCCTCGCCGCAACATCCACGCATGGCGTGGATCTACCGGGGTGGCGAAATCGTTGTGGCATGATCCACCGATCCCGTTCATGGAAGACCGATGGCCATCACCCTGATCGCACTCCTGCTGATCGAGACCGTCCTTCTGATGGCCTGGGTGGCCGGTTATTTCAGTTGGGGCATCACCCTGTTCAACGAACGCATCGCGGCGTCACCGGCCATGCAGGCCCGGCTCTCGCTGGGCAGCCTGGAACGTGACCTGCCGCAGGACAGATGGCTGCAATTGGCCTTCCATGCGCTGCCCGATGGCAGCATGGCGTTCCGCGAGAGCTTCGCGCCAAGCTTCGGCCTGCGCTACTTCCCGGTGATGCGCGGTCGCATCGTACTCAACGCGCGACGGCACGAAGTGCGGGTGATCGGCCTGTGCAGCTGGTTCGTGGCGATCCTGTCGCTGTTGCTGTTGCCACTGGTGGCGATGCGCCCGGTGGTGGCGCCGATGCTGCTGGTGCTTCCGCTGTTCCTGGCCAGCTATCTGGTCCAGAAGCGGCGCTATGCGGCCATTGTAGAAGCGCTGCGCGTGCAGCTGAGGGCGGATTTTCCGAGGTAGATCCACGCCATGCGTGGATGATCGAGAGGCACAGGCATCCGTGCCGACCAACGGTCGGCCCCCACCAAAGCGGGTTGCGGTAGATCCACGCCATGCGTGGATAGGCACAGCAGCCAGGGTCAGTTCCAACCAGTGCAGCTGATCACCGCACCAGCATCACTTCCCCACTGGCATCGGTGCGCAGCGAAACCGGCTGTGGCTGGCGCAGCCACTGCGCCAGGTCGCGCGGGCTTAGCGGTCGCGAGTACAGGTAGCCCTGGATCTCGTCGCAGCCCTGGCGGCGCAGCATGTCTTCTTCCTGGTGCGTTTCCACGCCCTCGGCCACCACCTTCATGCCCAACGCGTGGCCCAGGTGCACGATGGCCTGGGTCACTTCGGCCGTACCCGAATCGTGCAGCATGCCCTGCACGAAACTGCGGTCGATCTTCAGGCGCCCCACCGGGAAGCGGTTGAGGTAGTTGAGATTGGAGAAGCCGGTACCGAAGTCATCCACCGCCAGCGGCACGCCGTGCCGTTCCAGCACGTCGAAGCAATGGCGCAGGATGTCGGTGTCACGGATCAACGCCGACTCGGTCAGTTCCAGCTCCAGCCGCTGCGGTGGCCAGCCATGGGCGTGGCAGATTTCGATCACACGCTCGGCAAAGCCGCGGTCTCGCAGCTGTACCGCAGAAACATTCACCGCAATGCGGTCGAAACGCAGACCGGCACGGTCCCAGGCGGTTGCCTGGCGGCAGGCCTCATTCAGCACCCAGTCGCCGATCCGCACGATCTCGCCGCATTTTTCGGCAATGGGGATGAACTCGGCCGGGCTGCAGTAGCCGATCCCGGGGCGGTGCCAGCGCAACAGTGCCTCGATCGCCGGCGGCTCGCCGTGGTGGGCGTGCAGCAGCGGCTGGTAGGCCAGGCTGAACTCTTCGCGCTCGATGGCGCCGTGCAGGGCATGCTCCAGCTCCAGCTTGCGCTGGATGCGGGCCAATGCGTCCTGGCTGTAGTACTGGTAGGTGTTGCGCCCCGCTTCCTTGGCCGCGTACATCGCGGCATCGGCGGCACGCAGCAATGAATCGAAATCGGTCTGTGCATCGCCCAGCATCGCGATGCCGACGCTGGCGCCGACCTTCAACGTGGTCTCGCCACGACGCAGCGGCTCGGCCAGCGAAGCGATCAGCTTGCGCGCGACGTGGCCGGCGTCTTCCGGCTCGGCCAGGTCGCGCAGTACCACGATGAATTCATCACCACTGAAGCGGCCGAACAGGTCGTTGTTGCGCAGGTTCTGGTGCAGGCGCGTCGCAGCGGCCTTCAGCAGCGCATCACCGGTGGCGTGGCCGAAGCTGTCGTTGATGGTCTTGAAGCCATCCAGGTCGATGAACAGCATCGCCAGCGATGTGCCACGGTCACGTGCTTCTTCGATGGCCTCTGCCGTCTGCTCGCCGAGCAGCACGCGATTGGGCAGGCCGGTCAGCAGATCGTAGTGGGCCAGCAGTTCGATGCGCTCGTTGGCTTCGCGCTCGCGGGTGATGTCACGGAACAGCACCACGAAGCGCGGCGGCAGGCCGTCACGGCGGTCCAGCTCGATCAGCACCTGCACCCAGACGCGCAGGCCGGACTGGCGGTAGAAGCACAGGTCCAGCTGCTCGGGCAGCCCGCCGTTGGCGATGCGCGCCAACGCCGCTTCGAAGGCATTGCGTGAGTCCTCGGTGTACAACGCCAGCGCCTGGTCGAGGGTGATCGGTTCCTTGCGCAGGCCGTGAATGCGATAGCACTCCTCGGTCCACTGCATGTGCCGGGTCTTCACCTCGATCTCGCAGCCGCCGATGCGGCCCAGCGCGGAGACGCGGTTGAGCAACTCGGTGCGCCAGCGGATCAACGCGTCGGTCTGGTGCTGCTCGGTGATGTTCTGCACCTGTCCGAGCAGTCGCTTGGGCTGTCCGTCCATGTCCAGCAACGGCTGCATCCACAGCCGCAGGTGCTGCGACGGCTCATTGCCCCGGGTCAGTTCCAGTTCGAGATTGGCGGCACGGCCATCGCGCCACAACCGCCGCCACGCCGCACGCAATGCGCCACGTGAACGTGGGTGCAGCTGCTTCAGCCAGCGCCGCTGGCCGGGTACGGCGCCCTGCTCCAGCGCAAGCATCGAACGCAGCTCCGGCGACCACCAGAAATGACCACTGTTGGGGTCGAACGACCAGCTGCCCATGCTGGCGATGCGCTGGGCCTCGCTCAGGTGCAGCTGCTGTTCCTGCAGCAGCCCTTCCAGCTGCTTCTGCTGTTCGATATCGGTATGGGTACCGACCATGCGCAGCGGCTGGCCATCGGCGGTGCGCGCGACCACGCGGCCCCGGTCCAGTACCCAGCGCCACTGGCCATCGGCCTGGCGGAAACGGAACTGCGCGCTGTACTGCTCGCTCAAGCCACGCAGATGCTCTTCCAGTGCGGCCCGCACCTGGGCGATGTCCTCGCCGTGCACGCGGGCCAGCATCTCGGTGGCGGTTTCATCGCCCACTGCCGGGGTGCGCACCACACGGTCACTGGGAATGTCCCAGTCCCACAGGCTGTGGCCGGCACTGTCCAGCGCCAGCTCCCAGCGCCCACCGCCGCCGAGCGGCACCGGTTCGGGAATGCTCAGCGTGAAGGCCAGCAGGTTGCCGGCGCCATCGTGCACGGCGCGCAGGTGGCCATCGTAGTGCCCGTGCGGGCCACCCGGCAGCGTGCAGGCCACGATGCCGCCATCGGCAGCCATCAGGCGTAGATCTTCCAGCATCGGCGCATACGCAGCCACGGTGGCCGGCAGGCCATGCTCGCGCGCAGCCGGATTGGCCGCCAGCGGGCGACCCGTGCGGTCGACGATGACCAGCGCCGACGCAAGCGGGTGCTGCAGCAGGCTGGCGATGATCCCTTGGTCCACGCGATCTTGCTCCGGATGACACGCCCGTCAGCGGGGCACGCAGTGGTTAACGGCGCCTGCGGCGGATAATTGAGTGGTCTGGGCGCACCTGCGCGGTAAGATGGCCGGCGCCCCTTTCAACCAGCCCGTCCATGCCTGCAGAACCGACCGGCACCGCCCTTGTACCCGATCCGCGGATGGCGCAGGCGCTGAGCCGCGACCGGCGACGGGTGGTCCTGAGCTACCTGGTGATGGCATTGGCCTGGATGATCGCTTCCGACAGTGCCGTGCAGGCGCTGGTGCCGGATCCGCAGCAGGCGGCGATGTGGCAGAGCGTGAAGGGCTCGTTCTTCGCACTGGCCAGTGCCGGCCTGCTGTATCTGCTGTTGCGGCCGCTGGCCGAGCATGTGCTGCACACCCATGCGCGCCAGCAGGCCTCGGAGCTGCGCCTGCGGCAGATGTTCGAGGGCAACCCCGGCCCGATCCTGGTCTACGACCTGGACACGCTGGCGATCCTCGATGCGAATCCGGCTGCCTGTATCGCCTTCGGCTGGGAGCGTGACGAACTGCTGGAGCAGACCATCGACGCGTTGTGGCCGCCAGGCCAGGACCAGGCGCTGCAGACCAAGCTGGAGGCGATCCGCGAGGCGCCGGAGGAACTGTGCATCCTGCGTACCCAGCTGCAGCTGCGTGACGGTTCGCTGCGGCAGATGGAACTGCGCTCCAACGCCATCAGCTATGACGGCCACAACGCCCGCTTGTTGATTGCCATCGACCGCACTGCCGAAGACCTGGCCCAGCTGCGCCGTGACCAGGCGCTTGCGCGGGTGGAAGAAGCCCACGAACTGGCGCGCATCGGCGCCTGGGAACTGGACCCGTCCACCGGCATGGGCCGCTATTCCAACCAGGTCTACCGACTGCTTGGCCGCCGGCCGCCGGAAGCCCGCCGCTGGCACCGCTTCGACGAGCTGCTGGTTCCCGCCGACCCTGCCACCGCCACCCAGACCGAACAGCTGCTGGCCGACCTCTGCTCGGGTGATCCGGTGCAGGTGGACGTACTGCTGCCCCTGCTGTCGATGGACGGACGCGCCCTGATGGTGCACCTGCGTGCCGCCAGTGGTGTCGATGAGTCCGGCCGCAGCCGCGTGCTGGGCACCCTGCAGGACGTGACCGAGCGGGAGCAATCGCGGCGCCTGCTACGCGAGCGCGAGGAGCAGTTCCGCGAACTGGTGCGGGTGCTGCCCGATGGCGTGGTGATCCTCTCCGACGAGCACGTGCTGTACACCAACGCCTGGGCGGCCAGCCTGTTCGGCTATGGCAGCCATACCCTGCTGGGTGAGCCGCTGTCGGCGCTGGTCGCTGCCGGTGATCTGGCCCGCGTCCGCGGCCAGCTGCGTGCAGGGCAGCCACACCTGGGCCCCGGCCACAGCAGCGTGGTGGCCATGCAGCGCGCCGACGGCCGCAGCTTCCATGCCGGCCTGGCGGTGGGCGAGGTTCGCTATGGTGGCCGCGACTGCAAGCTGCTGATCGTGCGCGACCTCAGTGATTCCGAACGGACGCGCAGTGCACTGGAAACCAGCAACCGCGAACTGCAGGCGATGGCCGGCCGCCTGTTCTCCCTGCAGGAAGACGAGCGCCGCGCGATCTCGCGCGATCTGCACGACGACATCGGCCAGGCGATCACGGCGATCAAATTGTCCGCCCATGCCGCGCAGGACGAGCACGATCCGCAACGCCGCGCCGAGGACCTGGCACAGATCGTCAGCCTGGCCGACACCACGGTAGCCAAGCTGCGCGACATCTCCACCCTGCTGCGCCCTCCGCAGCTGGACGCGCTGGGCCTGGAAGCGGCCCTCAGCTGGCAGGCACGGGTGCTGTTCCGTTCTTCGCAGGTGGAGCTGCTGGCCGAGATCGAGCCCCTGCCGCATCGCCCCGACAACAGCATCGAACAGGCCTGCTTCCGCATCGCACAGGAGAGCCTGACCAACGTGCTGCGGCACGCGCGCGCGAGCCAGGTACACCTGCAGCTGCGCGACATCGGCAAGCGCAGCCTGCACCTGCAGATCCGCGACGACGGCGAAGGTTTCGACCCGGACGGCCCGCGCGGCCTGGGCCTGATCGTGATGCGCGAGCGCGCGCAGAGTGTCGGCGGCCATGTGCGCATCGAATCCGCACATGGCGAAGGCACCCTGATCGACGTTCACCTCCCCTACCAGGCGGCCAGCATGGCCGCCGTTGAGTCACCGGAATACTGAGCCTATGTGGAATCCCAACCAGCCGCCGGTCAGCATCGATGATGCACCCGATCGCCTCGGTGCCGGCAACCCCGAGCTGCAGGCGATGGTCGCCGAAGCGGCCTCCGGCGGCACCGCGCTGATGCTGATGCACGTGGACATCGACCACTTCGCTTCAGTCAACGAGAACATGAGCGCCGAGGTGGGTGACCAGGCGCTGGTGCTGGTGGCGCAGCGGCTGCAGTCCTACCTGCGCGGTCGCGGCAAACTGTGGCGGCATGGCAGCGACGAGTTCCTGATCGCGGTCCCGCGCAACGCCGACGTGCCGCTGCCGGAGGACTTCGCCGAGGAGATCCGGCAACAGATGGAGTTGCCCCTGTCGGTGCTGCCGTACACGCTGTTCATGACTGGCAAGCTGGGGGTGAGCCTGTGCCCGGAACACGCCAGTAACGCCTCGCGACTGCTCGACCACGCCGAGGATGCGCTGTACCAGGCGGCCCGCGAAGGTGGAAACGCGGTGCGCATCCATGCAGTGGATACCCCGCCGAGCGCGCACAGCGAGAGCATCATCGCGCGCCAGATCGTCGACGCGATCCCCAACGGCGAGCTGAAGCTTCGCTACCAGCCGCTGGTCAGTGCCCGCGACGGCCATGTTGTGGGCATGGAGGCGCTGCTGCGCTGGCAGTCCCCCACGCTGGGCATGCTGGTGCCGGAGCGCTTCATGCGCACCGCCGAGCGGCTGGGCATCATCGTGCAGATCGGCACCTGGGTGCTGGAAGGCGCGCTCAAGCAGGCCCGCCTGTGGCGCGACCAGGGCTTCGACGACTTCACCATTGCCGTGAATGTCTCCACCCTGCAGCTGCTGCGGCCGAACTTCTTCGCTGAAGTGATGGGCCTGATCCAGGCCGCGGGCGTGCCGGCACAGATGCTGACGCTGGAGATCAACGAAAGCGCGCTGACCAACAATGTCAATTTCGTGCACGAGACATTGGCCAACCTGCGCAACGAAGGCATCAGCCTGAGCCTGGACAACTTCGGCACCGGCGATTCCAGCCTCAGTGCGCTGGTGCGTTACCCGGTGGACAAGCTGAAGATCGACCGCAGTTTCATCAAGAGTGCACCAGCCGGCAACCGCGAGGCGGCCATCGCACGCGCGATCATCGCCATGGGCCACCAGCTGGGCATGACGGTCATTGCAAACGGCGTGGAATCGCAGGCGCAGCTGGGCTTCCTGCGCCGCAACGATTGCGATGTATTCCAGGGCTACCTGTTCGGCGAACCGATGTCGGCCGATGCCGCCGGCATGACCCTGCGCCGCCGCTACCTGCGCCCGGAAGCCTTCGCCGAGACCCGCCCGGACCGCACACTGCTGCTGCTGGACGACGAGGAGAACGTGCTGCGCTCGCTGGTGCGCCTGTTCCGCCGCGATGGCTACCGCATTCTGGCCGCCGGCAACGTGCGCGATGCGTTCGATCTGCTAGCGATCAACGACGTGCAGGTGATCCTGTCCGACCAGCGCATGAGCGACATGAGCGGCACCGAGTTCCTGGGCCGGGTGAAGATGCTGTACCCGGACACGATCCGGCTGGTGCTGTCCGGCTACACCGATCTGAACACGGTGACCGACGCGATCAACCGTGGTGCGATCTATCGCTTCCTGACCAAGCCGTGGAACGACGATGAGCTCCGCAAGCACATCCACCAGGCGTTCCGCACCTATGAGGAGCAGCGTCGCAGCAACGCCGGTCCGGCGCCTGCCGAGAGCGGGGATGGCGGCGAGGATCGCCCGCTGCGGTAACGATCCCGTCTGGTAGAGCCGGCCGCTGCCGGCTGCTCTCGATGCCTGGTTCAAGGAGGTTGCCGGCCAGCGGCCGGCACTACCCGAAGCGCGAACCCGGTCGGGGACAAGCCCTGGTAGAGCCGGCCGCTGGCCGGCTGCTCTCGATGCCTGGTTCAAAGAGGTTGCCGGCCAGCGGCCGGCACTACCCGAAGCGCGAATCCAGGTCGGGGACAAGCCCTGGTAGAGCCGGCCGCTGGCCGGCTGCTCTCGATGCCCGGTTCAATGGGGTTGCCGGCCAGCGGCCGGCACTACCCGAAGCGCGAACCCAGGTCGGGGACAAGCCCTGGTAGAGCCGGCCGCTGGCCGGCTGCTCTCGATGCCTGGCTCAAAGGGGTTGCCGGCCAGCGGCCGGCACTACCCGAAGCGCGAATCCAGGTCGGGGAAAAGCCCTGGTAGAGCCGACCGCTGGCCGGCTGCTCTCGATGCTGGATTCAATGAGGTTGCCGGCCAGCGGCCGGCACTACCCGAAGCGCAAACCCAGGTCGGGGACAAGCCCTGGTAGAGCCGGCCGCTGGCCGGCTGCTCTCGATGCCCGGTTCAATGAGGTTGCCGGCCAGCGGCCGGCACTACCCGAAGCGCCAACCCAGGTCGGGGACAAGCCCTGGTAGAGCCGGCCGCTGGCCGGCTGCTCTCGATGCCTGGTTCAAAGAGGTTGCCGGCCAGCGGCCGGCACTACCCGAAGCGCGAATCCAGGTCGGGGACAAG